>NZ_NCUR01000010.1:0-363149 GCF_002096595.1 Streptococcus oralis subsp. oralis
CCGCCAACCTTTGAAGATGGAACAACTGAAAAAGTCGTTCCAGGTGAAGGAACTTATGTAATCTCACCAGATGGCACCGTCACCTTTACTCCTGAGGCAGACTTTGTAGGACAAGCCAAAGGTGTGAAAGTGATCCGTAAAGATCGCAATGGAAATATCATTTCAGGATTCTATACTCCAACCGTAGTAGAACTTCCTGTAGTTGAAAATCCAGAACAACAAGGTATTACAGAAGAAAGAACTGCTAAAACTCTTCCAAATACGGGTTCTGAGGAGACATCTCACTTGACAGCTGGTCTATTGGCTGCTTTATCAGGTATGGGATTAATTTCTCTAGCTCAAAGAAAAAAATCTGAGGAAGAATAATTAGTGGCGAAAGTCATCAAGTAAGTTGTTTTAGATACTTGATTGAAATGATTACATTCATTACTATCTAAGAAGATGTCAGTCTAACAGAAAGAGAGAACCAATTGGTTCTCTCTTTTTGGTGATTGGTTTGAAAATCGTTTAATTATTTTGCATCAATTATTCACAATTTTACTAAAGTGGTATAATATAGCTATACGGGGAGGCTCGATTTTGATTTATATATTCGGTTTTATTTGTTTTTTACTTTTAATGTTTCTGTTTAGTCGCTTAATTCAGCAATCAAAGAATCCTTCGGGCTTTCTAGGAAAACGAATGATGAAATTATGGAATCGAGCCTATCTCCCCATGTTTGTATGGGCAATTCGTCATCTGGATAGGACATTTTACCCTGTAATCTTAGATGTAGGAGTTGGGAATGGCCGTTCAACCATCCTACTGAAAGAAACTTTTCCGCAAAGTACTATAACTGGAATTGATATTTCAGATGTAGCAATAGCTCAAGCCAAACAGATAGAGATGACTAATCTAAATTTTGAACGAAGAGATGTTAGGGAGACAGGTTTTTCTGATGAAAGTGTTGATTTAATCACAGCTTTTCAAACTCATTTTCATTGGCAGGATCTAGAGGCTTCTTTTATGGAACTTCGAAGAATACTCAAATCAGACGGGATACTCTTACTAGCTTGTGAGTATAACAAGTTATCTTACTTTTTACCAGAGGTGCAAAGCGAAGAAGCATTTAGACGATTCTTGTTATCAGTAGGGTTTGAGCTCGTAACTAGTCAAAGAAAGGGATCATGGATCCTTTATAAAATTGTTAAACATTAATGGAGGTACAGTCATGAAACAATTATTTTTATGTTCATACTTTGCTGGAGTCAAAAAGCTTTTTAGCGATTATGCAAAGGAAAAGAATCTAGAAAATAAGGTTTTATTTATTCCTACCGCTGGGAACAAAGAGGACTATACTGCCTATATCGATGAGGCTCAGCAAACATTCAGAGATTTAGGATTTGAGATAGAGGTTCTAGATATTGCTTCTTGTGATCGAGAAACTGCACAGGCAAAGATTTTCCAAAGTAAGATTCTTTATATCTCAGGCGGGAATACATTTTATTTATTGCAAGAATTAAAGAAAAAGCAACTCTTACCTCTCATCAAAGAGCAAATAAGAGATGGGTTGGTCTATGTGGGAGAATCAGCAGGGGCTATCATTACAGCCAAGGATATTGACTACAATAAACTCATGGACGACAAGACGGTAGCGACAGAGTTATCGGATACAGCGGGATTGGATGAAGTGGATTTTTATATCCTTCCACATTATGGTGAGGAACCTTTTACTGATAGTAGCAAGAAGACCTTTGAAACCTATAAAAATCAGCTCGACTTAATACGAATGAACAATTTACAAGCTGTTATTGTAAATGATAAAGAAATAAAAGTTGTTTCTGAACAGGATTAAAATAATTTTTTTCGCTATTATGACATCTATTCTAATACATTATCTCTTTTAAAAAGAAAAGGGAAGATAATATAAGTTTATGGCAGTTTTCCCTTGACAAATATTCATTTTGCGTGTAAAATGGAATAGATCTTGAACTTGAAGGGAGTGAAAAAAATGTCTAAAACAGTAGTACGTAAGAATGAATCTCTTGACGATGCACTTCGTCGTTTCAAACGTGCGGTTACTAAAGCTGGTACTCTTCAAGAAACACGCAAACGTGAATTCTATGAAAAACCTTCTGTAAAACGTAAACGTAAATCAGAAGCAGCTCGTAAACGTAAAAAATTCTAATTTGAAATGAAAGGCTAGACTTGTCTAGTCTTTTTTTGCACAATGTTTAGAGAAATGAATTGTTATGAGAGAGTATATAAAAGAATATCAAAAAATGCGTGAAAATCACTTGGAAAATTGGGGTTATTGTGCTGATCCGATCGATTGGAAGGAATTTGAAGAGTCAAACCAAAGAATTTTTGAAAAGTATTTGACCGATTCAAAAGTATCGTCTGACAAGGTTTTAAGGGTAAAATTGTACAGTAGCTTATTGCTAGATGATATTAAATATTTTGCCTATTATGCTGCGTTTTTAGATGGGGATTATAAGCAGTTAAACAACGCTCTATGGCAAACAGGAAGAACCGAGTTGATGAGAGGTGGTTTGTTGGCAAGTGGAACCATTTACACAGATGGGATTTTGAAAGGCTTGTTTACCTCTTTTGCTTGTAACGATTTTTCAGTCATTCCATCATTCATCCCCAAAGATTTACCCTTGTTGAAAGGAACTTATTATCCAGAAAATGTGATTAATATTTTATACGCTCTTTATTATCAAGATGAAGAAAGATTATCCGAGTCTCTCTTGCGTGCACAACAGTTTTTAGGGAAGAAAAAACGAACTGGTATGGAAGAATTTTCTGTTCGGTATTTTATAAACTTGGCAAGAAAAGATGCAGTTGCATTAAGTGAGTCCTTACAAAGTTTATGCCAAGCTTATCAGAGACGAGGTTACCCTTATGAAAAAATTGATAAGTGCTTTGCGGATGAGATTCATGGTCTATATCGATTGGTACGATTTTTTGACCATTCCTTGTTTGAAGAAGTCAGCATGCCGTCTCATAAGACTTTTTTGAAGGAGTTTGAAGAATGGCAAGTTCGAAATCAGTTTCCAAAAGGTCAACAGTTCTATACTTATTCTCAAGATATGGTTGATGCAAACAGAATGTTAACAAAAGGTCTTCCAAGAATTTACTTAGAAAAATCTGGAAGGGACTTGGTGATAGACGTTGACCGATTTGCAGTAGATTTGTCTCGGTTAATTTAAAAGAGTACGAAAAGACTTACTAGTCAAATATTTTCCCAAGCAACATCAAATAAATACTGTAAATCCTGCAAAAAAAGGAAACTTCCAACTACAATTTGATATAATAGTAAGGAGAACTCGATTGAAGGAGGAAATTATGTCGGTTTTAGTAAGAGATGTCATTGAAAAACTCAGACTAGATATTGTCTATGGTGAAGGCGAATTACTTGAAAAAGAAATCAATACTGCGGACATTATGAGACCTGGTCTTGAAATGACGGGCTATTTTGATTACTATACACCAGAACGGATTCAGCTGTTAGGGATGAAGGAGTGGTCCTATTTAGTTGCCATGCCTGCCCAGAACCGTTATCAAGTTTTGAAGAAAATGTTTCTACCTGAAACACCTGCGGTTATCGTGGCTCGTGGTCTGGTAGTTCCAGAGGAAATGTTAAGGGCTGCTAGAGAATGCAAGATTGCAATTTTAACTAGCCGAACAGCAACCAGCCGTTTATCTGGAGAACTTTCTAGCTACCTTGATTCCCGTTTGGCTAAACGTACCAGTGTGCATGGTGTCTTGATGGATATCTATGGCATGGGTGTCTTGATCCAAGGGGATAGTGGTATCGGTAAGAGCGAGACAGGTCTTGAGCTTGTGAAGCGTGGACACCGCCTAGTAGCAGACGATCGTGTAGATATTTATTCTAAGGATGAGATGACTCTTTGGGGCGAACCTGCTGAAATCTTGAAGCATTTACTTGAGATTCGTGGAGTTGGGATTATCGATATCATGAGTCTCTATGGTGCGAGTGCTGTAAAAGATTCTTCACAAGTTCAGCTAGCAGTTTATTTGGAAAATTATGATACGCATAAGACCTTTGACCGTCTAGGAAATAATGCTGAAGAACTCGAGGTTTCTGGTGTAACGATTCCGCGTATCCGCATCCCAGTAAAAACAGGACGCAATATCTCCGTTGTTATTGAGGCGGCTGCCATGAACTATCGTGCTAAAGAAATGGGCTTTGATGCGACGCGTTTATTTGAAGAACGCTTGACAAATCTAATCGCTCAAAATGAGGTGAAACATGATTAATCCAGTCGCATTTGAAATTGGTCCCTTTGCTATTCGTTGGTATGCTTTGTGTATTGTAGCTGGTTTGGTTTTGGCAGTCTATCTTGCGATGAAAGAAGCTCCTAAAAAGAAAATCCTGTCAGATGATATTTTGGATTTTATACTGATTGCTTTTCCGGTAGCTATTTTAGGTGCTAGACTATACTACGTACTCTTTCGCTTAGATTATTATCTTCAAAATCCAGGTGAAATCATCGCCATCTGGAATGGTGGTTTGGCCATTTACGGAGGTTTGATAGCGGGCGCTATTGTTCTTTATATCTTTGCAGATAGAAAGTTGATTAATACTTGGGATTTCTTAGACATTGCAGCACCGAGCGTCATGGTTGCCCAGAGTTTAGGGCGTTGGGGGAACTTCTTTAACCAAGAAGCCTACGGTGCAGCGGTAGATAATCTGGATTATTTGCCAGGCTTTATCCGTGACCAGATGTACATTGATGGTAGCTACCGTCAGCCGACCTTCTTATATGAGTCGGTTTGGAATCTGATTGGATTTGCTTTGATTCTGATTTTTAGACGAAAATTAAAGGGAATCAGACGTGGTCATATTACTGCTTTCTACTTGATTTGGTATGGTTTTGGTCGTATGATCATCGAAGGAATGCGGACAGATAGTCTCATGTTCTTTGGTCTGCGAGTTTCCCAATGGTTATCAGTTGTCCTTATCGGACTCGGTATTTTTATCATACTTTATCAAAATCGAAAGAAAGCCCCTTTCTATCATAATGAGGAGGAAAAATAAATGTTAGAAGTTGCATATATACTTGTTGCGATTGCTTTGATTGTCTGTTTAGTTTATTTGACAATCACGATTCAAAAAGCAGGTCGTATGATTGATGAAACAGAGAAAACCATCAAAACGTTGAGCTCAGATGTGAACGTTACCTTGCATCAGACCAATGAATTGTTGGCTAAGGTCAATGTGTTAGCAGACGATATCAATATCAAAGTTGCGACGATTGATCCACTCTTTACGGCGGTGGCTGACTTATCTGAGTCAGTATCTGATCTCAACCAACATGCACGTGTTTTAGGTAAAAAGGCTTCATCTGCTGGATCAAAAACACTTAAGACGGGTGCTGGATTATCTGCACTCCGTGTCGCAAGTAAATTTTTCAAAAAATAAAAAAGGAGAAATCTTATGGGAAAATTATCCTCTATCCTTTTAGGAACAGTTTCAGGTGCAGCTCTTGCTTTGTTTTTGACGAGTGACAAGGGTAAGCAAGTTTGTAGTCAAGCTCAGGATTTTCTAGATGATTTGAGAGAAGATCCAGAATATGCCAAAGAGCAAGTCTGTGAGAAATTGACAGAAGTGAAGGAACAAGCAACGGACTTTGTGCTGAAAACAAAGGAACAAGTAGAATCTGGTGAAATCACTTTTGATAGCGTCCTTGATCAAGCCAAAACATGTGCACGACAAGCGACAGAAGCATCGAAAGAAACCTTTAACAATCTCAAGGAGCAATGGCAAGACCAGTCAGCAACTCCAGATATCGTAGAAGACGAAGAAGAGATTATTATTGATATTACAGAAGAATAAAACATCACCATCTCTGGTTCTAGAGATGGTGATTTTTATCTGGAAAGCAGTCTTTGTGGTATAATAAATACTATGCAGAAAAAACCAACATCAGCCTATGTGCATATTCCCTTTTGCACACAGATTTGTTATTATTGTGACTTTTCAAAGGTGTTTATTAAGAATCAACCAGTAGATAGTTATTTGGAGCATCTGCTAGAAGAGTTTCGTTCTTATGATATCCAAAAATTGCGAACCCTCTATATTGGAGGTGGGACACCAACGGCTTTGTCAGCTCCACAACTAGAAGTGCTCTTGGATGGCTTGACTAAACACTTGGACTTGTCTGTCTTAGAAGAGTTGACCATTGAGGCCAATCCAGGCGATTTGGACGCGGATAAGATTGCGGTTTTGAAAAACTCGGCTGTCAATCGTGTTTCACTAGGCGTGCAGACTTTTGATAACAAAATGCTGAAAAAAATTGGGCGCAGTCATTTGGAAAAGGATATTTATGAGAATATCGATCGCCTCAAACTGGCTGGTTTTGACAATATTTCCATCGATCTAATCTACGCTCTTCCTGGTCAAACGATGGCTCAGATCAAAGACAATGTAGCTAAGGCTATCTCGCTTGATATTCCTCATATGAGTCTTTATAGCTTGATTTTGGAGAATCATACGGTCTTTATGAACCGCATGAGACGCGGGAAATTGCCCCTGCCCAAGGAAGAGTTAGAAGCAGAGATGTTTGAGTACATCATCGCAGAACTGGAGCGAGCTGGTTTTGAGCATTATGAGATTTCAAATTTCTCTAAACCCGGCTTTGAAAGTCGCCACAATCTCATGTACTGGGACAATGCCGAGTATTATGGTATCGGTGCGGGTGCTTCAGGTTATGTGAACGGGGTACGTTATAAAAACCACGGTCCTATCCGCCACTATCTCAATGCAGTAGAGGAAGGAAATACTCGGATTACAGAAGAACACCTGAGTCAAAGGGAGCAGATGGAAGAAGAAATGTTCCTAGGCCTCCGGAAAAAATCCGGGGTTTCTATGGCGCGATTTGAGGAGAAATTCGGACGATCCTTTGATGGACTTTATGGCGAAATCATCAGAGACTTGGTTCAACAAGGACTCATGCAGGTCGACGGTGACCGTGTCCGAATGACAAAGAGGGGTCTCTTCTTGGGAGACACTGTAGCAGAACGATTTATTTTGGAGTAGAACAATGGGTTTAACTTATCAAATGAAAATGAAAATTCCTTTTGATATGGCGGACATGAACGGTCATATCAAACTTCCAGATGTGATTTTGCTGTCCCTGCAAGTATCAGGTATGCAGTCGATTGAGCTAGGAGTCAGTGACAAGGACGTATTGGAGCGTTACAATCTGGTCTGGATTATCACGGATTATGAAATTGAAGTGGTTCGCTTGCCTCGCTTTGCTGAAGAGATTACGATTGAAACAGAAGCATTGACTTACAATCGTCTTTTTTGCTACCGCCGTTTCACTATCTATGATGAAGCAGGTCAAGAAATCATTCGCATGGTAGCAACCTTTGTTCTCATGGACAGAGATAGTCGGAAAGTCCATGCTGTAGAACCGGAGATTGTTGCACCTTACCAGTCTGAGTTTGATAAAAAACTCATCCGTGGGCCAAAGTATGTAAATCTAGAAGATCCGATCAGTAAAGACTACCATGTTCGTTTTTACGACTTGGATATGAATGGTCATGTTAATAACAGTAAATACCTGGATTGGATTTTTGAGGTTATGGGAGCAGACTTTTTGACCAAGTATATTCCAAAGAAAATCAATCTCAAGTATGTCAAAGAAGTGCGACCAGGTGGCATGATTACTTCAGCGTATGAACTCAAGGGACTAGAAAGCAAGCATGAGATTATTAGTGATGGCGAGATCAATGCCCAAGCTATGATTACTTGGCAAGAAATTGAAGGCAATTAGAAAGAGCGATATGGCTTATAAAGGTTATTTAATTGATTTAGACGGAACCATTTAC
Organism: Streptococcus oralis subsp. oralis; assembly: GCF_002096595.1. Taxonomy (GTDB): domain Bacteria; phylum Bacillota; class Bacilli; order Lactobacillales; family Streptococcaceae; genus Streptococcus; species Streptococcus oralis_D. The sequence continues at coordinate 7,846 of NZ_NCUR01000010.1, forward strand.
AAGGGGAAGGACCGGATTCCAGCGGGAGAGGCTTTTGTGCATGAATTGCAGAAGCGAGAGATTCCCTATCTCTTTGTAACCAACAATACAACTCGTACTCCTGAGAGCGTTCAAGAGATGTTGGCTCAGAATTTTAATATCAACACGCCTCTATCGACTGTTTACACAGCGACTTTGGCAACCATCGACTATATGAATGACTTGGGACTAGAAAAAACAGTCTATGTTATCGGAGAAGCAGGACTCAAGGATGCCATTCAGGCGGCTGGTTATGTCGAAGACAAGGAAAATCCAGCCTATGTGGTAGTTGGACTGGACTGGCAAGTCGACTATGAAAAATTTGCAACGGCGACTCTAGCCATCCAAAAGGGTGCTCATTTTATCGGAACCAATCCAGACCTCAATATCCCGACAGAACGTGGTCTTTTGCCAGGTGCTGGTTCACTTGTAACACTTCTTGAAGTCGCTACACGGGTCAAACCAGTTTATATCGGAAAACCAAATGCTATCATTATGGATAAGGCAGTTGAGCACTTGGGCTTGAAAAGAGAAGAATTGCTCATGGTTGGGGATAACTACCTGACAGATATCCGAGCAGGAATTGACAATGGCATTCCAACGCTCTTGGTGACGACAGGTTTTACCAAGGCAGAAGAAGTCGCGGACCTGCCAATTGCACCAACACATGTGCTTTCTAGCCTTGAGGAGTGGAATTTTGATGAAAACTAAACTGACCTTTTGGGGAAGTATGCTCTTTCTCCTTTCCATTTCTATTCTCTTAACCATTTATCTGGCATGGATTTTCTATCCTTTGGAAATTCAGTGGCTGAACTTAGCGGATCGAGTCTATCTAAAGCCCGAAACCATTCAGTACAATTTTCATATCTTGATGAATTACCTGACCAATCCCTTTAGTCAGGTCTTAGAGATGCCAGATTTTCGTTCATCAGCTGCAGGTTTACACCATTTTGAGGTGGTGAAGAATCTCTTCCACTTGGTTCAGCTGGTCACTTTGGTGACACTTCCAAGTTTCTATTTCTTTGTTAGAAAGATTGTGAAAAAAGGCTTTTTGCCCCTATATCGTAAAAGTATCCTGGCTCTAGTGCTATTACCTCTCGCCATTGGGCTTGTGGGAGTGTTGATTGGTTTTGAGCAATTCTTTACTCTTTTCCATCAGATTCTCTTTGTGGGAGATGATACTTGGCTTTTTGATCCAGCAAAGGATCGAGTTATTCTGATTTTACCAGAGATTTTCTTCCTCCATGCCTTTGTACTTTTCTTTGCTTTGTATGAAGGAATATTAGGTTTCCTTCTTGTTAAAGCTTCAAAGAAATAGTGGAAAAAATTCTGTATTTTTAATAAAAAACGAGAGAAGTTGCTCTGCTCCCTATTTATTGTTAGGTTATCCTAAAGATAAACTTGCAAAGCAGGAGATTTTTGCAGAAAACAGTCTATTTTCTATGAAAAAATAGGCTTTTTTTCTAAAAATACCTAGTCAAGCGCTTTATTTTTTTGTATAATAGAAATAGCAAGTATAGATAAAAGAAGAGAAAAGCATGATTACACTATTTTTATCACCGAGTTGTACATCATGTCGTAAGGCAAAGGCTTGGTTAGAGACGCATAAAGTGCCCTTTCAAGAGCATAATATTATGACTAGTCCTTTAACAAGAAAAGAATTACAACATATTCTTTCCTTGACCGAAAATGGTACTGATGACATCATTTCAACTCGTTCAAAAATCTTCCAAAAATTAGATATTGATGTAGAGAGTATCTCGGTATCGGAGTTGCTTCAGTTGATTGAGCAATATCCTAGTCTTTTGCGTCGCCCAATTATTATAGATACCAAACGCATGCAGATCGGTTTTAATGAAGATGAGATTCGTGCTTTTCTCCCTCGTAGTTACCGTAAACAAGAATTGAAAGAAGCAACATTGAGAGCTGGTATAGGATAGATGAACAAACAGTATAGTTACCCACTAGATTTGTCGTGGAGCACTGAAGAACTTGCTTCAGTGCTTTCTTTTTTTAATGATGTTGAAGCTGCTTATGAAGATAAGGTAGAAGCAAAAAAACTGCTAGATTCTTATAAGGAATTTAAGTCTGTCGTTCCAAGCAAAAGCGAAGAAAAGCGGCTAGGTCGCGAATTTGAGACGGCTAGCGGTTATTCCTTCTATCATGCAGTTCAATTAGCAAAAGAAAAAAGAGAAGGGAAGATTTCTCTTGGAAACTAAATTTGAATTTGCCAAACAGATTGTGCAGGAAGCTACTGACTATATTTTGGCTCACATGAAAGAAGATTTGCAGGTTGAGCGCAAGTCTTCACCTACTGACTTGGTGACACGTTTGGATAAGGAGGTCCAGCAACTCTTGGTTGATCGGATCAAGTCCACCTATCCTGAGGATTTGATTTGCGCGGAAGAGGGTTGTTTACGTGCTGCAGTCGGTCAAGGTTCCGTTTGGGTGATTGATCCCATTGACGGTACCAATAACTTTATCGCCCAGCAGGAAGATTTTGCCGTGATGTTGGCTTATTTTGAGGTTGGTGTGGGCAAATTTGGTGTCATCTATGATGTCATGAAAGGCGATTGTTACCATGGTGGTGGTGCCTTTCCTCCATGTCGTAATAATGATCCCTTACCGCCTTTTAAAAAGAAACCTCTTCAAGAATTTTTAGTTGCCGGTAACTCAGGTATGTTTGAAAGCAATGAGTGGGGCTTGGCGGATTTGGGGCGAGCAGCGTTGGGTGTCCGTGTTTACGGCAGTGCGGCCATTAGTTTTGCAAAGGTTTTATCGGGTCGTCTTCTGACTTATATTACCTACTTGCAACCATGGGATTACGCTGCGGCCAGTATCTTAGGGGAAAGTCTGGGTTATCGCCTTCTTACGGTATCAGGTGAGCCCGCTGATTTTAAAACGCGTCAGCCTGTCATGATGGTGCCAATCGAGATGCAAGAAGAGATTCAGTCTTATATCTACGAAAGGAAAGAGAACTAAATGCAATTTCCAGAAGGATTTGTTGAAAAATATGAAGCGATACTAGAAGATGAGGCAAGAGACTTTCTTGCCTCTTTTAAACAAGAAGCGGTTTCGGCTTTTCGGGTCAATCCCTTAAAAGAAAGTCAGTTATCGTTTGCTGATGCTATTCCCCATACACCTTGGGGGTATTATGGTAAGGTTTCTGGAAAGTCACCAGAGCATGCGACCGGTCTTGTTTATTCGCAAGAGCCTGCAGCCCAAATGGTGGCCCAGGTAGCTCAACCAAGTCCTGGTATGAAGGTCTTGGACTTGGCGGCAGCACCAGGTGGAAAATCCACTCAACTAGCAGCTTATCTGGCTAATCAGGGAGTCCTTGTTTCCAACGAAATCTCAAGCAAGCGTGCTAAAATTTTAGTGGAAAATATGGAGCGATTTGGAGCGACAAACGTTGTTGTGACCAATGAATCTGCTGACCGCTTGGCCAAGGTTTTTAAAGGTTACTTTGATGTGATTGTCCTTGATGCACCTTGCTCGGGTGAAGGGATGTTTCGTAAGCAGCCCGATGCCATGGATTATTGGAGCTTCGATTATCCGAGCCAATGTGCTAGTCTCCAAAGGGAAATTTTAGAAGATGCAGTGAGCATGCTTGCTGAAGGTGGTCGTTTGGTCTATTCGACCTGTACTTGGGCACCTGAGGAAAATGAAGAAATCGTCCACTGGTTGCTGGATACTTATGATTTTGAATTGCTTCCAGTCGAGCATGTGAATGGTATGGTAGCAGGAATTGATCTTCCTGAAACGTCTCGAATGTACCCTCATCATTTCAAGGGAGAAGGCCAGTTTGTTGCCCACCTGCAGTTTAAGGGACAAAATCCAGCACCTAAATTCAAAGCTAGCAAGAGCAATCTCAGTCGTGAACAGCTGGCCTTGTGGCAAGAATTTGCCCAAAAACACTTGCGGATCAATCTAACTGGTATCTTGCAAACTTTTGGAGATCAACTCTATCTCTTGCCAGAGATGCTACCTGATCTAGGGAAACTCAAAATTGCCCGAAATGGGCTCCATCTGGGTACTTTTAAGAAGAAGCGTTTTGAACCAAGCTTTGCTCTCGGATTAGCCTTGAAACCAAGTCAAGTAAAACAAAGTGTCGAAATCAATGATGAGGACTTTGTAAAATATGTGGCTGGTGAGACTGTTCAATTGGCTGAAGATCGACCAAATGGCTGGTACCAAGTTGTGGTTCAAGGAAATGGATTAGGCTTTGCCAAGGTAACGGGAAATGTTTTGAAAAATTATTATCCAAAAGGACTCAGATTCAGGTGAAAAAGCTAGTCAAAGAGCCTATTCTATGTTATAGTGGAAGTATGAGTTTTTTCTGATAGTCTTTCATTATTACTTATATTATACGATGGAATTTCCCGCTCCTAAGAATGTCTAGATAAAATAAAGCGGGACAATCATTGATGATGATTGGATGATCAGGACAAACGGAAGAAATCAGAACATTTATCATTATGTTCAAGGAGAATAACAGTGAAAAAAAGAAAAAAGCTCGTCATGTCTCTTGCAGCTCTTTTGATGGCAGGTTCTCTAGCAGGATGTGCTAGCTGGATTGATCGTGGAGAATCCATGACAGCCGTTGGTTCAACTGCTCTTCAGCCTCTTGTCGAAGCGGCAGCAGATGAATTTGGTTCTAGAAACATCGGAAAAACAGTCAATGTTCAAGGTGGTGGATCGGGTACAGGCCTATCCCAAGTCCAGTCTGGAGCAGTTGACATCGGGAACTCTGACGTCTTTGCAGAGGAAAAAGAGGGAATCGATGCTTCAGCTCTAGTAGACCACAAGGTTGCAGTGGCTGGTCTTGCAGTGATTGTAAACAAGGAAGTGGATGTTGAAAATCTCACAACCGAGCAACTTCGCAAGATCTTTACTGGTGAAGTGACCAACTGGAAAGAAGTTGGGGGCAAAGACTTAGCTATTTCAATCATCAACCGAGCAGCAAGTTCTGGTTCACGAGCGACGTTTGATACTGTGGTTATGAATGGCCAAGCGGCAATGCAGAGTCAAGAACAGGATTCTAATGGGATGGTCAAGTCCATTGTATCCCAAACGCCTGGAGCCATTTCTTACCTGGCTTTTGCCTATGTAGATGACTCCGTGAAAAGCATGAAACTGAATGGCTATGAACCTACATCTGAGAATGTAACGACTAATAATTGGCCTTTGTGGTCTTATGAACATATGTACACACTTGGTCAGCCTAATGAGTTAGCTACTGAATTCCTGAATTTCGTCCTCTCAGATAAAGCCCAAAATGGGATTGTTAAGGGCATGGGCTATATCTCAATCAATGAAATGAAAGTCCAAAAGGATGCTTCAGGTACCGTCATAGCAGTAGAAGGAGGTCAATAATGAATCAAGAAGAATTATCTAAAAAATTACTCTCTCCTTCAAAGAACTCTCGCCTTGAGAAGTTTGGTAAAGGTTTGACCTTCACCTGCCTTTCTTTGATTGTCATCATTGTGGCAATGATTTTGATTTTTGTAGCCCAAAAAGGCTTATCGACCTTCTTTGTCAATGGGGTCAACATCTTTGATTTCCTCTTTGGACAAACTTGGAATCCTTCAGGGAAACAATTTGGTGCCCTTCCAATGATTTTGGGCTCCTTTATTGTGACGATTTTATCGGCCCTCATCGCAACTCCCTTTGCTATCGGAGCTGCAGTCTTTATGACCGAAGTATCACCAAAGGGTGCAAAGATTTTGCAACCAGCCATTGAACTCCTCGTCGGTATTCCTTCAGTTGTCTATGGATTTATCGGTTTGCAGGTTGTGGTTCCATTTGTTCGTAGTGTCTTTGGTGGAACTGGTTTTGGGATCTTGTCAGGGATTTTCGTTCTTTTTGTCATGATCCTTCCAACTGTAACCTTTATGACAACAGACAGCTTACGTGCTGTTCCTCGTCATTACCGTGAAGCCAGTTTAGCTATGGGAGCCACTCGTTGGCAAACCATCTGGCGTGTGACCTTGAAAGCAGCACGTTCAGGTATTTTCACTGCAGTGGTCTTTGGGATGGCGCGTGCCTTTGGTGAAGCCCTTGCTATTCAGATGGTTGTCGGAAACTCAGCAGTTATCCCAACCTCGCTAACAACACCAGCTGCGACCTTGACATCTGTATTGACTATGGGTATCGGAAATACCGTCATGGGAACGGTTGATAATAACGTTCTCTGGTCACTGGCCTTGGTATTGCTCTTGATGAGTTTGGCCTTTAACAGTGTGATTAAATTGATTACGAAAGAAAGAGGAAAGAAAAACTATGCACGCTAAGAAATTAGATAAACTTGCAACAGCTGTCCTCTATACCATCGCGGGTATCATCGTTGCCATCTTGGCATCCTTGATTCTCTATATCTTGGTGAGAGGGTTACCGCATATCTCTTGGTCTTTCTTGACTGGGAAATCCTCCTCTTATCAAGCAGGTGGGGGTATCGGGATTCAGCTCTACAATTCCTTCTTCCTTTTGGTCATTACCTTGATCATTTCTGTTCCCCTGTCTATGGGAGCTGGCGTTTTCCTCGCTGAGTATGCCAAAAAAGGACCTGTGACCAATTTTATTCGTACCTGTATTGAGATTTTGTCTTCTCTACCATCAGTCGTTGTGGGTCTCTTTGGTTACTTGATCTTTGTAGTCCAGTTTGAGTATGGATTTTCAATCATTTCAGGTGCCTTGGCCTTGACAGTCTTTAACCTTCCTCAGATGACTCGAAATGTTGAGGACAGTTTAAAACACGTTCACCATACGCAACGCGAGGCTGGTCTGGCCCTTGGAATTTCTCGTTGGGAGACTGTGGTCCATGTGGTCATTCCAGAAGCCCTTCCAGGTATCGTAACGGGTGTTGTCTTGGCCTCTGGCCGTATCTTTGGTGAGGCTGCCGCTCTTATCTATACGGCAGGACAATCTGCTCCAGCCCTTGACTGGTCTAACTGGAATATCCTCAGTGTTACCAGCCCTATCTCAATCTTCCGTCAAGCAGAAACCTTGGCTGTCCACATTTGGAAGGTCAACAGTGAAGGAACCATTCCTGATGCTACCATTGTATCTGCTGGTTCTGCCGCCGTGCTCCTCATCTTTATCTTGATTTTTAACTTTGGAGCTCGCAAACTCGGAAGCTATTTACACAAGAAATTAACCGCTGCCTAAAGGAGAAGCCATGTCAAAATATAACTGGGATGAAAAGCATATTATCACTTTCCCTGAAGAAAAAGTGGCCCTCTCTACCAAGGATTTACATGTTTACTATGGTAAAAATGAATCCATCAAGGGCATCGATATGCAATTTGAAAAAAATAAAATTACAGCCTTGATTGGTCCTTCTGGATCTGGGAAATCTACTTATCTTCGCAGTCTCAATCGGATGAATGATACCATTGATATTGCCAAGGTCACAGGTCAAATCCTCTACCGAGGGATTGACGTCAACCGTCCAGAAATCAATGTCTATGAGATGCGCAAGCATATCGGAATGGTCTTCCAACGTCCAAATCCATTTGCTAAGTCTATCTATCGCAACATCACTTTTGCTCATGAACGTGCAGGTGTTAAGGACAAGAAAGTACTTGATGAAATTGTAGAAACCTCTCTAAGACAGGCTGCCCTTTGGGATCAGGTCAAAGACGACCTTCACAAATCAGCCTTGATGCTTTCTGGAGGTCAGCAGCAACGTCTCTGTATCGCTCGTGCCATCTCTGTCAAGCCAGATATCCTCTTGATGGATGAACCGGCGTCAGCCTTGGATCCGATTGCGACAGCCCAGCTGGAAGAAACCATGTTGGAATTGAAGAAGGACTTTACCATCATCATCGTTACCCACAGTATGCAACAGGCTGCGCGTGCAAGTGACTACACAGGATTTTTCTACCTGGGTGATTTGATTGAGTACGATAAGACATCCAATATTTTCCAAAATGCTAAGTTACAGTCAACCAATGACTATGTAACGGGACACTTTGGTTAGAAAGGAAACGGTATGTCAGAAGCGATTTTACAGGTGTCAGACCTGTCCGTTTATTACAATAAAAAGAAGGCCTTGAATAGTGTTTCCCTTTCTTTCCAACCTAAGGAAATAACAGCCTTGATTGGTCCTTCTGGATCAGGAAAGTCCACCCTGCTCAAAGCCATCAACCGCATGGGCGATCTAAATCCTGAGGTGACAACAACTGGATCAGTAGTCTATAATGGTCACAATATCTACAGTCCCCGCACCGATACGGTTGAATTGCGTAAGGAAATCGGTATGGTCTTTCAACAGCCCAATCCCTTCCCTATGTCTATCTACGAAAATGTTGTCTATGGGCTGCGTATCAATGGGGTTAAGGATAAACATGTTTTGGATGAAGCAGTAGAAAAGGCCTTGCAACGTGCTTCTATCTGGGATGAAGTAAAGGATCGTTTGCATGATTCAGCCATTGGTCTCTCAGGTGGACAACAACAACGTGTTTGTGTAGCTCGTGTCTTAGCAACCAGTCCGAAAATCATCCTCTTAGATGAACCAACTTCAGCTTTGGATCCTATTTCTGCAGGTAAGATTGAGGAAACCTTGTATGGTCTGAAAGATAAATACACCATGCTCTTGGTAACGCGTTCGATGCAACAAGCCTCACGTATCTCTGATAAAACAGGATTTTTCCTAGATGGGGATTTGATCGAGTTTAATGATACGAAGAAGATGTTCCTAGACCCACAAAACAAGGAAACAGAAGATTATATTACAGGAAAATTTGGATAAGGAGTTGAATGATGTTACGATCTCAATTTGAAGAAGATTTGGAGAAATTGCACAACCAGTTCTATGCTATGGGACAAGAAGTGCTCTCGCAGATCAATCGTACAGTGCGTGCCTTTGTTACGCATGACCGTGATTTGGCAAAAGAAGTCATCGAAGATGATGCAGAAGTAAATGAATATGAAGTGAAGTTGGAAAAGAAATCATTTGAAATGATCGCCCTCCAACAACCTGTTTCGCAAGACCTTCGTACCGTCTTGACCGTTCTCAAGGCAGTGTCAGACGTGGAACGCATGGGAGATCATGCAGTGTCTATCGCTGAGGCGACCATTCGTATGAAGGGGGAGCAACGTATCCCTTCTGTTGAAGAAGAAATCAAAAAAATGGGACGCGACGTGAAAAACTTCGTCGAAGCAGCTCTAGATCTTTATCTCAACGGGTCTGTGGATCAAGCCTACGAAGTAGCGGCGATGGATGAAAAAATCAACCATTACTTTGATAGCATCCGTGAATTGGCTACAGAAGAAATCAAGAAAAATCCTGAAGCTATTGTTACAGGCCGTGATTACTTCCAGGTCATTTCTTTCTTGGAACGTATCGGAGACTACGCAAAAAATATCTGTGAATGGGTTGTTTACTTTGAAACAGGTAAGATTGTCGAACTATAAGAAACGGTTTAAATATACAGAAAAAAGGCTGATTAGAATAAATCAGTCTTCTTTTTTTATGAAAAGAATTGTTTTACAATCAAAATCTCTAAAAGGGTTGACAACTATTTTTAAAAGAGTTATAATTATTCAGAATTAACAGAAAGGTCGTTTATTTATGAAATTTAAGAAATGGATATTAGTTGTGTGTAGCATGCTTGCCAGTGTGGTTTTAGTAGCTTGCCAGTCAGGAACAGATAGTTCCCAGTCTGCTGTGGACGCTATTAAACAAAAAGGAAAGCTAGTTGTTGCGACCAGCCCAGACTATGCACCTTTTGAATTCCAAGCCTTGGTAGATGGTAAAAACCAAGTGGTTGGGGCAGATATTGATATGGCTCAAGCGATTGCGGATGAGCTTGGGGTTAAACTTGAAATCTCTAGCATGAGTTTTGATAATGTCTTGACCAGTCTTCAAACTGGAAAGGCTGACTTGGCTATTGCAGGTATTAGTGCCACAGATGAGAGAAAGGAAGTCTTTGACTTTTCAGTTCCTTACTATGAAAATAAGATGAGTTTCTTGGTTAGAAAAGCCGATTTAGACAAATACAAGGATCTTTCAAGCCTCGCAAGTGCCAATATAGCAGCTCAAAAGGGAACTGTGCCAGAAACCATGGTGAAGGAACAATTGCCAAATGCCCAGTTGACATCTTTGACCAATATGGGGGAAGCAGTCAATGAATTGCAGGCTGGAAAAGTGGATGCTGTTCATATGGATGAACCAGTTGCTCTTAGCTACGCAGGTAAAAACTCAGACCTTGTTGTTGCATCTGTTAACTTGACGATGAAAGACGGTGAAGCCAATGCCGTTGCTATCAAGAAGGATCAATCAGACTTGAAAGCAGTAGTAGATAAGGTTATCCAAAAACTGAAAGATGACGGAACCTATCAAAGCTATCTTGAAAAGGCAGCGAAACTAACAGAAGTTGAACAATAAGAAAAAGCAGAGTTGGACTTTAATCCAACTCTGTTTTTATGTATTCTAATAGCTCTTCTAGATTTTCAAGAGTGACTTTGGCGAACTGATAAGGGCAGGCATCCAAATAAGCCTTCTCAAAAAAGTCTAGTTTGAGTGAGCTGTGTTTCAAACTGGCAATCTTAGGATAGTGTCTCAAATCAAGGAGAAGACCATCGTGTAGAGGATAGTGGGGCAAGGGACAGATGTTTTCTTTAAGCACTTTCTTTATCTGAGCCTGATAGTTCTCTTGAAGGGTAAGGCGGGCCAGTCGGTTTTTTTCGAATAACTGGCTATCGATGTAAAGAGAAAGAGCCTTTTGCATGATGAGATTGCTGTCATAGTCCAGGATATTTTTGTAGGAAACGAAGGCCTCTTTTAGGGCATTTGGGAGAATGAGAGCGGTAATACGAAGGGCTGGAAAGAGACTTGTTGAGAAGGACTTGATATAAATGACCCGATCTTCAGTATCCAGATAGTGGAAGGTTTGGCCCTTTCTAGGATCTAGATCCCCTAAATAGTCATCCTCGACGATGTATACACCATATTGGTTTGCTAGATCCAGAATAGCCCTTTTTTCCTGATCAGAATAGGAATGGCCAAGAGGATAGTGGAAGCGAGGAATGGTATAGAAAAACTTGATTTTTCCAGATTTAAACTGTTCTTCCAGTTCTTCAAGGTTAATGCCATCAATTCGGCGTTCAATGGTCTGGTAGGCTAATCCTTGAGCGACCAAGAGGCGATTCATTCGGTGGTAAGTCGGCTGTTCAACCAAAATCTCTTCTCCCTCGCTTGGAAAGTTGATCTGAGAAAGGATAAAGAGAGCTTGCTGGGTGCCAGATGTCAGAACCAGTTGGTCGGGTTTACAGTAGAGGGCTTGGTCAAAGAGGAGTTGATGGACAGATTGTCTGAGTTCCTCAAGGCCTTCTTGGTTGTCATAGTAGTTGAAGAGGTAGTTTTCTCGGCCTATCAGGGTTTCGTTGACACAGAGTCGGAAGTCGTCATAGGTACTGGCATGTTCGTCGGTGACTTCGATTTCCAAGTCTTGGTGCTGTCCTTGTTCCAAAACATAGTAGCCACTTTGGGGCTTGGCATAGAGGTATTGTTCATGGCGTAATTCTAGCAGGGCTCGTTGGACAGTGTCCTTGCTACAGCTGAAGTCTTGGCTCAATTGACGGATGGAGGGAAGCCGGCTACCTGTTGGAAATTTTCCTGATTCGATACCTTTTTTGAGAAAGGAAACGACTGCTTGGTATTTACTTTCTTTCTTCATTCCAGACCTCCGTTGATTTTGTTACATTGTACCTTTTTTTTGTCTCCTTTGCAATGGGAAAAGCATTTCTCCCTTTCACAACTAGGAGCAAATGTGGTATACTTAGAAAGTATGATGATTCATTGAAAAGAAGATAAGAAAGAGAATGGATAGAAAAGTGCAGGAACCGGTAAAATTATTTCAATACAATACTCTAGGTGCCCTAATGGCAGGTCTCTATGGTGGAACCATGACAGTAGGAGAATTGCTGGAACATGGTGACCTTGGTTTGGGGACTTTGGATTCGATTGACGGGGAATTGATCGTCCTTGATGGCAAGGCTTATCAAGCCAAGGGGTCTGGTCAAACGCCTGAAATCGTTGAAGTGGCAGCGGATGCCCTTATTCCCTATGCAGCAGTGGTTCCTCATCAGGCAGAAGTGATTTTTCGTCAGCGCTTTGAGATGACTGACAAGGAATTGGAAAAGCGAATTGAGTCCTACTATGATGGGGAAAATCTTTTTCGTTCCATCAAGATTCATGGCGAATTTTCACAAATGCACGTGCGGATGATTCCCAAATCCACACCTGATACCAAGTTTGCTGATGTCGCGACTCACCAACCTGAATATAGCCGTGAAAATGTATCGGGAACTATTGTTGGGTTTTGGACACCGGAAATTTTCCATGGAGTGAGTGTTGCAGGCTACCATTTGCATTTTATCTCAGATGATTTGACTTTTGGTGGACACGTGATGGACTTCGTTATCAAAGAAGGAATGATCGAGGTTGGGGCAGTAGACCAGTTGGACCAACGTTTTCCAGTCCAAGATCGCCAGTATTTATTTGCTAAATTTAATGTTGACGAGATGAAGAAAGATATTGATAAGTCAGAATAGGAGAAAAAGATGACAGTACATATTATCCTCACCATGATCGCTTTAGTTCTCATTCTAGTAAGCGGAACTTGGTATGCCAAAAAACGGTTTAAAATCTCTCTTGCAGTGATGGGCTTGGGGGCAATCGCATTTTTTGTTTCTTCTCAAGTGTTAGAAAAGATGGTTCACCTTCTGGTACTCCATCCGCAAAAGGATGGAACCATTCCGCTCATGCAGGAGCAGCCTTTCTTATACGTCCTTTATGGAATCGCCATGGCGGCCCTCTTTGAGGAAACTGCCCGCCTTGTCTTTTTTAAATGGTTGGAGAAAAAGAGAAAGCTAGAAGATCGAGATGCTTTGGCTTATGGTTTGGGACATGGGGGCTTGGAGATGCTCTATCTCGGAATGGGAAGCTTGATCAGTTTGTTGATTCTCTTTTCACTCATTCAGTCTTCAAATACTGATGTAGCCAATCTCCTTCCAAAGTCTACACTCGAAACGGTCCAGTCTCTATCGGTTTGGCAGGTTTATTTACTAGGAGTTGAGCGTGTGCTTGCCTTGGTTCTGCAAATTGGTCTCTCTATCTGGGTCTATCAAAGTGTTCGTCAAAAGAAATGGATCTACCTCCTTGCTGCCTATGGTTTGCATGCCTTGTTTGACTTGGCTCCAGCTTTATCTCAGGTAGGATGGATTGCAAATCCACTTGTAGTGGAGGGCATTCTTCTTGTAGAAGTACTGGCCTTTGTCTGGCTAACAAAATCTACATTTTTGAAAAAATCATCATAAAAAGAGGTTCACCTCTTTTTTTATGTAATGATAAAACAAGCTCTTTTTATGGTCGTCAAATGTCTCTAAAAATGGTATAATGGAATGAATTTTGAAAAAGGAAGAGTGACATGTCAGTAAAAGAAAAAATGCTTGAAATCCTAGAAGGAATCGATATTCGTTTTAAGGAACCTTTGAAGACCTATACCTATACCAAGGTTGGAGGTCGAGCAGATTACCTAGTTTTACCGCGCAATCGCTATGAGATGGCGCGTGTTGTTCAATTTGCCAATCAAGAAAATATTCCTTGGATGGTGCTAGGAAATGCCAGCAATATCATTGTTCGTGAAGGTGGAATCCGTGGTTTTGTCATCTTGTGCGATAAGCTCAATAACGTTTCGGTTGATGGCTATACCATCGAAGCAGAAGCAGGAGCCAACTTGATCGAAACGACACGTATTGCTCTCCGTCATAGTTTGACTGGTTTTGAGTTTGCTTGTGGGATTCCTGGAAGCATCGGTGGAGCTGTCTTTATGAATGCGGGTGCCTATGGAGGAGAGATTGCTCATATCTTGCAGTCTTGTCAAATTTTGACCAAGGAAGGGGAAATCGAGACCTTATCTGCCAAGGACTTGGCTTTTGGTTACCGCCATTCAGCTATTCAGGATTCTGGGGCTGTTGTTTTGTCAGCTAAATTTGCCCTAGCTCCAGGGAATCATCAGGTTATCAAGCAAGAAATGGACCGCTTGACGCACCTACGTGAACTCAAACAACCTCTAGAATACCCATCATGTGGGTCAGTCTTTAAGCGTCCAGTTGGGCATTTTGCAGGACAGCTGATTTCAGAAGCTGGCCTGAAGGGCTATCGAATCGGTGGTGTGGAAGTATCTGAAAAGCATGCCGGTTTTATGATCAATGTTGCTGACGGAACGGCCAAAGACTATGAAGACTTGATCCAATCTGTTATTGAAAAAGTCAAGGAACACTCAGGTGTCACTCTTGAAAGAGAAGTCCGAATCTTGGGTGAGAAAGAATAAGGTTGGGGTAGAAAAGTTGCTGCTATAACCATTTAAAGGGGGTGAAAGCCTATCGTTAGTGAAGATGTATGTAGGCAGTTTAATCTCCTACACGAGGTGGTAGCGGCCTGACAGAGCCCTGATCTGTTAATTTATGAAAAAGAAGGAATTTATGACAATTGAAAAAACCAATTATTGAATTCAAAAACGTCTCTAAAGTTTTTGAAGACAGCAACACCAAGGTTCTCAAAGACATCAATTTTGAGTTGGAAGAAGGGAAATTTTACACTCTTTTGGGTGCATCTGGTTCAGGAAAATCAACCATTCTAAACATCATTGCAGGTTTACTGGATGCGACGACAGGGGATATTTTACTGGATGGGGTGCGGATCAATGACATCCCAACTAATAAACGAGATGTCCATACCGTCTTCCAATCCTATGCCTTGTTTCCACATATGAATGTGTTTGAAAATGTTGCCTTTCCACTCCGCTTGCGTAAAGTCGACAAGAAAGAAATCGAACAACGTGTTGCGGAAGTTCTCAAGATGGTTCAGTTGGAAGGTTATGAGAAACGTTCCATCCGTAAACTCTCTGGAGGACAACGTCAGCGTGTGGCCATTGCCCGTGCCATTATCAACCAGCCCCGTGTGGTCTTGTTGGATGAGCCTTTGTCAGCGCTGGACTTGAAATTGCGGACAGACATGCAGTACGAACTGCGTGAATTGCAACAACGATTGGGAATTACCTTTGTCTTTGTTACTCATGATCAGGAAGAAGCTCTCGCTATGAGTGACTGGATTTTCGTTATGAACGATGGTGAGATTGTTCAGTCAGGAACACCTGTGGACATCTACGACGAGCCGATCAACCACTTTGTTGCCACCTTTATCGGTGAGTCCAACATCTTGCCAGGAACCATGATTGAGGACTACTTGGTCGAGTTTAACGGCAAACGCTTCGAAGCGGTCGATGGAGGGATGAAGCCAAACGAGCCTGTCGAGGTTGTCATTCGTCCAGAGGACTTGCGCATCACTCTTCCTGAAGAAGGCAAGCTCCAAGTTAAGGTGGATACTCAGCTTTTCCGTGGGGTTCACTACGAGATTATCGCCTATGACGAACTCGGAAATGAATGGATGATCCACTCGACTCGTAAGGCCATTGTGGGTGAGGAAATCGGTCTGGACTTTGAACCAGAAGATATCCACATCATGCGTCTCAACGAAACCGAAGAAGAGTTCGATGCTCGTATCGAAGAATACGTAGAAATCGAAGAGCAAGAAGCAGGTCTGATTAACGCTATTGAGGAGGAAAGAGATGAAGAAAACAACCTCTAAGCTCTTTGTAGTGCCCTATATGCTTTGGATTGCCCTTTTTGTTCTCGCACCCTTGGTCTTGATTTTCGGTCAATCCTTTTTCAACATTGAAGGGCAGTTTAGTTTAGAAAACTATAAATCCTACTTTGCGTCACAAAACTTGACCTATCTTAAAATGAGCTTCAACTCTGTGCTCTATGCGGGGATTGTCACCTTGGTGACGCTTCTCATCAGCTATCCAACAGCCCTCTTTTTGACTCGTCTCAAGCACCGTCAACTCTGGCTCATGCTGATTATCCTGCCGACTTGGATCAACCTACTCCTTAAGGCCTATGCCTTTATCGGAATTTTTGGTCAGAATGGCTCCATTAACCAATTCTTGGAATTCATCGGAATCGGTTCGCAACAGTTGCTCTTTACGGATTTCTCCTTTATCTTTGTCGCAAGCTACATCGAGCTTCCCTTTATGATTTTGCCGATTTTCAATGTCTTGGATGATATGGATAACAATCTCATCAATGCCAGCTATGATCTCGGTGCGACCAAGTGGGAAACTTTCCGCCACGTTATCTTCCCTCTATCAATGAATGGAGTGAGAAGTGGGGTTCAGTCGGTCTTTATCCCCAGCTTGAGTCTCTTCATGCTGACACGTTTGATTGGAGGGAACCGCGTTATCACACTGGGAACGGCTATTGAGCAGAACTTCCTGACAAATGACAACTATGGAATGGGTTCTACCATCGGTGTGATCCTCATCCTGACCATGTTTCTCACTATGTGGGTGACCAAGGAAAGGAGAGAACGATGAAAAAATTTGCCAATCTCTACCTAGCTTTTGTCTTTATCATCCTATATTTACCAATCTTTTACTTGATTGGCTATGCCTTTAATGCTGGTGATGATATGAACAGCTTTACTGGTTTTAGCTTGAGCCATTTTCAAACCATGTTTGGTGATGGTCGTCTCATGTTGATCCTCACTCAAACCTTTTTCTTGGCCTTTCTATCAGCCTTGATCGCGACCATTATTGGGACTTTCGGTGCTATTTATATCTATCAGTCTCGTAAGAAATACCAAGAGGCCTTTCTATCTCTTAATAATATCCTCATGGTTGCGCCAGACGTTATGATTGGTGCCAGTTTCTTGATTCTTTTTACCCAGCTTAAGTTTTCACTTGGATTTTTGACAGTTCTATCTAGTCACGTGGCCTTCTCCATCCCAATCGTGGTCTTGATGGTCTTGCCTCGTCTCAAGGAAATGAATGCTGATATGATTCATGCGGCCTATGACTTGGGAGCCAGCCAGTTTCAGATGTTTAAGGAAATCATGCTTCCTTATTTGACTCCGTCTATCATTGCAGGTTATTTCATGGCCTTCACCTATTCGCTGGATGATTTTGCCGTGACCTTCTTTGTCACAGGGAATGGCTTTTCGACCCTATCAGTTGAGATTTACTCTCGTGCTCGTAAGGGGATTTCTCTAGAAATCAATGCCCTGTCTGCCCTTGTCTTTCTCTTTAGTATTATCCTAGTTGTAGGTTATTACTTTATCTCACGTGAGAAGGAGGAGCAAGCATGAAAAAACTCTATTCATTTTTAGCAGGAATTGTAGCGATAATCCTTGTCTTGTGGGGGATTGCGACTCATTTAGATAGTAAAATCAACAGCCGAGATAGTCAAAAACTGGTTATCTACAACTGGGGTGACTATATCGATCCAGAACTCTTGGAGCAATTCACAGAAGAAACAGGAATCCAAGTCCAGTACGAGACCTTTGACTCCAACGAAGCCATGTATACCAAGATCAAGCAGGGTGGAACGACCTATGATATTGCCATCCCGAGTGAGTACATGATTAATAAGATGAAGGACGAAGACCTCTTGGTTCCTCTTGATTATTCAAAAATTGAAGGAATCGAAAATATCGGACCTGAGTTCCTCAACCAGTCTTTTGACCCGGGCAATAAATTCTCCATCCCGTACTTCTGGGGAACCTTGGGAATTGTTTACAATGAAACCATGATAGATGAGGCGCCTGAGCATTGGGATGACCTCTGGAAACCAGAATACAAGGATTCCATCATGCTCTTTGATGGGGCGCGTGAGGTGCTGGGACTCGGGCTTAACTCACTTGGTTACAGTCTCAACTCCAAGGATCCTCAGCAGCTGGAAGAGACAGTGGATAAGCTCTACAAATTGACTCCAAATATCAAGGCCATTGTGGCAGACGAGATGAAGGGTTACATGATTCAGAACAACGCTGCTATCGGTGTGACTTTCTCTGGGGAAGCCAGCCAGATGTTAGAGAAAAATCCTAACCTCAAGTATGTCGTTCCGACTGAGGCCAGCAATCTCTGGTTTGATAACATGGTCATTCCAAAAACCGTGAAAAATCAAGATGCCGCCTATGCCTTTATCAACTTTATGTTGAAACCCGAAAATGCTCTGAAAAATGCGGAGTATGTGGGCTATTCAACCCCAAACCTACCAGCCAAGGAAATGCTCCCAGAGGAGACCAAGGAAGACAAATCCTTCTATCCAGACGCTGATACCATGAAACACCTAGAAGTTTATGAGAAGTTTGACCATAAATGGACAGGAAAATATAGCGACCTCTTCCTACAGTTTAAAATGTATCGGAAGTAGGAGATATGCTTTCTTGTCAGCTTTTCCAGTTGACGCAGAACCCAAAAAACGATATAATAAGAAAGTTGAGAATTGATTTTCTGTCATCTTAGCCCAGAGAAATGGCGGTGCTGCGAGCCATCTAAGGTAGGAAGTCATGCTACTCAATCAGACAATTGCATAAGAATAAGAGAATGACAAGTTCATTGAATGAAGGTGGTACCGCGGTTTTTCGCCCTTCGTGATATGAGCTTGTCTTTTGATTTTTGGAGGTGTTTATGAAGACATTTCTCGTGAAACAAAAGTTTCGTCTTGGGGGCGAACGTTTTGATATCAAGGATGACAGAGGAGTAGTGAACTATCAAGTGGAGGGATCTTTCTTCCAAATTCCTAAGACCTTTACCATCTATGACGCCTATGGTGAGCAGGTCAGTGAAATCAGTAAAGAATTTTTCACCTTGCTTCCTCGCTTTACTATTCAGCTACGAAACGGTTCCAATTTCGTCATTCGTAAGAAGTTGACCTTCTGGCGAGATAAGTATGAGTTTGATGATTTAGGGCTTCGTATCGAGGGCAATATTTGGGATTTAAATTTCAAATTGCTGGATGACCGTGATCAGCTTGTCGCCGAGATTCGGAAAGAGATTTTCCATTTGACCTCAACTTACACCGTAACCGTCTATGAAGACTCTTATGCAGATCTGGTCATTTCCCTTTGTGTCGCGATTGACTATGTGGAGATGCTGGAAAGCCAATCAAATTAAACAAGTAATAAGGAGATATTATGAAACAACTATCTAGTGCTCAAGTTCGCCAAATGTGGCTTGATTTCTGGGCAAGCAAAGGACACTCTGTAGAACCATCAGTCAGCTTGGTTCCTGTAAATGACCCAACTCTTTTGTGGATCAACTCTGGGGTAGCAACCCTTAAGAAATACTTTGACGGAACCATTATCCCTGAAAATCCACGTATTACCAATGCCCAAAAAGCGATTCGTACTAACGATATTGAAAACGTAGGGAAGACTGCGCGTCACCATACTATGTTTGAAATGTTAGGGAACTTCTCTATCGGGGATTACTTCCGTGACGAAGCCATCACATGGGCTTATGAGCTTTTGACAAGCCCAGAATGGTTTGATTTTCCAGCTGAAAAACTCTACATGACCTACTATCCAGATGATAAAGATTCTTACAACCGCTGGATTGAAGTAGGAGTGGACCCAAGCCACTTGATCCCAATCGAGGATAATTTCTGGGAAATCGGTGCGGGACCTTCTGGACCAGATACAGAGATTTTCTTTGACCGTGGAGAAGCATTTGATCCAGAAAACATCGGTATTCGCCTGCTTGCAGAGGATATCGAAAACGACCGTTACATCGAAATCTGGAACATCGTTTTGTCACAATTTAACGCAGACCCTGCTGTACCTCGTAGTGAGTACAAGGAATTGCCGCACAAGAACATTGATACGGGCGCTGGTTTGGAGCGTTTGGTGGCCGTTATCCAAGGGGCTAAGACCAACTTTGAAACAGACCTCTTCATGCCAATCATTCGTGAAGTTGAGAAATTGTCTGGTAGGGTCTACGACCAAGATGGCGATAACATGAGCTTTAAGGTCATTGCGGACCATATTCGTTCTCTTTCATTTGCCATCGGTGATGGTGCCCTTCCAGGAAACGAAGGTCGTGGTTATGTTCTTCGTCGTTTGCTCCGTCGTGCTTCTATGCACGGTCAAAAATTGGGTATCAACGAGCCTTTCCTTTACAAACTCGTTCCAACTGTTGGAAAAATCATGGAAAGCTACTACCCAGAAGTGCTTGAAAAACGTGACTTTATCGAAAAAATCGTGAAGAGCGAAGAAGAGTCATTTGCCCGTACCCTTCATTCAGGTCAACACTTTGCAGAAACAATAGTAGCTGACCTGAAAGCCAAAGGTCAAAACGTTATTGCGGGGCAAGATGTCTTCAAACTCTATGATACATACGGATTCCCAGTTGAGTTGACAGAAGAAATCGCTGAAGAAGCTGGGATGACTGTAGACCGTGAAGGTTTTGAAGCAGCCATGAAAGAGCAACAAGAGCGTGCGCGTGCGTCAGCTGTCAAAGGTGGCTCAATGGGCATGCAAAATGAAACCCTTCAAAACATCACTGTAGAAAGTGTCTTCAACTACAATGCTAGTCAATTGCCTTCTAAGTTGGTCGCTATCGTAGCTGAAAACGCTGAAGTAGAAGCTGTTTCAGAAGGAACTGCCTCTCTCATCTTTACAGAGACTCCATTCTACGCTGAAATGGGTGGACAAGTAGCTGACCACGGTCAAATCTTGGATTCTAAAGGAAATGTCGTAGCGACTGTAACGGACGTGCAAAAAGCACCAAATGGACAAGCTCTTCATACTGTTGAAGTTCTTGCACCACTTGCTTTGAACCAAGAATACACCTTGGCAATTGATACCAATCGTCGTCACCGTGTTATGAAGAACCACACAGCTACTCACTTGCTCCATGCGGCTCTTCACAATATCCTTGGCCACCATGCGACACAAGCAGGATCTCTGAACGAAGTCGAATTCCTTCGCTTTGACTTCACTCACTTCCAAGCCGTGACTCCAGAAGAATTGCGTGCTATTGAACAGCAAGTCAATGAGAAAATCTGGGAAGCAATTGCAGTAGAAACTGTTGAGACAGATATTGACACGGCTAAAGAAATGGGAGCTATGGCCCTCTTTGGTGAGAAATACGGTAAGGAAGTTCGTGTTGTTACAATTGGTGACTACTCAGTGGAACTTTGTGGTGGTACCCACGTTGGCAACACTTCTGAGATTGGTCTCTTCAAGATTGTCAAAGAAGAAGGAATCGGTTCAGGAACTCGCCGTATCTTGGCAGTGACTGGTAAGGAAGCCTTTGAAGCTTACCGTGAACAAGAAGACGCTCTTAAAGCTGTTGCAGCAACCTTGAAAGCACCTCAACTCAAGGAAGTTCCTCACAAGGTTGAAGGTCTTCAAGAGCAACTCCGTCAATTACAAAAAGAAAATGCAGAATTGAAGGAAAAAGCCGCAGCCGCAGCCGCAGGTGATGTCTTCAAGAATGTTCAAGAAGCAAACGGTCACCGTTACATTGCAAGCCAAGTTTCTGTATCAGATGCAGGTGCCCTTCGTACCTTTGCGGATAACTGGAAACAAAAAGACTACTCTGATGTGCTTGTCCTAGTTGCCGCTATTGGTGACAAAGTCAATGTCCTCGTAGCAAGCAAGACTAAAGATGTGCATGCAGGAAACCTTGTCAAAGAATTGGCTCCAATCGTCGATGGACGTGGTGGTGGTAAACCAGACATGGCCATGGCAGGAGGAAGCAATCAAGCGAAAATCCAAGAACTCTTGGATGCAGTAGCAGGTAAATTATAAGACAATAAAGATCTATCCATTTGGGTAGGTCTTTTTGTGCATACAAAAAAGCCAAATCCGGTTGGATTTGGCTTGTACCTGATAGGTTTATTTTGCTGCCCAGACACTGATTGAACCCGCTGCTACTGGAAATTCTCCATAACCTTCAGCATTGATTGTAACTTGTGCTGGGTGATTTTCAAGGAGATCAACAAAGGTTTGGTCAGCCCATTCTTGCCCGACAAACATAGCCTTGCTGTTTTCTTGGTCATTTGAAATCAAGACTACGATTGGGGATTGATGTTCAGCGCCTGAACGGACCCATCCAATACAGTTGGCATCATCAAAGTAGTCTGTTTGCTCTCCATAGGCCAAGTCTTTTCGAATGGCTAGGAGAAGGTCAAGAACTTCTCTGAAATCTTGTTGAGCAAATTGCCCTGAAATGCCGTAATAGTCTCCATAAAAGACACATGGAAGTCCATCTTGGCGTAATAGAATAAGGGCATAAGCTGCTGGCTTAAACCATTCTTCGACGGTTGATTCAAGGGCCTGTCCTCGTTGAGTATCATGGTTGTCAACGAAAGTGACAGCCTTGTCAGGCTTGAGTTCGACCAAGCTATCTGTGAAAATGTTACGAAGGTCGAAGCTTGCTCCAGCCTGACTAGCTTCAAAGAGGTTCTGGTGGAGACGAACATCGACAAGGTCAAAACGTTCTTCTGTTTTCTCGAGATAGTCTAGGTTAGCTTCCTTGTCAGGGTTCCAAAATTCTCCGAAAACATAGAAATCTTCGCCGTATTTTTCCTTCATATCACGGATGAAATTGCCCATAAAGAAGGAGTCGATGTGCTTAACGGCATCCAAGCGGAAACCAGCTACACCGGTCGTTTCCATGAACCAGTCAGCCCAGTCATAGATGTTTTGGATGACTTCAGGATGCTTAAAGTCTAGGTCGGCATACATGAGGTAGTCGTAGTTACCGTTTTCGTTATCGACCAATTCCTCATTTGCCCAACCTTTATTGTCCCCCTGGATCAGGTAAATGCCAGACTTACGGCGCTTTGCATCGTAGTCCGTACCTGTAAAGTGGTACCAGTGCCAGTGGAAGTCATTGTAGGTGTTTTGGCGACCATCGAAAGTAAAGTGAGTCCAGCCATTGATAGTAAAGGGCTCGCTTAGTTGAACGGTACGATCCTCAGGGTCTACTTCAATAACCTGAAAGGCTTCCATATGATCGGCAGCAGCCTTGTGATTGAGCACCACATCGGCCATAGGTTGAATTCCTTGTGCCTTTAGGGTTTGAATGGCTTGAAGATAGTCTTCTTTAAACCCATACTTGGTACGGACAGTCCCTTTTTGGTGAAATTCACCTAGGTCAAAAAGATCGTAAACACCATAGCCTACATCTTTTTCGTTGGTTGCCTTGAAGGCTGGTGGCA
Source organism: Streptococcus oralis subsp. oralis (assembly GCF_002096595.1). GTDB lineage: Bacteria > Bacillota > Bacilli > Lactobacillales > Streptococcaceae > Streptococcus > Streptococcus oralis_D. The sequence continues at coordinate 30,940 of NZ_NCUR01000010.1, forward strand.
TCCAGACATGGCTGATACCAAGGTTTGCTAGGTGCTCTGCGTCATTTGTTAGACGAGCCCAGTGCTGGCCGTCATGAGGCAGATACCATTCAAAGTATTGCATAAGTGTCTGATTTTGCATTGTTTTTCCTCTTGCTTATCAATGTTGTGTTTTATTCTACCATAAAGTTTAGAACTAGCCAAACGTTTGCGCAAGATTCTATACTCATTTCTGAATTTGTCTATTTTTAGCGCGTGGAAACTCTCCTTCCACTACAAGGGAGAGGATATCTTGGCGAAAATGTAGATTGAATAAACTTATTTGAACAAAAATGACACTCAGTAAACTAAAGTACATATGGTTAAACGGTTTCTTTTTTGAGAATTGTCACAAAATTTGCTATAATAGTAGCTATGAATAGAATTAGGGTCAGCAGACGTGTTGAAAAAAAGCTAGCTAAGGGTCTAGTTCTTTTGGAAGCGAGTGATTTAACAGATATTGAACTGACGGATCAGGCAGTAGAAGTTCTTAGTCAAGACGGAAAGTTTTTAGGGAGCGCCTATCTTTCCCAGCAGAACAAGGGAATCGGTTGGTTCATCAGCAAGGAAAAGGTTCGTTTCAATCAAGTCTTTTTTGAAATTCTGTTTCGTAAGGCCAAGGAAGCTAGAAAGCCTTATTATCAAGATGACTTGACTACTGCCTTTCGCCTTTTTAACCAAGAGGGGGATGGTTTTGGTGGTCTGACTGTTGATCTCTATGGAGATTATGTGGTCTTTTCTTGGTACAACTCCTTTGTTTACCAGATTCGTGAGCTGATAGTAAAGGCTTTTAAGGAGGTTTTTCCTGAGGTCTTGGGGGCTTATGAAAAGATTCGTTTTAAAGGTCTAGACTACGAGTCTGCCTATGTTTATGGTGAGGAAGCGCCAGATTACTTTACTGTTCTTGAGAACGGCGTGCTCTATCAGGTCTTTATGAATGATGGCTTGATGACAGGGATTTTCCTAGACCAGCATGAGGTTCGTGGGAGTCTGGTTGACGGTCTAGCCATGGGCAAAACCTTACTCAATATGTTTTCCTATACGGCTGCCTTTTCAGTTGCTGCAGCTATGGGAGGTGCCAGTGAGACGACTTCTGTCGACTTGGCCAAACGGTCTAGAGAGCTGTCAGAAGCTCATTTTCAGGCAAATGGACTCAGCACGGACAATCACCGTTTTATCGTTATGGATGTCTTTGAGTACTTCAAGTATGCCAAGCGAAAAAGCTTGACCTATGATGTGATTGTTCTTGATCCGCCGAGCTTTGCCCGAAATAAAAAACAAACTTTCTCTGTAGCTAAGGACTATCACAAGTTGATTTCCCAGGGTCTAGAGATTTTAAATCCGGGAGGCATTATCATTGCAAGTACCAATGCTGCAAATGTTTCCCGCCAGAAATTTACAGAACAAATTGATAAAGGTTTTGCAGGAAGAAAATATCAGATCTTAAAAAAATATGGTCTTCCAGCAGACTTTGCCTATAATAAAAAAGATGAAAGCAGTAATTACCTCAAGGTGATTAGTATGAAGGTTAGTAGATGAAATTAATCGTTTCAGTAATGCCAAAAAGTTTAGAAGAAGCGCAAGAACTGGATGCCACTAGGTATGAAGATGCCGATATCATTGAGTGGCGTGCGGACTTTCTTACAAAGGACGCTATTTTACAGGTAGCACCCGCTATCTTTGAGAAATTTGCAGGACGCGAACTTGTCTTTACCCTTCGGACTCGCACTGAGGGAGGAGAAATCGAACTTTCCTCAGGAGAGTATGTTCAAATCATCAAGGAAGTTACTCAGCTCTATCAGCCGGATTATGTAGATTTTGAGTATTTCAGCTACAAAGACGTTTTTGAGGAAATGTTGGATTTTCCAAATCTCGTATTGAGCTATCATAATTTCCAGGAGACACCTGAAAACATGATGGAGATTTTGTCTGAGTTAACCAGTCTCTCTCCCAAAGTGGTCAAGGTATCAGTTATGGCCCATACGGAGCAGGATGTTTTAGATCTGATGAACTACACACGAGGATTTAAGACACTCAACCCTGAGCAAGAGTATGTAACCATTTCCATGGGGAAAATGGGCAAGGTATCTCGTATCACTTCAGATGTGACAGGTTCAAGTTGGTCATTTGCTAGTCTGGATGAAGCGAGTGCCCCAGGTCAGATTTCGCTATCAAACATGAAGAAAATCAGGGAGATTTTGGATGAAGCTTGATGGCTATACACGTATGGCAGCTGTTGTTGCAAAACCCATCAAACACTCTATTTCACCCTTCATCCACAATAGAGCCTTTGAGGCGACAGCTACCAATGGTGCCTATGTGGCTTGGGAGATTGAAGCGGGTGACTTGGCAGAAACAGTCGCCAATATTCGCCGTTACCAGATGTTTGGAATCAACCTGTCTATGCCTTACAAGGAGCAAGTGATTCCTTATCTGGATGAGTTGAGTGATGAAGCTCGTTTGATTGGGGCGGTCAACACAGTTGTCAATCAAGACGGAACGTTAATTGGATATAATACAGATGGCAAGGGATTCTTTAAGAGCTTGCCTTCTTTTACAATCTCGGATAAGAAAATGACCATTCTGGGGGCAGGTGGTGCGGCCAAATCAATCTTGGCACAGGCTATTTTGGATGGCGTCAGTCAGATTTCTATCTTTGTGCGTTCAGCTTCTATGGAAAAAACAAGACCTTATCTAGACAAGTTGCAGGAGCAAACAGGTTTTAAAGTGAACTTGTATGATTTAGAAGATCTTTCTGAACTGCAATCAAGGATTGCTGAGTCAGACCTGCTCGTCAATGCGACTAGTGTGGGAATGGACGGTCAGTCGTCCCCAGTTCCAGAAAGCATCAATTTGCCAAAGACTCTCTTGGTTGCAGATATCATTTACCAACCCTTTGAGACGCCGTTTTTGAAATGGGCTAGAAGTCAGGGCAATCCAGCTGTCAACGGCCTGGGGATGTTGTTCTATCAAGCTGCTGAAGCTTTTCAATTGTGGACAGGTAAAGAAATGCCGACAGAAGAGATTTGGCAGTCCTTAACAGAAAAATACCAATAATGAAAAGGAGACCCTACTATGAAAATCAGAATCGATATTCCGCATCATCCTTATGATATTCAGATTGAAAAAGGTTGTCTGGCTCAGGCTGGTCAATGGTTGCGAGAACTCTGGCAACCTCAAAAAGTGGTCATTGTAACCGACAACCATGTAGCCTCTCTCTATGCAGAGAAGGTTAAACTCAGCCTAGAAGATGCTGGTTTTCAGGTAGCTGTTTTTGATTTTTTAGAAGGCGAAGAACGAAAAAATTTAACAACTGTTCAGAAGGTCTATGAATTTTTAGTCAAGCAAGGTCTGACTCGTAGCGATGGGATTGTGGCTCTTGGCGGTGGTGTCGTTGGGGACCTAGCTGGTTTCGTAGCCTCTACCTATATGCGGGGCATTCACTTTGTTCAGATTCCGACTAGTTTGACAGCTCAGGTTGATTCTTCTATCGGTGGAAAGACGGGTGTTAACACTCCATTTGCTAAGAATATGGTGGGTACCTTTGCCCAACCAGATGGGGTTCTGATTGACCCGCTTGTCCTTGAAACACTCGGGAAAAGGGAGTTGATAGAAGGGATGGGTGAGGTTATCAAGTATGGCTTGATTGAGGATCCAGAACTGTGGGCTCTCTTAACGGAACTGGATGGTTCTGTGGAGAGTATACTGGAACATGCAGAGACCTTGATCGAGCACTCTTGTCAGGTGAAGCGCAAGATGGTGGTTGAGGATGAGTTGGACAATGGTGTTCGGCTCTACCTCAATTTTGGACACACCATTGGCCATGCTATTGAAGCAACGGCCGGTTATGGCAAAGTCATGCATGGTGAAGCTGTAGCCATGGGCATGGTGCAGATTTCCAAGGTTGCTGAGAAAAAAGGCCTCATACCAGAAGGAATGACCCAATCTATCAAAGATATGTGCCAGAAGTTTGGTTTGCCTGTTGAGTACGAAAACTGGGATGTAGGCAAGCTTTATCAGGCTTTGACTCATGACAAGAAAGCGCGTGGCAACACCTTGAAATTGGTATTGGTACCAGAGCTTGGCTCAGCGGCCATTCACCCAGTTTCTCTGGAAGAGATGAAAGACTACTTGGTAAAATAAGGAGAACGTATGAGATATTTAACTGCAGGAGAATCACATGGCCCCCGTCTGACAGCTATCATTGAAGGAATTCCAGCTGGACTTCCTTTGACAGCTGAGGATATCAATGACGACCTTAAACGCCGTCAGGGTGGCTATGGTCGTGGTGGTCGTATGAAGATTGAGAGCGACCAAGTTGTCTTTACATCGGGCGTTCGCCACGGGAAGACGACAGGGGCTCCTATTACCATGGATGTCATCAATAAGGACCACCAGAAATGGCTGGATATCATGTCTGCTGAGGATATTGAAGACCGGCTTAAAAGCAAGCGGAAAATCACCCATCCACGTCCAGGTCATGCCGACTTGGTAGGGGGCATCAAGTACCGTTTTGATGATTTGCGAAATTCCTTGGAGCGTTCATCAGCTCGTGAAACAACCATGCGAGTGGCAGTTGGGGCAGTAGCCAAACGTCTCTTAGCTGAGCTGGATATGGAAATCGCCAACCATGTTGTGGTCTTTGGTGGTAAGGAAATCGATGTACCTGAAAATCTAACAGTCGCTGAGATTAAGGAACGAGCTGCTCAGTCAGAAGTTTCTATTGTCAACCAAGAGCGGGAACAGGAAATTAAGGACTATATTGACCAAATCAAGCGTGACGGTGATACCATTGGTGGGGTTGTGGAGACAGTCGTCGGAGGTGTTCCAGTTGGTCTCGGTTCCTATGTCCAATGGGATAGAAAATTGGATGCGCGATTGGCTCAGGCAGTGGTTTCTATCAATGCCTTTAAAGGGGTGGAATTTGGTCTTGGCTTTGAAGCTGGTTACCGCAAAGGAAGCCAAGTTATGGACGAAATTCTCTGGTCTAAAGAAGATGGCTATACTCGTCGTACCAATAATCTGGGTGGTTTCGAAGGTGGCATGACCAATGGGCAACCGATTGTTGTTCGTGGTGTTATGAAACCCATTCCCACTCTTTATAAACCTCTTATGAGTGTGGATATCGAGACGCATGAACCCTATAAGGCAACCGTGGAGAGAAGTGATCCGACCGCTCTTCCAGCTGCAGGAGTGGTCATGGAAGCTGTTGTGGCAACGGTTCTGGCACAAGAAATCCTTGAAAAATTCTCCTCAGATAATCTTGAAGAATTAAAAGAGGCAGTTGCCAACCACCGAGACTATACAAAGAATTATTAAGGAGTTCTTATGGCAAAAACCATCTATATCGCAGGACTCGGTTTGATTGGTGCCTCGATGGCGCTTGGTATCAAGCGCGATCATCCCAATTACGAAATTCTAGGTTACAATCGCAGTCAGGCTTCTAGAGATATTGCCTTGAAAGAAGGTATGATTGACCGTGCGACGGATGATTTTGCCAGTTTTGCTCCTCTGGCAGATGTCATCATTCTGACCTTGCCGATCAAGCAGACCATTGCTTTTATTCAGGAGTTGGCAGGTTTGAACTTGAAAGAAGGCGTCATTATCTCGGATGCAGGCTCAACCAAGTCAGCTATTGTGGATGCAGCAGAGCAGTATTTGACTGGCAAGTCTATTCGCTTTGTCGGGGCTCATCCTATGGCTGGTAGCCACAAGACAGGAGCTGCCTCTGCGGATGTTAATCTTTTTGAAAATGCCTATTATATCTTCACACCATCGAGCCTGACAAGTCCTGACACACTTGAGGAAATGAAGGATCTGCTTTCAGGCCTTCATGCTCGTTTTATCGAGATTGATGCCAAGGAGCATGATCGAGTGACTTCACAGATTAGCCATTTTCCCCATATCTTGGCATCAGGTCTCATGGAGCAAACAGCTGTCTATGCTCAAGAACATGAGATGACAAGGCGCTTTGCGGCGGGTGGTTTTCGAGATATGACTCGAATTGCAGAGAGTGAACCAGGTATGTGGACTTCTATTCTTTTGTCCAATCGCGAGACCATCCTAGAGCGGATTGAGGATTTCAAGGAACGCTTGGAAGCGATTGGTCAGGCCATCAGCAGGGGAGATGAAGAGCAAATCTGGAACTTTTTCAACCAAGCGCGTGCGCAACGTCAGGCCATGGAAATACATAAGCGTGGTGGTGTGGATAGCTCTTACGACCTCTATGTCGATGTTCCCGATGAAGAAGATGTCATCTTGCGAATTTTGGAATTGCTACGTGGGACTTCTTTGGTTAATATCCACATCAACGAAGAAAACCGTGAAGATGTTCACGGTATTCTCCAAATTTCCTTTAAAAATGCTCAAGATTTAGAACGAGCTGAACGCTTAATTACAGAAAATACGGACTATACAGTCGTCATCAAATAAGGAGAAAATCATGTCAAATATTTACGATAGTGCAAATGAACTTAGCCGCGGGTTACGCGAATTACCAGAATACAAGGCGGTCAAGGTAGCAAAAGATGCCATCCAAGCTGATGAACAAGCTAGCAAGATTTTTGCAGACTACCTTGCTTTCCAACAAGAAATCCAAGTCATGGCGCAAACGGGACAAATGCCAGACGCCTCTTTCCAAGAAAAGATGCAGTCTTTCAGTAAGCAAATCCAAGAGAACGCTCTTTTGTCAGATTTCTTTGCCAAACAGCAACAATTGTCCATTTACCTTTCGGACATTGAGAAAATTGTCTTTGAACCTGTTTCAGAATTATTGAAATAGTATTTTATCTGTATAAAAGCCAGAAATTTCAGGAATTTCTGGCTTTTTTGTGATAAAATAAGAAAAAGTATTGCAAGTATGAGGTCAACTATGAAACTAAAAACAAACATTCGCCACTTACATGGCAGTATCCGGGTTCCAGGTGACAAGTCTATCAGCCATCGTTCGATTATTTTTGGAAGTTTGGCTGAGGGTGAGACTAAGGTTTATGATATTCTGCGTGGAGAGGATGTGCTTTCAACCATGCAGGTTTTTCGTGATCTTGGTGTAGAAATTGAGGATAAAGATGGGGTTATCACCATTCAAGGTGTTGGCATGGATGGCTTAAAAGCGCCACAAAATGCCTTGGATATGGGGAATTCTGGCACCTCGATTCGCCTGATTTCAGGTGTCCTTGCTGGTGCAGACTTCGAAGTAGAGATGTTCGGAGACGACAGTCTTTCTAAACGTCCTATGGATCGTGTGACGATTCCATTGAAAAAAATGGGGGTTAGCATTTCGGGGCAAACGGAGCGAGACCTGCTCCCTCTTCGCTTAAAAGGGACGAAAAATTTAAAACCGATTCACTATGAGTTGCCAATCGCCTCTGCTCAAGTCAAGTCTGCCTTGATATTTGCAGCCTTGCAGGCTCAGGGGGAGTCCGTTATTATCGAGAAAGAATGTACTCGTAACCACACCGAAGATATGTTGCAACAATTTGGTGGCCATTTAAGTGTAGAAGGCAAGAAAATCACAGTTCAAGGACCACAAAAACTGATCGGACAAAAGGTAGTTGTTCCAGGAGATATTTCCAGTGCAGCCTTTTGGTTGGTCGCTGGTTTGATTGTTCCAAACTCTCGTGTAGTACTGCAGAATGTGGGCATCAATGAAACTCGTACTGGTATTATTGATGTCATTCGCGCCATGGGTGGAAAACTAGAAATAATTGAAATCGATCCTGTCGCTAAATCAGCAACACTGACTGTCGAATCTTCAGACCTCAAAGGAACGGAGATAGGTGGATCCTTGATTCCACGCTTGATTGATGAATTGCCTATTATTGCCCTTCTAGCGACCCAAGCGCAAGGTGTAACGGTCATTAAGGATGCTGAGGAACTCAAGGTAAAGGAAACCGACCGCATTCAAGTGGTGGCAGATGCCTTAAATAGCATGGGAGCGGACATCACTCCTACAGCAGACGGGATGATTATCAAAGGGAAATCAGCCCTTCATGGCGCTAGAGTCAATACGTTTGGTGATCACCGAATTGGCATGATGACAGCTATTGCAGCCCTCTTGGTTGCGGATGGAGAAGTGGAACTTGACCGTGCTGAAGCCATCAATACCAGCTATCCTAGCTTCTTTGATGATTTGGAGAGCTTGATTCATGGCTAAGGTATTACTTGGATTTATGGGGGCAGGCAAGTCGACAATCGCTAGAGGCTTGGACCCAGACTACATCGATATGGATACCTTAATCGAGGAACATTTGGGCATGTCCATTGCGGATTTCTTCGCTGAAAAAGGAGAAGTGGCCTTTCGCCAAGTAGAGTCAGAAGTCCTAGCTGACTTACTAAAAACTGACCGAGTTGTGTCAACTGGCGGAGGGGTTGTCATTTCTCAGCGAAATCGTGACTTGCTTAAAACCAATCCTGATAACATCTACCTAAAAGCAGATTTTGAAACCCTCTACCAACGTATCGCAGCTGATAAGGACAATCAGCGCCCGCTCTTTCTTAACAAAAGTAAGGAAGAACTAGCAGCTATTTTCCATGAAAGACAAGCTTGGTATGAGGAAGTAGCCAGTCGGGTTCTAGATGTGACCAAGTTAAGCCCAGAGGAAATTATAGAGGAACTGAGATGAAAATTGCCTATCTAGGTCCCAAGGGATCTTTTTCGCATCATGTTGTGCAGACAGCTTTTCCCAAAGAGAAATTGCAGGCTTTTGCCAATATCACAGATGTCATCAAGGCCTATGAACAGGGCTTGGTGGACTATTCTGTGGTACCAGTTGAAAACTCCATTGAAGGTAGTGTCCATGAAAGTTTGGATTACCTTTTTCACCAGGCTCGCATCCAAGCAGTTGCAGAAATTGTTCAACCCATTCACCAGCAGCTGATGGCAGTTCCAGGTCAGTCAAAAATTGAGAAGATTTTTTCCCATCCTCAGGCTTTGGCTCAGGGAAAAAAATTCATCGATGAACACTATCCAGAGGCTAAAATTGAGGTAACAGCCAGTACCGCATATGCAGCTCGCTTTATTTCAGAACATCCAGATCAGCCTTATGCAGCTATTGCTCCTAAAAGTTCAGCTGAAGAATATGGCTTGGAATTGATTGCAGAGGATATTCAGGAAATGGAAGCCAATTTCACACGTTTTTGGGTGTTAGGGGCAGAGATACCGAAGATTCCTTTGAACTCACAAGCTGAAAAAATGAGTTTGGCCTTGACCTTACCAGACAACCTACCTGGTGCTCTTTACAAGGCACTTTCGACCTTTGCTTGGAGAGGGATTGACTTAACAAAGATTGAAAGTCGCCCCCTTAAAACAGCCTTGGGAGAATACTTTTTCATTATCGATGTAGACTATAGTGACAAAGAACTGGTTCATTTTGCAAGACAAGAACTAGAGGCCATTGGAATCCAGCACAAGATACTGGGAATCTACCCGATTTTTACCATAACTGATATAGAAAAGGAGAGTCAATGAGCAAAGAAAATCCTTTAAGTCATCACGAGCAGTTACGTTATGACTATCTCTTCAAAAATATTCATTACCTCAACGACCGTGAACGGAGGGAGTTTGACTATCTGCAACAGAAAATGGCAGGTCCCAAGTCTGAAGTTCACCATTTCCAACAAGAAGAAAAAGAAGAATCTTGGGGTAGTGACATTGATCTTCCGACCTATGGCAGTAGAAGCCGGTCTAAGAAACGGGAGAAGGTAGCTCCTCAACCTAAAGTCAAAAAGAAAAAGAGAAGAATTCGTTTCAAACGAATACTGACTTGGTTCCTGCTGTTGGTTACCTGTGTAGTTGCAGGTATGATTTTTATGTTTCTTCGAGGGTTCCAGTCAGCAGCCAATCCAACAAATAAGCCAGCTGACGCCAAGGCAGCTCAAGTAGAGGTCTTTAACGGTCAGGATACCAAAGATGGTGTGAATATCCTAGTCATGGGGACAGATGGCCGTATCGGTCAAAATAGTGCAGAAACCCGTACTGACACGATCATGGTACTGAATGTCAGTGGATCGGATAAGAAGATCAAACTAGTCAGCTTTATGCGTGACAACTTGGTTTATATCGACGGGTACAGTAAGATTGTAAATGGCCAGAAACAGACGGATAACAAACTAAACGTCGCTTATGAACTTGGGGAACAAGAAGGGCAAAAAGGGGCTGAAATGGTCCGCAAGGTTTTAAAAGACAACTTTGATTTGGATATTAAGTACTATGCTCTAGTTGACTTCCAAGCCTTTGCAACAGCTATTGATACCCTCTTCCCTGACGGAGTGACGATTGATGCTCAATTCTCAACATTGAATGGTCAACCTTTGACAGAAGCCACAGTTGGAGACGACCTTCATGCAACAGAGACAGAGTCCCCAACCCAAACCATCAAAGTTGGAAAACAGCAGATGAATGGATCCACCTTGCTGAACTACGCTCGCTTCCGTGATGATGATGAAGGGGACTACGGTCGTACCAAACGTCAGCAACAAGTCATGTCAGCTGTTCTTGAGCAGATCAAAGATCCAACCAAACTCTTTACAGGATCAGAGGCACTTGGAAAAGTCTTTGGAATGACTTCAACAAATCTACCATATAGCTTCTTGTTGACCAATGGCTTATCTGTCCTAGAAGGTGCTCAAAATGGCATTGAAAGACTTACCGTTCCAGAACTTGGTGACTGGGTAGATGCTTATGATATCTACGGCGGACAAGGTCTTCTGGTCGATCAAAATAAATACCAGACCAAACTCGCCCAAATGGGAATGAGATAGAATGCTATAAAAAAATCAAAGTTTGAATCACTAGTAAAAAAGTGGTTTAGGCTTTGATTTTTCTTAGTATCTGATGGATTTTTAGGGCTTTTTTATGGTATAATAAAACGATATAACTCGTTATTGTACAGAAGAGGAGAGACATGAGTGATTTGAAAGCGATTCAGGCTCGTAGTCTGGAAATGGCTGAATATTTCGTCGCATTTTGTAAAGAACATGATTTGTTGTGCTATCTCTGTGGTGGAGGAGCCATTGGCGCCCTTCGTAATAAGGGCTTCATTCCTTGGGATGATGATCTAGACTTTTTCATGCCACGTAAGGACTATGAAAAATTAGCAGAACTGTGGCCCCGTTATGCAGATGAGCGTTATTTCTTGTCAAAGAGTCACAAGGATTTTGTAGACCGTAACCTTTTTATTACCATTCGAGACAAGGAAACCACTTGTATCAAGCCTTATCAGAAGGATTTGGATCTGCCACACGGTTTGGCCTTGGATGTTTTACCATTGGATTATTATCCTAAAAATCCAGCTGAGCGTAAGAAACAGGTTCGTTGGGCCTTGATTTATTCACTCTTTTGCGCCCAAACTATCCCAGAAAAGCATGGTGCAGTCATGAAATGGGGAAGTCGCATCTTACTCGGCCTAACTCCAAAATCCCTACGTTATCGCATTTGGAAAAAAGCTGAAAAAGAAATGACCAAGTATAGTCTGGCTGAGAGCGATGGAATTACGGAATTATGCTCAGGTCCCGGCTACATGCGAAACAAATACCCAATCGCATCTTTTGAAGACAATCTTTTCTTGCCATTTGAAGGAACTGAGATGCCCATTCCAGTCGGTTATGATACCTATCTCAGCACTGCTTTTGGCGATTATATGACACCACCACCAATAGACAAGCAGGTACCGCATCATGATGCTATTATAGCGGACATGGACAAGAGCTACACAGAGTACAAGGGAGAATATGGAGCATGATGGGAGAAAAAATAAGCGTTATCGTTCCAGTCTACAATGTAGAAGCCTATCTGGAGAAGTGTGTCGAATCCATTTTAAAACAGACCTATACCAACTTGGAAATTCTTCTTGTCAATGACGGCTCAACGGATTCTAGTGGAGAACTGTGTGATCAATTAGCTCAAAGAGATCAACGGATTCGTGTCATTCACAAGGAAAATGGGGGCTTGTCTGATGCTCGAAATAGAGGGATTGAAGAGGCAAGTTCAGATTTGATCGGTTTTATCGATAGTGATGACTACATTGACGAAGATATGTATGAGACCCTTTACCGTCAAATGCTAGAATCAAATGCTGATCTTTCTATGTGTGGACATTATGATGTCTACCACCAAATGCCAGAAAAGCAAGTTGCAGCGATTCAGACTTGGGAATTAAGTCCCCAAGAGGCCATTAAAATGGTCATGGAAGCTAAAATCCTCTCGGTCACAGCTGTCAACAAACTTTATAAAAAAGAACTCTTTGAACACCTACGATTTGAAATTGGCAAAATAGCAGAAGATGCCTTCATCATGATTGCCTTGATTCATCACTGTCGCAAGGTTGTCGCAACAAATGTGAAGAAATACTACTATGTTCACCGTGAAAATAGTATCACGACTCAAAAATTCTCCTTGAAATTCTTAAACGTTATTGAGGCTTATGAGCAAAACGCGACTATTATAAGAGAGAATTATCCTGAACTGGCAGATGTTGCAACCATGCGTTTAAACTGGGCTTACTTCTATGTATTGGATAGGCTCTTGGTTGATGCAGATTTCAAGGATAGGGTCTTAGAAGACCGTTTGATTGCCTATCTAAAGAAAAACACAAAGAACATTCTTTTAGATAGTCGTTTTACAAGAGCAAGAAAAGTGAGCTTTTTAGCTTTGTGCCTGAATCGAAAATTGTATACGAAAATCTTGCTTGCACAAACTAAGAGTTAGGAGAAACAATGATTTCATTTATTGAAAAAAACTATTTTAAAATCAATCTGCTGTTTTTATCAGTTATATCTTTTTACTGTATGGCAGGCTTGATTGTCCCACTTCAGTCGATTTCGGCCAATAAATTTGTCACTCTTGGCATGACCCTCATGGGTGTTTTGTTGGGACTTTATAATTTCTTTATCAAAAAAGTCTATCTGAATGTCCGAAAAATTGAGTATTTGATTCTCTTTTTTCTAATGAATATCCTGACAGCTGCCTTAGTTGTCAAGTATGGATTTTCAACTAATATAAAGAATTTAGTTGTCTTTTTCATCTATTTCTTTGCACTTTATCCAGCCTTTCAGTCTTTCACAGTGAAAAAAGCGCGTGCCCTCTTTGATGTATTCTTTTCAGTTATCACTGTTGCAAATACTATAGGTGTGCTTGTATCAATTTGGCAATTCTTCATGCTACAGGGCTACCGCGTATTGGATTACAAGGGCTTATTGATCCGCCAAGGATTTGTAGAGTCTCGTCTATTTGGGATCCTAGCCAGTCCAAACTATCTCTCTATTATTTCTTTGATGGTGATTATTTATTTGTGGATGCGCTTGTCACTCTACAATACAGTCCTTAAAACTCTGGCTATCTCATCAATTCTGCTAAATTTTGCTTATATTGTACTGTCAGGTTCAAGGACAACCTATATCTGTTTGGTAGTCGTTGCTTTCTTATATGCTTTGATGACGGCTAACTGGTCTAAAAAAACTAAGTCACTTCTTACTGTTCTAGTGACAGTAGGATTGGTATTTGTCGGCTATAATGGTATCAAATATAGTAGCGATATTTACTTGAAAGCTCACTCAGCTCAAATCCAAAAGAACCAAGAAAATGGACAAAATGGAGACAACAATCTTTCTCTTGAGAGAACTGACACAAGTGAAGAGAATATCTCCAATAACCGTTTTGCCATTTGGCAGTCAACAGCTTCCTTTATCCCTAGACGTCCTCTGTTTGGATATTCAGGTGGAAATTGGTATGAGTTAGGTAAAGAATATGATGCTTCAGCCTATATCATCAAACAACATTATCTTACTCACAACGGTTACCTTGAGTTGCTATTCTATGATGGTATCACAGGTTTTATTCCTATGGCCATCTTTATGCTTGCCTTCATCATTTCAAGTCTCAAGAAATATAAAAAAGACCTTCAAGAAGGTCGCCGCAATCATGAATTGATTACCATTCTCTTGATGACTGTAGTTATTCTCATCTCTAACTTGTTCTTGAGTTCAACCTTCTATGGAATTTCTCTACAGGGTTGTATCTTGTTTGTGATTTCAGGTTACTATTTCTCTGTTCTCTATAAAAAAAGAGACGGCTATAGAAAACTAGATGAAGCGGAGATTAAAGAAGTTGAACTAGGTGTCATGGATTATATCCACAATCTCTGTCAAAAAGAAAATATCAACTATTCACTGGCTTATGGAACCTTGCTGGGAGCAGTAAGACACAAAGGCTACATTCCTTGGGATGACGATATTGATATCTCCTTGAAACGCGATGAATATGACAAATTGTATCAAGCTATTTTGCAAGATAATGATCCTGTCTACAAGGTTGTTTCTTGGGAAAATGACGCTCGCTACCCTTACCCATTTTACCGAGTCTATGATGCGCGAACTGTCTATGATAACAACTATATCGACAATGATATTGATTTAGGGATTTGTGTGGATGTTTTCCCATTTGACTATTATGCTGATGTTAACAAGGACATGGTAAAACTAGATACTTACCGTCGTTTATCAGTCTATACCTTTTATGGCATTCATAATAAGAATGCGAAACTCAAGAATGTTTTCAGATATCTACTTGTCCTTGTTTTTCGTCTGACTCGTGTCAAAACTTGGAACCAAAAGATGAATATCCTATCTATGCAAGAAAAAGATGGAGACTTCATTGACTACCTTATGGAGAACAAAAGAGTTTCTACGAAGTTTGACAAGTCCTTCTTGGATACGACGATTGACAGTCCATTTGAAGATAGAGTTTACAAAATTCCTGAGGCCTATCAGCCAATCCTTTCTGCCATCTACGGAGATGACTTTATGGAAATTCCTCCTCTAGAAAAACGAGTGAAGCATGATGACTTCCTCGCTTATATAAAGGAGGGATAGAACGTGTTACAATGGTTAAAAAGAAGTTTAGCCAGTCTCTTAGGAGATAAGAAAGACCTGGTTAAAAAACTACCTATTATCAAAAATTTAAATCAAAAAGCCAATATCGACTTGGATTCAAAGAGAAGCAATTTGCTCAAAGAAAACTTTGAAGATATTCTAAAGGCCATCTACCAATCTAATCTGAAATCCTATGATATCTGGTTAGATTTTGGAACTTTACTTGGTTTCTACAGAGAAAATGATTTGATTCCGCATGATTTAGATATGGACTTTGGGATTATTGTCCCAGACTACGAAGCCTTTTTAAAGGATGAGAAAGTTCTTTTTGAGAAGGGCTTTGTCAGAACAAAAGAGTTCTATTACAATGATAAACTTGTAGAATTATCCTATAGTTACAAGGGCCTCAATGTTGATTTTATTGTCTATGATAAAAAAGAGGGAAGCATTTCCTCAGACACTATTTTCTATATGACAAACGCCTTGGGAAATCCTACAAGATATGAAGTCTACCACTATGAATTGCCGTTTGCAGCACTTACTGAATGTAGTTTTAAAGAGATTCTAGTAAAAGTTCCAGAAAATACAAGAGAATACATCAGTCACTTGTATGGGGAGGATTTTGAAATCCCTAATACCCATTACAACTGGAAAGAAAATCCGATTTACAAACAAAAAGATCCTAATTTGGCTAAAGTACTTTTGAAAAAGTAAACTTCGAAATACAAGAAAAGAGGGGATGGTGAAGTTCTTCCTTGTTAACTCTAGTCCCTACTCTAGTGTGACAATCAGACTTCTCTTTTCCTCTTTTTGTCTTATAGTGACGGAAAGAGGCTAGAAAGTTGCTACTAGGATGAATTCTCATCCTAGCTTCCGCTATCAAAGAAAGAAGTGGTTTATATGAAAAAGAAACAGATAAAAGAAACCCTTGTATTTATTTCCCTAGTCTTGTTGCTCGTCTCTGGACTCTTGATACCCGCAGTTCAGGCAGATACTTCAAGCAATCGAATCCATTTTATCAATACCAAAGGAGTATCAGGAAGTGATGCCATTATTCTAGAAAGTAATGGTCACTATGCCTTGATAGATATGGGTGAAGACTATGATTTTCCAGATGGAAGTAATCCACGTTATCCAAGTCGTGTAGGAATTAGTACAAACAATGAGTATGTATTAGAAGATCGTCTCTTCCGTCACATGAAACACCTTGGGATACAAAAGTTAGATTTTATTCTAGGAACCCATGTCCATAGTGACCATATTGGATCGGCGGATGAAGTTCTTAAACGTTATCCTGTAGACAGATTTTATCTAAAGAGATACTCAGATGAGCGCATCACATCAAAATGGCGATTGTGGGACAATCTTTTTAATTATGACAATGCTGTCAAGACGGCTCTAGAGCGTGGTGTAACTCTTGTGCAAGACATTACCGAGAAGGAAAGTCACTTCACTTTAGGTGATATGGATATTCAGCTATATAACTATAAAAACGAATATGACAGTGATGGCAAACTTAAGAGAGTTTATGATGATAATTCCAATTCAATTGTAGCAGTGGTTACTGTAGCGGGTAAAAAGATTTATCTCGGTGGTGACTTGGATAATGCTGAGGGAGCAGAGGATAAGTTAGGTCCTGAAATTGGTAAAATCGATATGATGAAATGGAACCATCATTATGATGCCCACATTTCAAATACGATTCCTTTCTTAGACTCCCTATCTCCAAGTATGGTGGTTCACACATCCGCAGCAGAAGCCAATCTTGCTACAACTAGAGACTATCTTAAGAAACATGGTATTGAGGTAGTTCATGCTTCTAGCCAGACCAAGGATGCAACTGTCTTTACAATTAGCAGAAATGGTTTTACAAATGTGTCTGATTCTCTACCTAATATCCCCACTGTTAGTGAAAGATGGTATAAAGAAGATGGTTACTGGAAGTATCGCTTGTCTGATGATCAGATGGCAATCGGTTGGCGAAAAATAAATGGTATTTACTATTTCTTTAATGGGCAAGGACAAATGCAGGCAGGTAAATGGCTTCATTTGAACGACTCTCGTGAAAAACCTGATGGTAACTGGTATTATTTAAACAACAATGGACAAATGCAAGATACTGGCTGGTTTAAACACGATGGTACTTGGTATTATATTGCTTCAAGTGGAGCAAGGAGCTATAGTCAGTTAGTTGAAATTGATGGGCAAAAATATCTATTTGACAAAGATGGAAAGATGCTGACTGGCCTTCAGGTCTATAATGGTAAGAAGATGGTCTTTGCTAGTAGTGGTGCCCTGCAGTCGGAGGGCAAAGCATCATCTTGGCAAAAGATTGCCTCAAATTGGTACTATTATGATGAAGACGGCATTTTGACAGTTGGTAAGAAAGACATCAAGGGCACAACTTACTACTTTGACAAAGAAGGTATCATGCAAACTGGCTGGGTGTTGGTAGATGGCAAATGGAACTACTTTACGAATTCAGGCGCCATGCAAACTGGCTGGTTCAAGGACAAAGACATTTGGTTCTACCTTGATAAAGACGGCAATATGCTAACTGGAAATCAAGAAATCAATGGCTCTCGTTACTATTTCAAGGCAAGTGGTGCCATGCAAACTGGTTGGCAATGGCAGGACAAGGGTTGGCAGTATTATACTAGCTCTGGTGCCATGAAGACGGGCTGGTTAAAATCGGGCGAATCATGGTATTATCTGGATCCAGAAACTGGTATCATGGCAGTCGGATCGCAAGAAATTAATGGAAAGAACTATTTCTTCAAGTCTTCAGGAATCATGCAAGTTGGTTGGCAGTGGGTAAATGATAGTTGGCATTATTATGCCACTTCAGGAGCTCTGCAAACAGGCTGGCTTAAAGATGGGGACACTTGGTATTATCTGGATGCTAAGGAAGGAACCGTGTTGGTCGGTCTCCATGCAGTAAATGGTGAACAGTACTACTTTAGCACTTCCGGTGCCATGCAGACAGGTTGGAAGTGGATTGATGGTCAGTATCGATATTTCCAAGCAAGTGGCGCCATGAAGACTGGCTGGATCAAAGATCAAGGCAAGTGGTATTATCTTGAAAAAGAAAGTGGAACCATGTTGGTCGGTCTTCATACGGTGAATGCTCAGACCTACTATTTTGGTCCAAACGGAGCTCTGCAAACGGGTTGGAAACAGCTTGATGGCAATTGGTACTATTTCCAAAAAGACGGAGCTTTACTGAAAAATGCCATCACACCTGATGGTTACAAAGTAAACGAAGAAGGTATCTGGAAACAGGCTGTTGCTGCTGTAAATAGCGAGGCAGTCAAGCCAGAACAGAACCAAGAAACAAATTCTAATCTTGTTGAACAAGAAAAACAAGATTCAAATCCAGAAGCCAATGCTTCTGACAAGAAAGAATAAAGAAGAAAACACCCTACTGATAGATAAAAATTATCAGTAGGGTGTTCTTTTAATTTCTTTTAAGCTTAGCAAGTACTAAGTTCAGAGCATAGTGGAGTGTTTTATCTTTGGCGATAAAGAGTGTCAAGAGATAATAGATACCACAAGCCGCAACAGTCGAGAGAACCATGAGAATCATGTTGAAGTTGACTGTATAAGAGTTGATTTGGAAAAGGAATTTAAACGCAAAATAAATCGGTATGAATCCAAGGGATACAATAGTGTAACGTGTCAGAGTAGCAAAGATTTCTTTCAAATCAATCAGTTGGTGTTTCTGGATAAAGCGTATTTCCAGGAGAACGACGATAGTCTCTGCAAGAATAGTTGTAGCGATATAGTACTCAGGTGCAAAAATATTATTGAAATACAAGATGCTATTTAATAGTATATTGGCGCCACCGCCAAGGAAGTAAAAGGCAGTCAAACGATTTTCGTGGTCATTGATAAAGATAATTTGTTTACCAAGGATCAACTCAATGGCCCAGATGATGGTACGGAAGGCGAAGACACTAGTCACGATACCCGCTTCGAGGTATTTTTCAGAAGAGTAGATAACTGCTGCGTAGTTTCCTAATACCATAATCCCAATACTGGTTGGAATGATGAGGAAGTAAAAGAGGGCAGCTCCTTGATTCAGAAGATTATTATAAGACTCGTAGTCTTTCTTACCGAGATAGTAGCCGAGGCGCGGAATACTGACGTTGATAGCTCCACTCAAGACACTAGCAATCAACATAACGATGCTAGAAGCAATAGTGTAATAAGAAATGTAGTTTTCATCTGGTCCCTTGGTGATAAACATTCTATCAAGCAAGGTATAGAGCATGTTAGCGTTCGCTAAGAGTAGCATGGTCAAGAGCGGTTTAGATGCTTTGACTAATTCAACAAGACCGATCTTAACAAAGGAAACTTCTCTCTTGATCCAAAGAAAACTGAGCAGGTAGTTGAAGATAGTGGTTGCTGTCATAACGATAGCATAAGGAACGATATCGTCTGCCGTTTTAACAAAGGTGAAGATAGCGACCAGCATGGCAATCCGGATGATCAATGTCTTATAGAGGATGAAGGCATAGTTTTCATAAGCCTCGTTCATCCATTCGATATTGAGAAATTGGAAGAGTGCTTGGGCCCCTAGAATGTAGTAGAGGACTTTCAAATTCTCAATGCTGGTGTCAAAGAAGATAATGAGGAAGTAGATACCTGTCGTCAGGAGAGAGGTGAAAACCGAGATATAAAACAACTTAGAAAAGACGTAGTTGATTTTATTCTTGTCATCCTTGACCTTACTGATAGCTCGAATTCCGTAGTTGTATATCCCAAAGGCAGCTAGTGGAATAACGAAGCTAGCCCAGGTATTGGCCGTATTGAAATAACCGTAATTGGATTTGCTGAGAATCCGCGTCAGATAAGGATTGGTTATCAGTGGAAAAACGATATTGAGAATATTGACCAGCAAGCTGGCCAAGGCATTTACTTTTATATTTTTCATTGATCTTTCTTTCTTAAATCTAAAATCATATCTAGTATTATATCACATTCTCGCTTCATTCTTTTGATAAAATCGTAAAAATCTAGTATAATAGATAGACTGAAAGTATGAGGTTACTAGATATGAAGATGAAACAAATTAGTGATACAACACTGAAAATCACGATGACTTTAGATGATTTGATGGATCGGGGAATGGAGATTGCAGACTTTCTCGTTCCTCAGGAAAAAACAGAAGAGTTTTTCTATGCTATTTTAGATGAGTTAGAGATGCCAGACAATTTCTTAGATAGTGGCATGCTGAGTTTCCGTGTGACGCCAAAACCAGATAAGGTTGATGTCTTTGTGACCAAGTCTAAGATTGACCAGAATCTGGATTTTGAAGATTTGGCGGATCTACCAGACATGGAAGAATTAGCCCAAATGTCGCCGGATGAATTTCTCAAAACCTTGGAAAAGAGCATTGCAGATAAGACCAAGGACGATATTGAAGCTATCCAATCTCTAGAGCAGGTCGAGGCAAAGGAAGAGGAGCAAGAGCAGGTAGACAAGGAGACTGAGAGCAAGAAAGAACCTTATATCTACTATATCTTGCGTTTTACAAGTCTTGCTGACTTAGTTGCTTTTGCAAAGACGGTTAACTACCAGATGGAAACATCTGAACTCTATAAGATGAATGGACACTACTATTTGACAATCTTAGTTGATGTGGAAAACCATCCTAGTCCATATCCAGCCTGGCTCTTGGCTCGTATGCGTGAATTTGCTGATGACAGTGATATCAGTCGTTCGGTTTTACAAGAGTATGGTCATATCTTGATCAATCACGACGCTGTGTTCGGTCTTCAAAAAATTAATTCATAGTTTTTAGAAATCAATTTTTACTTATCAGAATAGGCGAATCAGATGATTCGTTTTTTCTTTTCTATCTATAAATAGTGGTTTTCTTAGATAGGAATTTTCACGAAATTTTGTTATAATGGCTATATCAGAAAATTTCTAGGAGACAAACATGACAGTTAAAATTGCTTTACTTGGATTTGGTACCGTTGCAAGTGGTGTGCCTTTCCTCCTAAAGGAAAATGGAGAAAAAATCGTTCAGTCAGCTCATTCAGAGATTGAAGTAGCCAAGGTATTGGTCAAGGATGAAGATGAAAAGAACCGCTTGCTTGCAGCAGGGAATGACTTTAACTTTGTGACCAATGTAGATGATATTTTATCAGACAAAGATGTCACCATTGTAGTAGAATTGATGGGACGTATTGAGCCTGCTAAGACCTTTATTACTCGTGCCTTGGAAGCTGGGAAACACGTTGTTACTGCTAACAAGGATCTTTTGGCTGTCCATGGAGCAGAATTGTTAGAAATCGCTAAAGAGCATAATGTAGCACTTTACTATGAAGCTGCAGTTGCTGGTGGGATTCCAATTCTTCGTACTTTGGCAAATTCATTGGCTTCTGATAAAATCACGCGCGTTCTTGGTGTCGTAAACGGAACTTCCAACTTTATGATGACCAAGATGGTGGAAGAAGGCTGGTCTTATGATGATGCTTTGGCTGAAGCACAAAGATTAGGTTTTGCAGAAAGTGATCCTACAAATGACGTGGATGGGATTGATGCAGCCTACAAGATGGTGATTTTGAGCCAATTTGCCTTTGGGATGAAGGTTGCCTTTGACGATGTAGCCCACAAGGGAATCCGCAATATTACACCAGAAGACGTAGCTGTTGCCCAAAACCTCGGCTATGTAGTGAAATTGGTAGGTTCTATCGAGGAAACTCCTTCAGGTATTGCTGCGGAAGTAACTCCAACCTTCCTTCCTAAAGCACATCCACTTGCCAGTGTGAATGGTGTAATGAACGCTGTTTTTGTAGAATCTATCGGTATCGGTGAGTCTATGTACTACGGACCAGGTGCTGGTCAAAAACCAACTGCAACAAGTGTTGTAGCGGACATTGTCCGTATCGTTCGTCGCTTGAATGATGGTACTATCGGTAAAGACTTCAACGAATATAGCCGTGACTTGGTCTTGGCCAAGCCTGAGGATGTCAAAGCCAATTATTACTTCTCAATCTTGGCTCCAGACTCAAAAGGTCAGGTCTTGAAACTTGCTGAAATCTTTAATGCTCAAGATATTTCCTTCAAGCAAATCCTCCAAGATGGCAAAGAGGGTGACAAGGCGCGTGTAGTGATTATTACTCATAAGATCAATAAAGCACAACTTGAGAATGTTTCAGCTGAGTTGGCCAAAGCTTCAGAATTTGACCTCTTGAATACCTTCAAGGTGTTAGGAGAATAGGATGAAGATTATTGTACCTGCAACCAGTGCCAATATTGGGCCAGGTTTTGATTCGGTTGGTGTAGCTGTAACCAAGTATCTTCAAATTGAGGTCTGTGAAGAACGAGATGAGTGGTTGATTGAACACCAGATTGGCAAATGGATTCCCCATGACGAGCGTAATCTTTTGCTTAAGATTGCCTTGCAAATTGCGCCTGACTTGCAACCGAGACGCTTGAAAATGACCAGTGATGTTCCCCTGGCGCGTGGCTTGGGTTCTTCAAGCTCGGTTATCGTTGCTGGGATTGAACTAGCTAATCAACTGGGCAAGCTCAACTTATCTGACCACGACAAATTGCAGTTGGCTACCAAGATTGAAGGGCATCCTGACAATGTGGCTCCAGCTATCTATGGTAATCTCGTTGTTGCGAGTTCTGTTGAAGGGAAAGTATCGGCAATTGTGGCTGACTTCCCAGAATGTGATTTCCTAGCCTACATTCCAAACTATGAATTGCGTACCCGAGATAGCCGCGGTGTCTTGCCTAAGAAATTGTCTTACAAGGAAGCAGTTGCGGCTAGTTCCATCGCCAATGTTGCTGTTGCAGCCTTGTTGGCAGGAGACATGGTGACAGCTGGCCAAGCGATTGAGGGAGACCTCTTCCATGAGCGCTATCGTCAGGAACTAGTGAGAGAATTTGCAACGATTAAGCAAGTAGCCAAAGAGAATGGTGCCTATGCAACCTATCTTTCTGGTGCTGGTCCGACGGTTATGGTTCTGGCTTCTCATGACAAGATGCCCACGATTAAAGCTGAATTGCAAAAGCAGTCTTTCAAAGGAAAATTGCATGATCTAAAAGTTGATACCCAAGGTGTTTGTGTCCAAGAAAAATAAAGAATAGAAGATAGGATGGGGAAAATCTCGACTAGGGGGCTTCCTGTCCTTTTTTTGAAAAGAAGTCTAGTCAAAGAACTTGATAAAGGAGAAAGAAGATGGCAGAAATTTATCTAGCAGGTGGTTGTTTTTGGGGCCTAGAGGAGTATTTTTCACGAATTTCAGGCGTATTAGCAACCAGTGTTGGCTACGCTAATGGCCAAGTCGAAACGACCAATTACCAGTTGCTCAAGGAAACAGACCATGCAGAGACTGTTCAAGTGATTTATGATGAGAAAGCTGTGTCACTCAGAGAGATTTTGCTTTATTATTTCCGTGTTATTGATCCCTTGTCTATTAACAAGCAGGGGAATGACCGTGGCCGTCAATATCGTACTGGGATTTATTACCAAGATGAAGCAGACTTGCCAGCTATCTACACTGTGGTGCAGGAGCAGGAACGCATGCTAGGTCGAAAGATTGCAGTAGAAGTGGAGAAACTTCGCCACTTTATTCTGGCTGAAGACTATCACCAAGACTATCTCAAGAAAAATCCTTCAGGTTACTGTCATATCGATGTGACCGATGCTGAGAAGCCATTGATTGATGTGGCAAACTATGAAAAGCCTAGTCAAGAGGTGTTAAAGGAAAGCTTAACTGAAGAGTCCTATCGTGTCACCCAAGAAGCTGCTACAGAGGCTCCATTTAGTAATGCCTATGACCAAACCTTTGAAGAAGGGATTTATGTAGATATCACGACTGGCGAGCCACTTTTTTTTGCCAAGGATAAGTTTGCTTCAGGTTGTGGTTGGCCAAGTTTTAGTCGTCCGATTTCTAAGGAGTTGATTCACTACTACAAGGATTTGAGTCATGGGATGGAACGAATCGAGGTTCGTTCTCGGTCAGGCAATGCTCACTTGGGTCATGTTTTCACAGATGGACCTCGTGAGTTAGGTGGCCTCCGTTACTGTATCAATTCGGCTTCCTTGCGTTTTGTAGCCAAGGATGAGATGGAAGAAGCAGGATATAGCTATTTATTGCCTTATTTAAACAAATAAAACAGAGAGGGTGGGCGCTTCCCATTTTCTTCATTTCCAGAATAAGAATAGAAAGGATCTATGAAACACTTACTATCTTACTTCAAATCCTATATCAAAGAATCCATTTTAGCTCCCTTATTCAAGTTACTAGAAGCTGTTTTTGAGCTCTTGGTTCCCATGGTGATTGCTGGGATTGTTGACCAGTCCTTGCCCCAGAGAGACCAAGGGCACCTCTGGATGCAGATTGGCCTACTCCTTATCTTTGCAGTGATTGGCGTTTTAGTAGCCTTGATTGCTCAATTCTATTCAGCTAAGGCAGCGGTAGGTTTTGCCAAGGAATTGACAAACGACCTCTATCGTCATATTCTTTCTTTACCAAAGGAAAGCAGAGACCGTTTGACAACTTCTAGCTTGGTCACTCGCTTGACCTCGGATACCTACCAAATTCAGACTGGTATTAATCAGTTTCTGCGTCTCTTTTTGAGAGCGCCTATTATCGTTTTTGGGGCAATCTTTATGGCCTATCGCATCTCAGCTGAGCTGACTTTCTGGTTTTTAGTTATGGTTGTCATTTTGACGATTGTTATTGTAGGCCTCTCTCGTCTGGTCAATCCTCTCTACAGCAGTCTCAGAAAGAAAACGGACCAATTGGTTCAGGAAACGCGCCAGCAATTACAAGGGATGCGGGTGATTCGTGCTTTTGGGCAAGAAAAACGAGAATTGCAGATTTTTCAAACCCTTAACCAAGTCTATGCCAGTTTGCAAGAAAAGACGGGTTTCTGGGCTACTTTATTACCCCCCCTGACCTATCTGATTGTTAATGGAACTCTTCTCGTCATCATCTGGCAGGGCTATATTTCAATTCAAGGAGGTTTACTCAGTCAAGGTGCTCTCATTGCCCTTATCAACTATCTCTTGCAGATCTTGGTGGAATTGGTCAAGCTAGCCATGCTGATCAATTCTCTCAACCAGTCCTATATCTCAGCTAAGCGAATCGAGGAAGTCTTTGCTGAGGCTCCAGAAGATATCCATTCAGAATTAGAACAAAAGCAAGCTGCCATTAATCAGGTTTTACAAGTCCAAGAATTGACCTTTACCTATCCTGATGCGGCCCAGCCTTCTCTGAGAGATATTTCCTTTGATATGACTCAAGGACAAATCCTTGGTATCATCGGAGGAACTGGTTCTGGTAAATCAAGCTTGGTGCAAGTCTTACTTGGACTTTATCCAGTAGACAAGGGGAGCATTGACCTTTATCGAGATGGACGTAGTCCTCTTAATTTGGAGCAGTGGAGGTCTTGGATTGCCTATGTGCCTCAAAAAGTCGAACTTTTTAAGGGAACTATTCGTTCCAACTTGACTCTGGGTTTCAATCAAGAAGTAACTGACCAAGCACTCTGGCAGGCCTTGGAGATCGCGCAAGCAAAGGATTTTGTCAGTAAAAAGGAAGGTTTTTTGGATGCCCTAGTTGAGGCAGGAGGTCGAAATTTCTCAGGCGGGCAAAAACAAAGGCTGTCTATCGCCCGAGCAGTCTTGCGCCAAGCTCCGTTTCTCATCCTAGATGATGCAACCTCGGCCCTCGACACCATTACCGAGTTCAAGCTCTTGAGAGCTATCCGAGAAAATCTGCCAAATACAAGTTTAATCTTGATCTCTCAACGAACTTCGACTTTACAGATGGCAGACCAGATTCTCCTCTTGGAAAAAGGCGAGCTCCTAGCTATCGGCAAGCACGAGGACTTGATGAAAACTAGCCAAGTCTATCGCGAAATCAATGCATCCCAACATGGAAAGGAGGACTAGCATGAGACGACAAACCGCAAACCAGACGCTCACACGTTTGGCTAAAGACCTTGCAAGTCACCCTTTCCTCCTTTTCCTAGCCTTTCTAGGAACTATTGCTCAAGTTGGCTTATCAATTTACCTACCTATTCTGATTGGGCAGGTCATTGACCAGGCCCTAGTGGCTGGTTCCTCGCTAGTTTTTTGGCAGATTTTCATTCAGATGATATTGGTGGTCATAGGAAATACCCTGGTTCAATGGGCCAATCCTCTCCTCTATAATCGCCTAATCTTTTCTTATACCAAAGACTTGCGAGAGCGAATCATCCATAAACTCCATCGTTTACCGATTGCCTTTGTAGATAGACAAGGTAGTGGGGAGATGGTTAGTCGTGTAACCACGGACATCGAACAGTTGGTGGCTGGCTTGACCATGATTTTTAACCAATTTTTCATTGGTGTCTTGATGATTTTGGTTAGTATTCTAGCAATGCTCCAAATTCATCTCCTCATGACCCTCTTGGTCTTGCTGTTGACGCCACTGTCCATGGTGATTTCACGCTTTATTGCCAAGAGATCTTATCACCTCTTCCAGAAGCAAACGGAGACAAGGGGGATTCAGACTCAGTTGATTGAAGAATCGCTTAGCCAGCAGACTATTATCCAGTCCTTCAATGCTCAAGGAGAGTTTATCCAAAGATTGCATGAGGCGAATGCCAACTATGCAGGCTATTCTCAGTCAGCTATCTTTTATTCTTCAACGGTCAATCCTTCGACTCGCTTTGTCAATGCACTCATTTATGCGCTTTTAGCTGGAGTGGGAGCCTATCGTATTATGATGGGTTCAACCTTGACCATTGGGCGTTTAGTGACTTTTTTAAACTATGTCCAACAGTACACCAAGCCCTTTAATGATATTTCTTCTGTTTTAGCCGAGTTGCAAAGTGCTCTCGCTTGCGCAGAGCGCGTCTATGCTGTCTTAGAAAGTCCTGAGGTTGCTGAAATAGGTAAGGAAATCTTGACCAGTGACCAAGTCAAGGGAGCTATTTCCTTTAAACATGTCTCTTTTGGCTATCATCTTGAGAAGGTTTTGATTAAGGATTTATCCATTGACATTCCAGCTGGTAGCAAGGTTGCTATTGTTGGTCCTACGGGTGCTGGCAAATCAACCCTCATCAATCTCCTCATGCGTTTTTATCCTATTAACTCGGGAGATATCTTGCTAGATGGTCGTTCCATTTATGACTATAGTCGTGCTTCTCTGCGCCAGCAGTTTGGCATGGTGCTCCAAGAAACCTGGCTCAAGCAAGGGACCATTCATGACAATATTGCCTTTGGCAATCCTGAAGCCAGTCGAGAGCAGGTGATTGCTGCGGCAAAAGCAGCTAATGCAGATTTCTTTATCCAGCAGTTGCCGCAGGGATACGATACTAAGTTGGAAAATGCAGGAGAATCTCTCTCTATCGGCCAAGCCCAGCTCTTGACCATCGCCCGAGTCTTTCTAGCTATCCCTAAGATTCTTATCTTAGACGAGGCGACTTCCTCCATCGATACGCGGACAGAGATGCTGGTACAGGATGCCTTTGCCAAACTCATGAAGGGACGAACAAGTTTTATCATTGCCCACCGCTTGTCTACTATTCAGGATGCGGATCTGATTCTAGTCTTGGTGGATGGTGACATCGTGGAGCATGGAAACCATCAGGATCTCATGGCTAGAAAGGGCAAGTATTACCAAATGCAAAAGGCTGCGGCTTTTAGCTCAGAATAAGCCATTCCTATCCATTTTAAAATCTAAATGACACTAAAAGTTGCCTTCGGGTGACTTTTTTGTTACAATAGCTAGAAAAAATTAGGGTCTTAGAAGGAGAAAACAATGAAAGTCTATCATCATCTAAATATCGTGACTTGTGACCAAGATTTCCATGTTTATTTGGATGGTATCTTAGCCGTTAAGGACTCTCAAATCATCTATGTCGGCCAAGAGGAGCCAGATATTTTAGAGCAAGCTGAGCAGATTATAGACTATCAGGGAGCCTGGATCATGCCTGGTTTGGTCAATTGCCACACCCATTCTGCTATGACAGGTTTGCGAGGAATTCAGGATGACAGTAATCTCCACGAATGGCTCAATGACTATATCTGGCCAGCAGAAGCAGGATTTACGCCTGATATGACTACCAAGGCGGTCAAAGAAGCTCTGACAGAGATGCTCCAGTCAGGGACAACAACCTTCAACGATATGTATAATCCCAATGGTGTGGATACTGAGAGAATTTATCAGGCAGTCAAGGCATCTAAGATGCGTTGTTATTTCTCACCGACCCTCTTTTCTTCAGAGGCAGAAACAACTGCTGAGACCATAAGCAGAACACGTGCCATCATCGAGGAAATCTTAAAATATAAAAATCCAAATTTCAAGGTCATGGTAGCCCCACATTCTCCCTACAGCTGTAGTAAAGATTTGCTGGAAGAGAGCTTAGATATGGCAAAAGAGCTGAATATTCCTATCCATATCCATGTGGCGGAGACTAAGGAGGAATCAGGAATTATCCTCAAACGATACGGCAAACGCCCCCTCGCATTTCTAGAAGAACTAGGTTACTTAGATCATCCGTCTGTTTTTGCTCATGGGGTCGAACTAAACGAGCGAGAAGTTGAACGTTTGGCAACTTCTCATGTGGCTATCGCCCATAATCCTATTAGTAACCTCAAACTGGCTTCAGGAATCGCTCCAATCATCCAACTGCAAAAAGCAGGAGTAGCAGTCGGAATTGCGACTGACTCGGTTGCTTCCAATAACAATCTAGATATGTTTGAGGAAGGACGGACCGCAGCCCTCCTTCAGAAGATGAAAAGTGGAGATGCCAGCCAATTCCCTATCGAAACAGCCCTTAAGGCACTGACAATCGAAGGAGCTAAGGTTCTTGGAATGGAAAACTTGATAGGAAGTCTGGAAGTTGGCAAGCAAGCAGATTTTCTGGTCATCCAACCACAAGGAAAAATCCATCTCCAACCTCAGGAAAATATGCTCTCTCACCTCGTTTATGCGGTCAAATCCAGTGATGTCGATGATGTTTATATCGCTGGAGAACAGGTGGTTAAGCAAGGCAAAGTTTTGACAGTAGAGATTTAAAAAAATTTAAAAAAAGTTTGCAAAAATCTTGCATTCTTTTTTTGTCTATGCTATACTTATATACGGTTTGAAAAAACTGCCTAAGACAGTAGGGGAGCTCGACTCATAAAGATCCTACCGAGGACAAAACGTATCATGTAAAAAGAAGCGTATTGTACTTTCGTGTCTAGGTTTGGGCGCGTTTTTCTTTTGGAAAAATTCCCCAAGCAAAATAATTACGGAGGTGAACACACTAATGAGTGAAGCAATTATTGCTAAAAAAGCGGAACTAGTTGACGTAGTAGCTGAAAAAATGAAAGCTGCTGCATCTATCGTCGTTGTAGACGCTCGTGGTTTGACAGTTGAGCAAGATACAGTTCTTCGTCGTGAGCTTCGTGGAAGCGAAGTTGAGTATAAAGTCATTAAAAACTCAATCTTGCGTCGTGCAGCTGAAAAAGCTGGTCTTGAAGATCTTGCATCAGTATTTGTTGGACCATCTGCAGTAGCATTTTCTAATGAAGATGTTATCGCACCAGCGAAAATCTTGAACGATTTTGCTAAAAACGCTGAAGCACTTGAAATCAAAGGTGGTGCAATTGAAGGCGCTGTCGCATCTAAAGAAGAAATCGTTGCTCTTGCAACTCTTCCAAACCGCGAAGGACTTCTTTCTATGCTCCTTTCTGTACTTCAAGCGCCAGTGCGCAACGTTGCTCTTGCAGTCAAAGCGGTTGCAGACAACAAAGAAGACGCAGCTTAATCTTAAGCTACGCAGCGTAGCTTAGCTACGAAAAAACTATTATAAAATTTAAAACTTATTTGGAGGAAATAACAATGGCATTGAACATTGAAAACATTATTGCTGAAATTAAAGAAGCTTCAATCCTTGAATTGAACGACCTTGTAAAAGCTATCGAAGAAGAATTTGGTGTAACTGCAGCTGCTCCTGTAGCTGTAGCTGCAGCTGGTGCTGCTGACGCTGGTGCTGCTAAAGACTCATTTGACGTTGAATTGACAGCTGCTGGTGACAAAAAAGTCGGCGTTATCAAAGTTGTACGTGAAATCACTGGTCTTGGACTTAAAGAAGCTAAAGAACTTGTTGATGGTGCACCAGGTGTCATCAAAGAAGGCGTTCCAACTGCAGAAGCTGAAGAAATCAAAGCTAAATTGGAAGAAGCTGGAGCTTCAGTTACTCTTAAATAATAGAGCAACTACATTTGTAGCTTAAAAACATGATTAAACCGCTATTCTTAGGAGTAGCGGTTTTTCTTTTTGTTCTAAAAGGGGCAAAAAAGGGGCAAACTATTTTATAATTTATCTAGGAGACAAACAAGTTTTGAATAATAGGCTTTCCATAAAAAATGATACAAGTTTTTACCCTTCAGGATTTATTTTTTTCTAGTATCATCATTCCTATGAACAGTAGAAAAGTAAGTTTTTAATTTATTGATACTCCGGATATTATAATCTCAGTATTAAAGAATTTTATTGAAGGTAATTTTCGAACAGTTTGAGGTAATTTCAATGAAATTTTAATAGATATTTCAATTTTCTTATTGACCCTGACCTTAGGGGAGGGAGTATACTAATGATAGATAAGAAAGGAGATCACTATGCAAATTAATATTATTCGCTCTGATAAAGTTTATCAGGAGTTGCTTGAACTTCCATTTGATAAAAGGGAGGGCTGTTTTCGAGCGAAAATACTCGCTCCATTTGCTCCTAAATACCAAACTCAGCACATTCCTTTAAAAGCGAAGTATCCTGGAGGATTTGATGCTCTATTTCTTCTTGGCTTTATGAATCAGCTACCCAGCACTCTGTCAGAAAAGGATAGGCCGGCTATTGATGCTCTGAGCTCTGATCAACTCTGGCAAAATTGCCAAGATACCATCAAGAGGAGTATTGGTCTTTTTGAGCAAGCTGGATATGATTTAGAGGTTGAGGATTACTATTTTACTATTTTATTGGGCAACCCTGAAAAGCCCATGTTACAGCTCAATAAGGGTTATAGCGGAGATGGCGGAATTCCAGGCTACCTCATGCTTAGTCTGCTACCGAATGACTATACTTTACCACGTGTGCAGGCTGCGTTGGCTCACGAGTGCAACCATAATGTCCGCTTTCAATTTGTCAAATGGAATCAGCAGACGACATTAGCAGACTGGGTAGTCAGTGAAGGATTGGCAGAGTCTTTTGCGGCTGAGCTCTATGGCAAAGATCTCATTGGGCCTTGGGTCACTTCAACCAGTCCAGAGCAGTTAGAAGAGATTAAGCCCATCATATCAAGTCAGCTTCAGTTAACGGGGATGGCGGAAATTGCTCCTTATCTCTACGGTGATGAAATAGCTGAGATACAGGGGCAGATACCGGTTGGAATGCCCTATGCTGCGGGCTATGCTTATGGTTATCATTTGATACAAGCTTATCTGAAAAAGACTGGCAAGAGCATTATTGAGGCCACAGTGACGCCTACAGAAGAGATTTTAGAGGCGACGAAAGATTTTTGGAAATGACACTTTTGCTTGATAATCTGCCAGAATCTGATATAATGTAGGTAATTTCTGGAGGTGACTATATGTACTATAAAAGAGTTGAATTGAAAGTCACAAATCAAGGTATTCATGAGCACAAGATTTTTCAAGGTGTTAAGATTTTCAGTCGTAGCAAGCTGTCCAAAGATCAGAAAAGCATTTTGACTCAGAAGCTTTACCTGACTCCGAAGCAAAACATTGTTTACTATCAACGTACAGATGTCAACTATGACCAGAACTGGCATCATCATAAGAACTATTATGAACTAGCTTATGGCCAGTTGGACGGAGAAACTGTCTTTAAGGTTTGCCAAGATTTTGATGAACTGAATCCTTTTCTGGAAAATGAGCTGCTGGAGAAGTTAAAAGAAAAGCAGTCTGCAGGCAAATTTTTTGAAAAATTAGATATATAAAAATCCGACTGCTTATGAAAGTAGTCGGATTTCTTCTAGTTTGATAGTGCTTAAACAATACCTTAACTATCATAGCCTTGGCTAAATTTTTAAAAGTTGTTTTAGCTGTGTTGAGGGTGTTAGTGCTGATGCCCTCAACTCGGCCAGAGTATACTAATATCTATTCATCTGATAAGAGAGATTTTATCATCCAGATATTCATAGCTGGGTGGCCGGCGGCGTTAGAAAGTGGTTGTTGTAGTGCTGTAAAACCATAGTGCTGATAGATTGCCACAGCCGTAGCCAGTTCAGTAGAGGTTTCTAGATAAAGCTGTTCATAACCTGCTAGGCGGGCTTCCTGGAATATCCGCTTTATCAACCTGCTGGAATAACCTTTGCCACGGCTATTTTTAGTGACGTACAGTTTTTGTAATTCAGCAATCTTATCAGACACAGGTGCAAAGCCACCGCAGCCAACCAGCTGTCCTTCATCTTCCAGAACAAAGTAAGCTGCTCTCTCTTGCTGTTGATAATAGTCGGCCAAATGATCTAGATGAGAATCAAAGTAGACAGTTCCTGGTTTGTCAAGCCCGAATTCTTCTAGGCTAGTTCGAATGAGCTGCGCTACAGCTGAATTGTCTCTCACTTCCATTGGCCGTAAGTTCATCATTTGTCCTCCGATAAGATGTATTGACTAATTAAACAATACCTTGTGCAATCATAGCGTTTGCTACGTTTTCGAAGGCAGCGATATTTGCTCCTGCAAGGTAGTCAGTACCAAGACCGTATGTTTCAGCAGTTGTTTTAGCTGTGTTGAAGATGTTGGTCATGATGTCTTTGAGGCGTCCATCAACTTCTTCACGAGTCCATGAAAGGCGAAGGCTGTTTTGGCTCATTTCAAGCGCTGATACAGCTACACCACCAGCGTTAGCAGCTTTGGCAGGTCCGTAAAGGATTCCGTTTTCTTTGTAGACTTTAATCGCATCAAGGTCACTAGGCATGTTAGCACCTTCTGATACGCAGATAACTCCTTGAGCAACCAAACGTTTAGCAGCTTCGCCGTTGATTTCGTTTTGGGTCGCACATGGAAGAGCGATGTCGTAGTTTCCAGCGTAAGTCCATACAGAACCTTCATGGTAAGTAGCAGTTGCTTTCTCAGCTGCGTACTCAGTCAAACGAGCACGGCGTTTTTCTTTAACATCAACCAAAAGATCGAAGTCGATACCATTTTCATCAATGACATAACCGTTTGAGTCAGATACAGAGATAACAGTCGCACCAAGTTCAGTCGCTTTTTGAAGAGCATATTGAGCTACGTTACCAGAACCTGAAATCACAACCTTCTTACCAACAAAACTGTTACCATTAGCTTTAAGCATTTCTTCAGTATAGTAAACCAATCCATAACCAGTTGCTTCTGGACGAATCAAGCTACCACCAAACCCAAGGGGTTTACCAGTCAAGACACCCGCATCAAATTGATTAAGGCGTTTGTATTGTCCGTAAAGGTAACCAATTTCACGTCCACCAACACCGATATCACCAGCAGGTACGTCAAGAGATGATCCGATGTATTTTTGCAATTCAGTCATAAAGCTTTGGCAGAAGCGCATTACTTCAGCATCAGTCTTCCCTTTAGGATCGAAGTCTGATCCACCTTTACCTCCACCAATTGGAAGTCCAGTTAAGACGTTTTTAAAGATTTGTTCGAAGCCAAGGAATTTCAAGATCCCTTGGTTTACAGTGGGGTGGAAACGAAGTCCGCCTTTA
Organism: Streptococcus oralis subsp. oralis; assembly: GCF_002096595.1. GTDB lineage: Bacteria > Bacillota > Bacilli > Lactobacillales > Streptococcaceae > Streptococcus > Streptococcus oralis_D. The sequence goes on from NZ_NCUR01000010.1 coordinate 64,540, forward strand.
TATGGTCCAACAGCTGAGTTGAATTGAACACGGTAACCACGGTTGACTTGTACTTTACCTTCACGGTCAACCCAAGGAACACGGAAAGAAATCACGCGCTCAGGCTCAGTGATGCGTGCCAAGATGTTTTCTTCGATATACTCAGGATGTTTTTCAAATACAGGTTCCAAAGTGCTGAAGAATTCTTCAACCGCCTGGAGAAATTCAGCCTCATGCCCGTTACGAGCTTTCACAGTTGCAAACACGCTTTGGATATAGTCTTTAGCAGATGTCATATCGTTCTCCTTTTGTTGTTATATTTTATTACATGAGCCATTATAGCAGAATTTTTTTTGAGTGTAAAGAAAAAACAGAAATTTTCAAAAAATTCTTTCAATTTATAAAACCGAACGTTTTATATAGAAATTAGTTTCTCAAAGAGAAAATCTTAAAGTATGGTATAATATTAGAAATAAAAGGAATCTGGAGGATTAGAATCATGGTATCAACGAAAACACAAATAGCTGGCTTTGAGTTTGACAATTGCTTGATGAATGCAGCGGGTGTGGCTTGTATGACGAGAGAGGAGCTTGAAGGAGTCAAAAACTCAGCGGCAGGTACTTTTGTTACGAAGACTGCGACCTTGGAATTTCGTCAGGGAAACCCTGAACCACGTTACCAGGATGTTCCACTTGGTTCTATCAACTCCATGGGCTTGCCAAATAATGGCTTAGACTACTATCTGGACTATCTTTTGGACTTGCAGGAAAAAGAGCCAAACCGTACTTTCTTCCTATCTCTAGTTGGCATGTCTCCAGAAGAAACACATACCATCTTGAAAAAAGTTCAAGAGAGTGAATTCAAAGGACTGACAGAGCTTAATCTCTCTTGTCCAAATGTTCCAGGAAAACCTCAGATTGCTTATGATTTTGAGACAACAGACCGTATCTTGTCAGAGGTATTTGCCTACTTTACCAAACCTCTTGGGATCAAATTGCCACCTTATTTTGATATTGTCCACTTTGACCAAGCGGCTGCTATTTTCAACAAATATCCGCTCAAGTTTGTTAACTGTGTTAACTCTATCGGAAACGGCCTTTATATAGAAGATGAGTCGGTCGTGATTCGTCCTAAGAATGGTTTTGGTGGAATTGGTGGAGAATACATCAAACCGACTGCTCTTGCTAATGTTCACGCCTTTTATCAACGCTTAAATCCGCAAATCCAAATCATCGGAACAGGTGGTGTTCTGACGGGTCGTGATGCCTTTGAACATATTCTCTGCGGTGCTAGCATGGTGCAAGTAGGGACTAGCCTACACAAAGAAGGTGTCGGTGCTTTTGAGCGCATTACCAATGAATTAAAAGCAATCATGACGGAAAAAGGGTACGAAAACCTAGAAGATTTCCGCGGGAAATTGCGCTATATTGATTAAAGTTACTAAAAAATCAGAAAAAAGGAGAGAAGATGCTTGCCATTGAAGAGAGTCAGAAGTTGACGTTATCAAATCTATCTAGCCTGAATCTATTTACAGGAACAGATCAGGGCCAGTTTGAAGTGATGAAGAGTCAAGTGTTGAAACAGATCGGCTATGATCCAGCCGACCTTAATTTTGCCTACTTTGACATGAAAGAAGTAGCCTATAAGGATGTGGAACTGGAGTTGGTCAGTCTCCCTTTCTTTGCCGATGAAAAAATCGTGATATTAGACCATTTTGTCGATATCACAACAGCCAAGAAACGTTTTTTAACTGATGATGAGCTCAAGTCATTTGAGGAATACCTTGATAATCCTTCACCGACAACCAAGTTATTAATTTTTGCAGAAGGAAAACTGGATAGCAAGAGACGATTGGTCAAACTGCTTAAACGAGATGCGACTGTCTTTGATGCCATTGAACCTAAGGAACAAGAACTTCGCCAGTATTTCCAAAAATGGAGCCAGAAACAAGGTCTGCAGTTTGTGGGCCAATCCTTTGAAAATCTACTTATCAAATCTGGTTTTCAATTTAGTGAAATCCAGAAAAACCTCCTTTTTTTACAGTCTTATAAGTCAGACGGCGTGATAGAGGAGAAGGACATTGTCGAAGCTATTCCAAAGACTTTGCAAGACAATATTTTCGACTTAACTCAGTTTATTTTAGCTAAGAAGATTGACCAGGCGCGTGACTTGGTTAGAGATTTGACCTTGCAAGGGGAGGACGAAATCAAGCTCATAGCTGTCATGTTAGGACAGTTTCGAACCTTTACTCAAGTGAAGATTTTATCAGAGACTGGTCAGACGGAATCGCAGATCGCAAGCAGTCTGGGAACTTACTTGGGGCGCAATCCAAATCCTTATCAAATCAAGTTTGCACTGAGAGATTCGAGAGGGATTTCCATGGCCTTTCTTAAGCGAGCGATTTCTTATTTGATTGAAACAGACTACCAGATTAAGACAGGTGTCTATGAAAAAGGCTACCTGTTTGAAAAGGCACTTTTGCAGATTGCGGCAGAAGCAAATTGAGCAAAAAACTTGAAAAAAGAGAATGATTGCGTTATCATTTTCATATAGAAAGAAAAAGAGGTATTACAGATGGCTATTATCTTACCAGACCTTCCATACGCGTATGACGCTTTGGAACCATACATCGATGCTGAAACAATGCACTTGCACCATGACAAGCACCATCAAACCTACGTCAACAATGCCAATGCTGCTCTTGAAAAACACCCTGAAATTGGTGAAGACCTTGAAAATTTGCTTGCTGATGTAGAATCTATCCCAGCTGATATCCGTCAAGCACTTATCAACAACGGTGGTGGACACTTGAACCACGCTCTTTTCTGGGAATTGATGACTCCTGAAAAGACTGCTCCTTCAGCAGAACTTGCAGCAGCAATCGATGCAACATTTGGTTCATTTGAAGAGTTCCAAGCAGCCTTTACAGCAGCAGCTACAACTCGCTTTGGTTCTGGCTGGGCATGGTTGGTTGTCAACAAAGAAGGGAAGCTTGAAGTGACTTCAACAGCAAACCAAGATACACCAATCTCAGAAGGTAAAAAACCAATCTTGGGCTTGGACGTTTGGGAACATGCTTACTACGTGAAATACCGCAACGTGCGTCCTGACTACATCAAAGCTTTCTTCTCAGTGATTAACTGGAACAAAGTAGACGAGCTTTACGCAGCAGCTAAATAATAAAATATGGAGGGAAGAATTGTTCTTCTCTTTTTAAGGTTATAAAGCAGAAGTCTGACAGAATCGTCAGACTTTTTTCATTTTCAGGATATTCGTGCTAACTTGTAGAAAATATGGTAAAATAGAGTGTTAAGTAATCGTGGAAAAGGAAGACTATGCGTAAAGAAATTGCACCTGAATTATACAACTATAACAAGTTTCCTGGCCCAGAATTTCATGTAAATGGGGATAAGGTTGAGACTGAAGGGATTGCTTTTACCTTGGTTGAAAATATCAAGGATGCCTTCGATGTGACAGTCTTTAATCAACGCTTCTCAGAAGTGTTGACCAAGTTTGATTATGTCGTGGGGGACTGGAGCAATGAACAGCTACGTCTACGTGGCTTTTATAAAGACGACCGAACAGAGGAAAAAAATGAAAAGATTAGTCGCTTACAGGACTATCTTTTGGAGTACTGTAGTTATGGTTGTGCTTATTTTGTCCTAGAAAACCAAGCACCTAAGCGTGCATCATTTGACAAGAAAATGCGTAAAAAGGATGAGGAAAACCTTCCTAGAAGAGGCAAGAAACCTTTGCAAAACAAGAGAAAACCAAATGCGGATAAGAAAAATAGACGTCGTCATAAGGACCAAAAGTCTCAGAAAGAGGACAAGGGACAGCGCCATTTTGTCATTCGTCAGAAATAGATAGAGAATAAGGAGAAGAGATGAAACCGTCTATTTATAGTTTAACACGTCAAACAATGCAAGAATGGGTATTAGAACAAGGGGAAAAGAAATTCCGAGCAGATCAAATCTGGGAATGGCTTTACCGTAAACGTGTCCAGTCATTTGAAGAAATGACCAACCTTTCCAAGGATTTGATTGCCAAGCTCAATGAGCAGTTTGTCGTAAATCCTTTGAAACAACGGATTGTACAAGAGTCAGCTGACGGTACCGTTAAGTATCTTTTTGAGTTGCCAGATGGCATGTTGATTGAGACAGTACTCATGCGTCAACACTACGGTTTGTCAGTCTGTGTGACCACTCAGGTTGGCTGTAATATTGGTTGTACCTTCTGTGCATCAGGCTTGATCAAGAAGCAACGTGACCTCAATAACGGGGAAATTGTAGCGCAGATCATGCTGGTTCAGAAATACTTTGATGAGCGTGGTCAGGACGAACGTGTCAGCCATATCGTTGTCATGGGAATTGGTGAACCATTTGATAACTATAACAATGTTTTGAATTTTGTCCGTACCATCAATGATGACAAGGGGATGGCTATCGGTGCTCGTCACATCACTGTTTCAACCTCAGGTTTGGCCCATAAAATTCGTGACTTTGCTAATGAAGGCGTGCAGGTCAATCTGGCTGTTTCCCTTCACGCACCCAATAATGAATTGCGCTCAAGCATCATGAAAATTAACCGTGCCTTTCCGATTGAAAAACTCTTTGCTGCTATTGAGTACTATATCGAAATAACCAATCGCCGTGTGACCTTTGAATACATCATGCTCAATGAAGTCAACGACGGTGTTGAACAAGCCTTGGAGCTGGCGGAATTGCTCAAAAATATCAAGAAATTGTCTTATGTAAACTTGATTCCCTATAACCCAGTTAGTGAACATGACCAATATAGCCGTAGTCCTAAAGAGCGCGTGATGGCCTTCTACGATACCCTCAAGAAAAAAGGGGTCAACTGTGTTGTTCGTCAAGAACATGGTACTGATATTGATGCAGCTTGTGGACAATTGCGCTCCAATACAATGAAACGTGACCGCCAGAAGGCAGTCGCAGCGGTAAATCCATAAAATGACTAGAAAAAGAGAATTAATCTTAAGATTGGGAGTGGCTGTTTATAGTCTATGCATTGTCTGTTTTTGCTTCACTCCCCAGCCTCAACTTCCTACAGGAGTGGAAACTCCAGGTATTCAAACTTTTGGACGCCTGGTTTTTCTTTTGACGCCTTTTAACTCCTTTTGGAAACTGGGTGAAGTGACTAGCCTTCTGCAGCTATTCTGGATATTTTTGCAAAATGCCTTAAATATCCTCTTGCTCTTCCCGCTGGTATTTCAACTGCTCTACCTCTATCCAAACTTACGAAAAACGAAAAAAATCCTATTTCTCAGTTTTCTTCTGAGCTTAGGAATTGAATGTACGCAGCTGGTCTTAGACTTTTTCTTTGATTTTAATAGGGTCTTTGAGATTGATGATTTGTGGACCAATACCTTGGGTGGCTATCTGGCTTGGCTCCTCTATAAAGGACTACATAAAAACAAGATAAGGAATTAGAATGAGTATTTTAGAAGTTAAAAATTTAAGTCACGGTTTTGGTGACCGTGCAATTTTTGAAGATGTGTCCTTCCGTCTCCTCAAGGGAGAACATATCGGTTTAGTCGGTGCCAATGGTGAAGGAAAATCAACCTTTATGAGCATTGTGACTGGTAAAATGCTGCCAGATGAAGGGAAGGTGGAGTGGTCTAAGTATGTGACTGCTGGCTATCTGGACCAGCATGCTGTGCTAAAGGAAGGTCAAACTGTGCGCGATGTGCTCCGTACGGCCTTTGATGAGCTATTTAATGCAGAAGCTCGTATCAATGACCTCTATATGGAAATGGCAGAAGAAGGAGCAGATATCGATGCGCTTATGGAAGAAGTTGGCGAACTCCAAGATCGTTTGGAGAGCCGTGATTTTTATACTTTAGATGCCAAGATTGATGAAGTAGCGCGTGCCCTCGGTGTCATGGACTATGGTATGGATACAGACGTAACAGCCTTGTCAGGTGGACAAAGAACCAAGGTGCTTTTGGCTAAACTCCTCCTCGAAAAACCAGATATCTTGTTGTTGGACGAGCCAACCAACTACTTGGATGCTGAACACATTGACTGGCTCAAGCGTTATCTCCAAAACTATGAGAATGCCTTTGTCCTTATTTCGCATGATATTCCTTTCCTAAACGACGTGATCAATATCGTCTATCATGTTGAAAATCAACAATTGACTCGCTATTCTGGTGATTACTACCAGTTCCAAGAAGTCTATGCTATGAAGAAATCTCAGTTAGAAGCGGCCTATGAACGTCAACAGAAAGAGATTGCAGACCTCAAGGATTTCGTGGCTCGAAACAAAGCGCGTGTTGCAACGCGTAATATGGCCATGTCCCGTCAAAAGAAACTGGACAAGATGGACATCATCGAACTTCAAAGTGAGAAGCCAAAACCATCCTTTGATTTCAAACCGGCTCGTACACCTGGGCGCTTTATCTTCCAAGCCAAGGACTTGCAGATTGGTTATGACCGTCCCCTTACCAAGCCTTTAAACCTCACCTTTGAACGCAATCAAAAGGTTGCTATTATTGGGGCAAATGGTATAGGGAAAACAACTCTCCTGAAGTCTCTCTTGGGCATTATCCCACCAATCGCTGGAGAAGTCGAACGTGGCGACTACCTAGAACTTGGTTATTTTGAGCAAGAAGTAGAAGGTGGCAATCGTCAAACACCTCTAGAAGCGGTCTGGAACGCCTTTCCAGCACTAAATCAGGCAGAAGTTCGTGCAGCCCTTGCTCGTTGTGGTTTGACAACTAAGCATATCGAAAGCCAGATTCAGGTCTTATCAGGTGGGGAACAAGCCAAGGTGCGTTTCTGTCTCTTGATGAATCGAGAAAATAACGTCTTAGTGCTGGACGAGCCGACCAACCACCTAGATGTGGATGCTAAGGAAGAACTCAAACGGGCGCTTAAAGAATACAAAGGAAGCATTCTTATGGTTTGTCACGAACCAGACTTTTATGAAGGCTGGATGGACCAAATCTGGGACTTTAACAAGCTAAATTAAAAGCACTAAAAAGGCCAAGTCGAAATGACTTGGCTTTTTTGACTAGTAATTTAAATAGCTTTCAACTTCAGATTTCTCAATTTCTTTACCGTAGTGGCAAATCGGACAAGAAACGAAGTAGCTTTTACCATAAGGGAAAAGTGGAATCCAGTAGAGGGTGAACTTGCGCCCAGTTTCTACGATCTCCCAAGCGTCGACATTGTTACAGTGACCACATTCGATCGCAGTTTGCGTATGTCCCAAATCTTTCTGATAACCTTTAGAACCCCAAAATAAAATCATGTCATCGTCTCCTTATCTGTTGATGGCTTATTTTTTGCTGAAGTCGTAGTCTTTCACCACTTCGATACTATCAATGGTGATAGCAGAAGTCGGTTTGTCTTTCTCATCTTTTTCAGTTTTGGCAATCTTGTCAACAACATCCATACCCTCGATGACTTGACCAAAGACAGGGTGTTTGCCGTCTAGACTTGGATTTCCACCTTCTTTATAGGCTTCGATGATTTTCTTTGGATACTTGCTTGTAGGGAGTTTAGCTGAAATATCTGTTGAATTTTGGTTGATGAAGAACTGGCTACCGTTGGTATTTGGTTGACCAGTATTAGCCATAGCAAGGGCTCCTCGGATATTGTATAGGTAAGGAGAGATTTCATTTTTGAAACCAGTTCCCTTGTCCTTTGTTTTATCCTTATCATGCCAGATAGATTGGCCCCCTGTACCATCTCCCTTAGGATCTCCAGTTTGGACCATAAAGCCATCGATGACACGGTGGAAGGTGATGCCGTTATAGTAGCCTTCCTTAGCGTGAGTAAGGAAGTTTTCAACCGCAAGAGGTGCTAGTTTTGGAAAGAGTTTGATGCGGATATCGCCTTGATTTGTGTGCAAAATAACCTCGGCTTCATCTTCAGCAACTTCCTTAGAAAGTTGAGGGAAGTTGGCATTTTCATTGGTCAAAGCGTCATTCAAATCTTTGGCAGCCTGAGCAGCCGCTTTTGAGCTTTCTTCAGCAGAGATACTGGAGTCGACATATTCATCACCACGGAGACCACGTTGGACACTAGTACATCCAGCAAGGGCTACCGTTGATAGTAAAAGAAGGGTTGCTAGTTTTTTCATTGTTAACCTCTCAAAAATTCATTTCTACCATTGTACCTTAAAAGGAGTTTGATTTCAAATGTAAAAGATTTTACTAAAAATTTCTAGTAGTAAAAAAAATTAAAACTCTGTCAAGTTTTTTTCTTGACACCTGTCAGAAATCTGCTATAATAGAACATGTGCTAAATAGCTCAGCTATTTCACCGAAATAAAAAATAAGAAAAGAGACATTAAAAAATGGCAGTTAAAATCCGTTTGACTCGTATGGGTTCTAAGAAAAAACCTTTCTACCGTATCAACGTAGCAGACTCACGTTCACCACGTGACGGACGTTTCATCGAAACAGTTGGGACTTACAACCCACTTGTTGCTGAAAACCAAGTAACTTTGAAAGAAGACCGCGTTCTTGCATGGTTGGCTGATGGAGCTCAACCTTCAGATACAGTTCGCAACATCCTTTCAAAAGAAGGCGTATTGAAAAAATTCCACGATTCTAAATTCTCAAAATAAGTTTAAAGTAGGTTGACAGATGGATACGATTGAAAATCTCATTATTGCGATTGTGAAACCTTTGATTTCACAACCTGATGCCTTAACTATCAAGATTGAAGACACACCAGAGTTTTTGGAGTATCACTTGGATCTTGACCAAAGCGATGTCGGTCGTGTTATCGGTCGTAAGGGTCGCACTATCTCAGCGATAAGAACGATTGTCTACTCTGTCCCAACTGAAGACAAAAAAGTAAGAATCGTTATCGATGAAAAATAAAAAAAGCGGGACAGATGTCTCGCTTTTTTGTGAGGAGGAGAAGATGAAGGATTTAACGATAAGACAATTACAAGCCTACTTACTCGAACATTATCAGCAGTCTCGAACTGAAGAAGGCCTCTTTATCAAGTTAGTGGAGGAAGTCGGAGAAGTAGCTGAGGTCTTGAATGGGCGCTCTGGTCGAAAAGAGGGCGTTCAGGACTCAAACGAGGAACTTGCCAAAGAATTGGCTGATATCATTCATTACACTGTCGCAATTGCGGCCATCAACGATATTGACCTAACCAAAACCATCTTTGACAAAGATAAGAAGGCTGCCATTAAGTACCAGCATGAACGTGATTTGGAAGAATTTTTGGATAACTTCTAAGAGAACTAGGAGTAATCTCTTTTCACTAATATGAAAGGTGTCTCCTAGCTTACGCTAGCTAGTAAGAAAGAATGAGAAGGCAATGAGACCAGAGGATTATGCATGGAATGAGTTTGAACGAACTGCCTATAAGACTAAAATGAATCACCTACCCAGTCCTTACAAAGTTGCCATTTGGGACGACTCTGAGAAAAGATTGGAACTAGAACAAATACTGGATAGACTTCCTCAGAAAGAACTAGCTCGATGGGCATTAGAGAACTCGCGAGATTTCTTATCTTTAATTGATATCGGTGATGAAGGTGAGAAAAATAAAATAATTCGGCAAGCTTATGAGGCTTTTGATGCACGATTGAGAAATGAGTTCTCACCTCATGAGTTGAGAAAAGCAGGTTTCACAGCAAATCTCCTCTCTAAAAATGCCCAAAATCAAATCGCTAAGTACGCTGCCAGAGTCTTTGTACAGGCTATTTCAACAGCCCATATGAGAGGACACGCCATCGTTTCCGCGGATTATGCTATCAAAGTAAGGAATCTCCAAGAGGCAGACAAGTTAGAACTTGTGAGACAAGAACGAGAAAAGCAGATTAGACTGGCGGAATCCTTTTTAGCTAATGTAATAGATAAACGGTGAAAGAAGGCATAAAATACGAATTCTAGAAATAGCATCTAGGATTTTACTATGCTACAATGGATAGACAGTCTCAAAGAATTCTAGTCAATCAATCTTGAGAATAGCTACTTTTAAAGGGAGTAACAATCTATGAACGAGAAAACAAAAGCATACCTAGCAGCCTTATCCTTTTCAGCAATCATTGGTTTTTCTTTTTTATTTACTAAGATTGCTTTGAGCTATGCCAGTCCTCTCACCAACTTAGCGCATCGTTATACAATCGCAGCTTTAGTATTGGTCGTCCTTCATCAAACCAAACTTATCAAAGTGAGTTTAAGTAGAAAAGATATTCTTTCTATTCTTCCTATGAGTCTTTTCTATCCACTCCTCTTCTTTATTTTTCAATCCTTTGCTTTACAGTATATATCGTCTTCTGAAGCAGGAATTTTACAAGCTCTTGTCCCGATTTTTACTCTCCTTTTAGCATCAGTCTTTCTCAAGGAAAAGACAAGCTTGCTACAAAAGTTCTTTTTAATTTTATCCGTAGTAGGAGTAGTTTTCATCTTCCTTAGTAAAGGAGCAAACTTTAGCACTGAAACTGCTAGCTTGGGCTTTCTCTTGATGTTGGGATCTGTTCTCGCCAATGCGATAAACAATATCCTCAGCAAGTCCAAAGGGGGACGCTATCGGGCAATGGATATGACAGCTGTTGTGATATTTGTTGGCTTCGTCACCTTTAATACGCTGAGTCTGACCTCGCACTATCTAGAGGGGAACATATTAGCCTACGTAGAGCCGCTTGGGAAGCTACCCTATCTGTTTTCCATCCTCTATTTGGGAATACTAGCCTCTATCGTGACTGGTAGTCTCTCTATCTATGCTATTGTTCGCCTCGGGGCATCAACCGTCAGTGTCTTTGGTAATCTTGGAACAGTTTTGACCATTCTAGCCGGAGCCCTTATCCTCCACGAACCAATTTATAGCTACCATGTCATCGGAGCAACTTTGATTATTGCTGGAATTTTAGGCATGAATCTGATGAGAAAAAAGTAAAGATTGCTTAGCAGTCTTTTTCTTTATCTAAACAATGCAGAAAATTCAAAATTTTTAATGAAATTAAGCTTGGAAAACGATGATTTTAATATAGCATGATAAAATAGATAAAAAGAATAATATCAGGATAAAGAGGAGAGAGTGTAGAAATGAAGCCAAATGATATTGCTGAAGCTATTGCTTTTTATAACAGAGAACCCGAGATGTTTAAACGTCACCTTATAGCAGTCGTAGATTGTGATTTGGTTGTTTATCATCGTCCTGGAAACGCAAGTAAAGGACACATTATTTTTTATCATGGAGCTTGTGGACGTAGTCAGATGTGGGCCCACCAGTATGATGCTTTTGAGGGATTTAACCTTTACTTTGTCAATGTTCGAGGGCAGGGTGAATCACCTATGAAAGTTGGGCTACCCGACTTAGAAGGCGCTGTTCAAGATGTAGATGCTATTTTGTCCTATTTCCAGCTAGATAAGGTGATATTGGTTGGTCATTCTTGGGGAGGAAATCCACTTCAAGAGTATACCTATCGCCATCCAGAAAGAGTCCTAGCCTTGGTCATGGTAGATAGTTGGGGACAGCATCGTTACCTATCAGAGAAAGAAAGGGGTCGAATCAAATATAGTTCTCTTATGTATAAAACGATTCCTTGGAAGGTGATTGCTGATAAAAATTCAAAAATGTGTACTGATAACCCTATCACAAGAGAATTGGTCAAGACGGCCATCATAGAAACTGGGCGAGATGTTTTCTTGAACCTTGGAATCACAGGTTTCTTGGCAGTCCATGAGATAGAAGGATATAAAGGAAATCCTCCCATGCTATTAGTAAGAGGAGAAAATGATTTCCCCAAACACCTAAAAATAATCTATGATGGGATCATTGCTCTAAATCCCAATGCGCGTCAAGTAACGATTTCAGACAGCAAACACCAACCGATGAATGACCATCCTCAAGAGTTTAATCAGATAGTTGGTGAATTTTTTGAAGAGGTAGTAGACTTGTAAGGTAGGACCTATCCAACTTGTGAAAATCCCTGGAACGTGATAAAATAAAGGATAGAAATAGATACAGGAGACAAGATGAACTACTTTAATGTTGGGAAAATCGTCAATACGCAGGGGCTACAGGGTGAGATGCGAGTCTTGTCTGTGACGGATTTTGCTGAGGAACGCTTTAAAAAAGGGGCAGAACTGGCTTTATTTGATGAAAAAGATCAGTTTGTCCAAAAAGTGACCATCGCTAGCCACCGTAAGCATAAGAATTTTGACATTATCAAATTCAAAGACATGTACCATATCAATGCGATTGAGAAGTACAAGGGTTATAGCCTCAAGGTTGCTGAAGAAGATTTGAACGATTTAGACGATGGAGAATTCTACTATCACGAGATTATCGGTTTGGAAGTTTACGAGGGAGAGAACTTGATTGGAACTATCAAGGAAATCCTACAACCAGGTGCCAATGATGTCTGGGTGGTCAAGCGAAAAGGCAAGCGAGATTTGCCTTTACCTTACATTCCGCCAGTAGTTCTCAATGTTGATATTCCAAACAAGCGGGTTCAAGTGGAAATCTTAGAAGGACTAGATGATGAAGATTGATATTTTAACCCTCTTTCCAGAGATGTTTTCTCCACTGGAGCACTCAATCGTTGGAAAGGCTCGAGAAAAAGGGCTCTTGGATATCCAGTACCATAATTTCAGAGAATACGCTGAAAAAGCCCGTCATGTTGACGATGAGCCCTACGGAGGTGGTCAGGGGATGTTGCTCCGTGCCCAACCTATTTTCGATGCCTTTGATGCCATTGAAAAGAATAATCCCCGCGTCATTCTTCTCGATCCTGCTGGGAAACAGTTTGATCAGGCTTACGCTGAGGATTTGGCCCAGGAAGAGGAACTGGTCTTTATCTGTGGTCACTATGAAGGGTATGACGAGCGCATCAAGACCTTGGTAACCGATGAAATTTCCCTAGGAGACTATGTTTTGACTGGAGGAGAATTGGCGGCCATGACCATGATTGATGCGACCGTGCGCTTGATACCAGAAGTGATTGGTAAGGAGTCTAGTCACCAGGATGATAGCTTTTCTTCAGGTCTTCTCGAATATCCTCAGTATACACGCCCTTATGACTATCGAGGCATGGTCGTGCCAGATGTGCTCATGAGTGGGCACCATGAAAAGATTCGCCAGTGGCGGCTTTATGAGAGTCTAAAGAAAACCTACGAGCGCAGACCTGACCTGCTAGAAAACTATCAACTAACAGCCGAAGAAGAAAAGATGCTGGCTGAAATCAGAGAAAACAAAGAATAAAGGAGAATCTTATGCAAGTAATCAAACGTAATGGAGAAATTGCTGAATTTGATCCAGATAAAATTTACCAAGCTGTCTTAAAAGCAGCTCAAACAGTTTATGTTTTGACTGATGACTTACGTCAAAACCTAGCTCAAGTTACTAAGAAAGTCGTTTTGGACTTGGAAGAAGCAAAAGTAGAACGTGCCACTATCAGCATGATCCAGTCAATGGTTGAGCACCGCTTACTTGGAGCTGGCTACATTACTATTGCAGAACACTATATCTCTTATCGCTTGCAACGCGATTTGGAGAGAAGTGGTTATGGCGACCATATCGCCGTTCATCTTCATTTTGAACAAATCCGTTAAGAAAAAGGGTGGGATGCAAAGAACATCTCACTCTTTCTTAAATAGACTTTTCTGAGCTTTTTGTACGGTTGAGGGAACAAAACGAAGTCGTTTAATATCACTGATACGAATGATTCGGGTCACGTTTTTTGAAAAATTTTTGACGATAATTTGTTGACGAATAGCATCGTGTTTAACAATATCACCCGTAAAACTTGTCTCAGCAAGTATCACATGAACAGCCGTCTTTTTCTGGATGGCTTGTTCAATCATAGCAGTGAGGGAGTTGTCCTCGGTTTGAGGATGATCATCATTCCCATTGAGAAAACCATGTAGTTTATCTAGAACTAGTTTGAATGTCTGTCTCATAGAATCCTCCCTTCTTATATATCCACATTATATAAAATTTTCCTAAAAACCACAAGATTTTTACGAATAGACTATAGAAAGCATATCACATAAAGGAGTTAAAATGGCAGAATTTATATTTGAAATCGAAGAACACTTACTGACCTTGTCTGAAAATGACAAAGGATGGACAAAAGAACTAAATCGCGTTAGCTTTAATGGTGCCCCTGCAAAGTTTGATATTCGTTCTTGGAGTCCTGACCATACCAAAATGGGCAAAGGAATCACGCTTTCCAATGAAGAATTTCAGATAATGGTTGATGCCTTTAAAGGTGGACAATAAAAAGAATCTTGAGTGCAGCTCAAGATTCTTTTTTTAGGACACAATGTAGTCACACAAAGAAGTTTTAGACAATTGAATGAAAGTCTCTTTATACTCTTCAGGTGGTATTGGATTATCTTTACGAATCCAGACTTCGATGAAAGAGATTGCCATGGTCGTAATGATATAAGCGATGTCTTCTTTACTAAAATTATATTTCAGTTGGTAATTGACATTCTTTAGTACCCACTCAGAGTACGTTTCACGCAAAAACTCCTTCCAACATGGGTCGACTTGTGTGGTATACAAGGTGTTAACAATTTCTTTTTTTTCGTATATGAGCGGAAGTATATAGTCTGCTAAAAAGGTAACAGGATCTCCATCATTGTTAGGGCAGTACTTATTAAAGACATTAAAAATGTGCTGATTGGTCTCTTCGTGAATGTACTCAATAATATCTTCAAAGTTGTTAAAATGCTTTTGATAAATCGCTTGTCGTGAAATACCAGCTTCAGCAGCAATTTCAGTCATTGTAAAGGAACTACGTTGAGGATTTTTCTTAGCTAGTGTGATGAGAGCTTTAATGATTAGCTCACGAGTATTCTTTGCCATAGAATTACCTTTCTGCTTATAATTATTTATAATTATTTTTGTATTAAAAGAAATCAAAATGTTCAAGTTAATATAAATAATCAATGAACATTAAATTTACTGAATCTTTTAGGTAGCTCTATTGTATCACAAATAATTTATTAAATATAGTTCTATCAGTAAAAATGCGTTTTCTGAAAATATACAGTTATTATCCTTTCAAAATCAATGAAAGCTTATTTGGGTTGAATCAATTAGAATACTTTTCTACTTTGCATATCGTGAATAGCTATAATTTGAAGAATAAAACGATTAATATTCATACCGGTATAAGAATAGTCAAGTAGCTAAATAGTGTATAGTTGATTCTTAGAAAGGAAATAGTCCAGATCAATTGTTCTGGACTATTCTTTTATCTTGAAAAATATGGAAGGCTTTTCAATCGTTCTAGTAGGGGACGACCAATGAAACTAATGGCAATGATCTTACCAAGGTCAGGGAGGATAAAGGGAAGGACACCTACTGCAAGCGCCTTATCAAATGGTATCCCAGCAAGGAAGTGGAGGCTGAGAATACCTCCGACAAAGACGAGGGAGTCACCCAAGAGGTTAGCCAGGAAAATGCGAATGTAGCCACTATTTTGATGAATGAGATAAGATGTAAGTCCAGCATAAACAAGGTCGAACCAAAGATAGCCTGCACTTGGACCGACTAAAACGTGAAATCCAGCTCCTCCCCCTGCAAAAACAGGTAAACCAATGGAACCAAGCAGGAGATAGAGAGCTACAGATAGAACAGCTTCTCTGGGTCTAAAAACAGTAGCAATCAGACCGATTGCAAAGTTTTGCAAAGTAAAGGGTACAGGACCGATAGGGAGACTGATTTGTGCCAAAACGGCAATGAGAGCAGCACCGATAGCAGGGATAGCATAGATATGAGCTTTTTTCAAAACTGTTAACCTCTTTTCGAAATTATAGTAACTATTATACTAATTCAGAAAGAAAAGTCAACCTATTCTTTTAACTAAGGTAACAATTTTTGTAACAGCCGATTTTGCATGTAAAAAGAGACCTCAAGAGGTCTCTTGTGATAATTAGCGCATGGTTACAAATTCTTCTGAGGCAGTTGGGTGGATAGCTACTGTAGCATCAAAGTCCGCCTTGGTTGCCCCCATCTTGATGGCAACAGCGAATCCTTGAATCATCTCATCCACTCCGTAACCAAGTCCGTGAAGTCCAACAACTTTTTCGTCAGCACCGGCGGTGATGAGTTTGAAGCGAGATTCTTGACGATGGCTTGTAACAGCTGAGTACATGGATGCAAAGCTTGACTTGTAGACTTTGATGTTATCTTGGCCGTATTCTTTGATAGCTTGATCCTCGGTTAAACCAACCGTTCCGATTGCTGGGTGTGAGAAGACAACAGTAGGGATAGTCGTGTAGTCCATCTTGGCATTTGTTTTTCCGTTGAAAAGGCGTTCAGATAAGGTGCGTCCTGCCTTGATGGCTACTGGGGTTAGTTCCTTCTCACCAGTAACGTCTCCAAGGGCATAGATACCATCAACAACAGTATTTTGATACTCATCCACTTGGATAAATCCACGTTGGTTGAGTGTAACTCCGGCCTTTTCTAACTCAAGACCATCTACATTTGGACGGCGACCGGTAGCCCAGATAACTTGGCTTGCAGTGTGACTAGAACCATCTTCGAAATGAATGGTAATACCTTGCTCCGTTTCTTCGAGCTTGACGGGTACCTTGTGTGTGTGCAAAGGTAGACCTGTTTTTTCCATTTCATTGACAAGTCCTTCAACGATGTAGCTGTCAAAACCACGCAAAGGACGATTGCGGCGGACAAACAAATCAGTTTTTACTCCGAGTGCGTGGAGAACACCTGCTAATTCAACAGCGATATAGCCAGCTCCAAGAATCGCAACGGATTCAGGAAGTTGCTCCCAAGCAAAGACATCGTCTGAGCTACCACCGAGTTCAGCTCCAGGAATAGTTGGAATGCTTGGACGAGCGCCAGTTGCAATCACGATATGCTTGGCACGAATCAATTCACCATTAACACTGACGGTGTTGGAATCAACAAAATGAGCACGCCCCTCAATCAAATCAACCCCGTTGCGTTTGAAACTTCCATCATAAGATGAGCGAGCGCGATCGATGTAGGCTTCACGGTTTTGACGAAGTTTTGCGAAATCAAATTGAACATCTGAACTCGTAAACCCATAGTCAGGACCGTAGTGGTGGAAGCTTTCAGCGATTTGAGCTCCATACCACATAATTTTCTTAGGAACACAGCCAACGTTGACACAAGTTCCACCCAATTTTTTCTCTTCGATAACAGCTGCTTTGGCTCCGTGTTCACCAGCGCGGTTCATAGTGGCAATGCCGCCGCTTCCTCCACCGATGGCGATGATATCATATTCTCTCATAGAAAACTCCTTATAGCTTTGATAGTCATATTCTATCGTTTTTATTTTTTGAATGCAAAAATCTGCTACGGTAAAAAAATTATAAAAACGCTTGCCAAATTCAAAAAGATATTGTATTATATATCTAGAACAATAACCCAATAAACGAATACCGAACGAAATAATGATCCTGAATTGTCATTGTTTCCATCTGAACTGTTATTGTTTGGGCTTGGTGTTTCTGATATAATGGTTTTTGTAAGGCAAAAATATAAAGGAGCTTGAAAATGAAAAGAAATAAAAAGGCAAAAAAATGGCAATTATACACAGCGATTGGTATTGCCAGTGCTATTGTTATCGGTGCTGCGGGAATTTTGATTTTTAGACAACCTTCCCAGTCAGCAGTCAAGGATGAAACCTCTCATATCGTTACTGCTAAGGAAGGTTCCGTTGCTTCATCGGTTCTCTTGTCAGGTACGGTTACAGCAAAAAATGAACAATACGTTTATTTTGATGCTAGTAAGGGAGATTTAGATGAAATTCTTGTTTCGGTTGGGGACAAGGTCGAAGAAGGGCAAGCTTTGGTCAAATACAGCAGTGCAGATGCTCAAGCTGCCTATGATGCAGCAGAACGTGCAGTTGCAAAGGCAGACCGTCATATCGAGGAGTTAAACAAAGCTCGTGAAAATGCATCAGCTGCACCAGCTTCTCCACAGGTTCCAACAGAAGCTGGACTCCCAGAACAAGCGCAAGCAGCGACTTCTTCAGTATCTTCTATTGATTCTCAAATCAGTGATGCCAAGGATAACCGTGCAGATGCTGTGGCTCAGCTCAACAAGGCTCAAGCTCAGCTAGATGCTGCAACTGTCCTCAGTACACTAGAAGGGACTGTAGTTGAAGTCAATCGTAATGTTTCCAAATCGCCAACAGGTAATAGCCAAGTGGTAGTACATGTCGTAAGTAATGAAAACTTGCAGGTCAAAGGGGAGTTGTCTGAATACAACCTTGCTAATCTTTCTGTTGGGCAAGAAGTTACCTTTACTTCGAAGGTTTACCAAGATAAGAGCTGGACAGGAAAAATTAGCTATATTTCTGATTATCCTAAAAACAACGGAGAAGCAGCAAATGCAGCCCTTGGAGGAAATACTGGATCTAAGTACCCTTATACTGTTGATGTGACTAGCGATATCGGTGAGTTAAAACAAGGCTTCTCAGTCAGTGTGGAAGTCAAAAACAAGAGTAAGGCCATCCTTGTTCCTTTAACAAGTGTTGTTACCGAAAATGACAAAAACTATGTCTGGCTCGTTGACGACCAGAAAAAAGCGAAGAAGGTAGAAGTTACTTTGGGGAATGCGGGCGCAGACAACCAAGAAATTACTTCAGGTTTGACAGACGGTGCCAAGGTCATCAGTAATCCAACATCTTCCTTGGAAGAAGGAAAAGAGGTGAAGGCTGATGAAGAAACTAATTAGTCTCAAAAATATCTGCAGGAGTTATCGAAATGGTGACCAAGAACTTCAGGTCCTTAAAAATATCAATCTAGAAGTTCAAGAAGGTGAGTTTGTCGCCATTATGGGACCGTCTGGTTCTGGTAAGTCCACTTTGATGAATACCATCGGAATGTTGGATACACCAACCAGTGGAGAGTACTACCTTGAAGGGCAAGAAGTTGCAGGTCTTGGAGAGAAACAGCTTGCCAAGGTCCGCAACCAGCAAATTGGCTTTGTCTTTCAGCAGTTCTTTCTCTTGTCCAAACTCAATGCACTTCAAAACGTCGAATTGCCCTTGATTTACGCCGGAGTTTCAGCTTCAAAACGTCGGAAATTGGCTGAGGAATTTCTGGAAAAGGTTGAGCTAACGGAGCGCAGTCATCATTTGCCTTCCGAGTTATCAGGTGGACAAAAGCAACGTGTAGCGATTGCCCGTGCCTTGGTAAATAATCCCTCTATCATCCTAGCAGACGAACCTACAGGAGCCTTGGATACCAAGACAGGAAATCAAATTATGCAACTGTTGGTGGAGTTAAACAAGGAAGGGAAGACCATTATCATGGTCACGCATGAGCCTGAGATTGCCGCCTATGCCAAACGCCAAATTGTCATTCGTGATGGGGTCATCTCATCAGACAGTGCTCAGGTAGAAAAGGAGGAAAACTAGATGCAGAATCTGAAATTTGCCTTTTCATCCATCATGGCCCACAAGATGCGTTCCTTCCTCACCATGATCGGGATTATCATCGGAGTTTCGTCTGTCGTCGTCATCATGGCTCTGGGAGACTCCATGTCTCGTCAGGTCAATAAAAACATGACCAAATCACAAAAGGATATCCATGTCTTTTTCTCTCCTATCAAAAGCAAGGACGGCTCCTTTACGCAGAAACAATCCGCTTTGACAGTCAGTGGGAAAGAAGAGGATGTTCATGTTGAACCACCAAAACCACTGGAGTCTTGGGTCAAGGAGGCTGCTAAACTTAAAGGAGTAGACAGTTACTATGTCACCAACTCGACCAACGTTACCCTATCTTATAAGGATAAGAAGGTTGAACGAGCGACTCTGACAGGCGGAAATAGCACCTACATGAGCGCAGTTGAAAATGAAATCGTTGCGGGTAGAAGTCTAAGACCGCAAGACTACAAGGAATTTGCCAGTGTGATTTTGTTGGATGAAGAATTAGCCAAGAGTTTGTTTGATAGTCCAGAAGCTGCGGTTAATCAAGTCATCTCTGTCAATGAATTTAGTTACCGTGTGATTGGCGTTTATACTAGCAATGAAGCTAAAACTGCTAAAGCCTTTGGGATTGGTGGTCTTCCAATTACGACCAATATCTCTCTCGCAGCCAATTTTAATACTGATGAAATCTCGAACATCGTCTTTCGTGTCAATGATACTAGTCTAACGCAGACCTTGGGTCCAGAGTTGGCTCGAAAACTGACTGAGATTGCAGGTCTTCAACAAGGGGAGTACCAAGTTGCAGACGCAACTGCCGCCTTCCAAGAAGTACAACAACTATTTGGTTTTATGACCACTGTTATCAGTGCCATCGCAGGAATCTCTCTCTTTGTCGGGGGAACTGGTGTTATGAATATCATGCTGGTTTCGGTAACAGAACGCACGCGTGAGATTGGTCTGCGGAAAGCTCTCGGAGCTACACGAGCTAATATCTTAGTTCAGTTTTTGATTGAATCCATGATTTTGACCTTGCTAGGTGGTGTTATCGGCCTTGGGATTGCTGCTGGAATGACCATGTTAGCCGGAGTATTGCTTCAAAACATGATTGCAGGTATCGAAGTTGGGGTTTCCCTCCCAATTGCTCTCTTTAGCTTGGCTGTATCAGCCAGCGTTGGTATGATATTTGGTGTCTTACCAGCCAATAAAGCCTCTAAGCTTGATCCGATCGAAGCCCTTCGTTATGAATAATTTAAAAGATAAAAAAACAAGATGGACATTTGTCTGTCTTGTTTTTGTATGAATTTCTCTATCGAAAATCACTAAAAATATGATATAATGAAGTGTTAGAAAAACAGGTTTCATTTGCCTGGAAAGGAAAAAATATGTCTGAAAAGAATTTTTATATTACAACACCGATTTACTATCCATCTGGTAAACTTCATATCGGTTCTGCCTACACAACTATCGCCTGTGATGTCTTAGCACGTTACAAACGCCTTATGGGCTACGATGTCTTTTATCTGACTGGTCTTGATGAGCATGGCCAAAAGATTCAACAAAAAGCAGAAGAAGCTGGGATTACACCACAAGCCTATGTTGATGGCATGGTAGTTGGAGTTAAAGAACTCTGGCAATTACTGGATATCTCATATGATAAATTTATCCGTACCACAGACGATTACCATGAAAAAGTGGTGGCTCAAGTCTTTGAACGTTTGCTTGCTCAAGATGACATCTACCTAGGTGAATATTCTGGTTGGTATTCAGTCTCAGATGAGGAATTCTTTACAGAAAGCCAGCTGGCAGAAGTTTTCCGTGATGAAGCTGGAAATGTAACTGGTGGTATCGCTCCATCAGGACATGAAGTGGAATGGGTTTCAGAAGAGTCTTATTTCCTTCGCCTCAGCAAATACCAAGATCGTTTGGTAGAATTTTTCAAATCGCACCCTGATTTCATCACTCCAGATGGTCGCCTTAATGAAATGTTGCGTAACTTCATTGAGCCAGGTTTAGAAGATTTGGCAGTGTCTCGTACAACCTTTACCTGGGGAGTACCAGTCCCATCAAATCCAAAACACGTTGTCTATGTTTGGATTGACGCCCTTCTTAACTATGCGACTGCTCTTGGTTACGGTCAAGAGGATCATGCTAACTACGACAAGTTCTGGAATGGAACGGTCTTCCATATGGTAGGGAAAGACATCCTTCGTTTCCACTCAATCTACTGGCCAATTCTTCTCATGATGTTGGATATGAAATTGCCTGACCGCTTGATTGCCCACGGTTGGTTCGTCATGAAAGACGGCAAGATGTCTAAGTCTAAAGGGAATGTCGTTTACCCTGAAATGCTAGTAGAACGTTATGGACTGGATCCACTTCGTTACTACCTCATGCGTAGCCTTCCAGTCGGTTCAGACGGAACCTTCACTCCTGAAGACTATGTAGGCCGTATCAACTATGAATTGGCAAATGACCTCGGAAACCTCCTCAACCGTACGGTTTCCATGATCAACAAGTACTTTGATGGGCAAATCCCTGCCTACGTAGAAGGTGTGACAGACTTTGATAATGCTCTTTCTGAGGTTGCAGAACAATCAATCGCAGACTACCATACACACATGGAAGCAGTTGACTACCCACGTGCTCTTGAAGCAGTTTGGACTCTTATCTCTCGTACCAATAAATACATCGACGAGACTGCTCCGTGGGTCTTGGCCAAGGATGAAGCTCTTCGTGACCAATTAGCAAGTGTCATGAGCCACTTGGCAGCTAGCCTTCGTGTCGTAGCTCACATGATTGAGCCATTTATGATGGAAACTAGTCGCGCCGTATTGGCACAACTTGGTCTAGCAGAAGTTTCTAGCCTAGAAAACTTGAGCTTGGCTGATTTCCCTGCTGGTGTGACTGTTGTTGCCAAAGGAACACCAATCTTCCCACGTCTGGACATGGAAGAAGAGATTGCCTATATCAAGGAACAAATGGAAAGTAACAAACCAGCAGTCGAAAAAGAATGGAATCCAGATGAAGTTGAACTCAAACTCAACAAGGATGAAATCAAGTTCGAAGACTTTGACAAGGTTGAGATCCGTGTCGCAGAAGTCAAAGAAGTGTCTAAAGTGGAAGGTTCTGATAAGTTGCTCCAATTCCGCCTAGATGCTGGTGATGGTCAAGACCGTCAAATCCTCTCAGGAATAGCTAAATACTATCCAAACGAACAAGAATTGGTCGGCAAGAAAGTCCAAATCGTTGCCAACCTCAAACCACGTAAGATGATGAAGAAATATGTCAGTCAAGGGATGATTCTCTCAGCTGAACATGATGGCAAATTAAACCTTCTCACAGTGGATCCAGCTGTACCAAATGGAAGTGTGATTGGGTAAAAGCAAAAAACCAACGTTAGGCACGTTGGTTTTTCTTGTTATGTACGAGATTATCTAAGAAGTGGTCTATCTCCTTTTGAGACTGGAGGACAATTACTTTCTCTAGATAGGTTTCTTGAACCCGTTGATAACGTTCTTTGGCATTCTTTGTCCGTCCATCCCAGAGAATCCATCGGATAAACTCCCAGTCAAAGCGTTCAGGGCAACCTGCAGCCATACTTTCTCTGACCTTGCCTCGGTATGTGAGATACCGTTTAAAGGCTCGAAAGAGACAAGTCCATGGTGAAAAATTGAGAAAGATGATTTGGTCAGCTTGCTTCATCCTTTCCTCATAGCAGCACCAAGAATAGTTGCCATCGATGACCCAGTCTGAGTGATTGGTGAGGAAGTTTTTCATCTCGGTCAACATCCATTCGCGGTCACTGTCTTGCCAACCAGGTTGAAATTGAAGTGTATCCATATGCAGTTTGGGGATGGAGTAGTAGTTTGACAACTTTTCAGCTAGAGTTGACTTGCCAGCTCCAGAATATCCTATAATTGCGATTTTCATTTTCTACCTTTTCTGATTAGAGGACAAAAAAACAGCCTCTATGGACTGTTTCTTATTTAGCAAGTTTAGCTGAAAGACGAGCTTTATCGCGGCTTGCTTTGTTTTTATGAATCAAACCTTTAGTTTCTGCTTTGTCGATAGCTGAGCTAGCAGCACGGAAAAGTTCTTCAGAAGGGTTTGCTTCGAAAGCTTTGATAGCAGTACGCATAGCTGATTTTTGAGCTGAGTTTTTTTCGTTTTGTTTAACGTTCAATTCAGCGCGTTTGATAGCTGATTTAATGTTTGCCAATGTTCTTACCTCCATATTTACTAACTATACCATTATATATGAAAACTTAGGTTTTGACAAGGGGAAATTATTTTTTTAGGTAAATTTCATCGATTTCATGGTTTTTAGTCTTGTGGAGAATAACCTCAGCACGATTCCTTGTCGGTTCGATATAGTTTTGTAGATTTGTGAGATTAATGCTGGTCCAAACCTGATGTGCAAAGGCTTCAACTTCTCCAATCGGCATTTGCGTAAAGCGGTGGTAGTAGCTGTTGGGATCATTTTGGGCAAAGCTGAGCAGTTTTAAGAAACGATCCAGATACCAACTTTCAATGTCCTCGACAGCAGCATCCACATAGATGGAGAAATCAAAGAAATCAGTGATGTAAAGGCGCTCATTTTGAGGATTTTGAAAGACATTAATCCCCTCGACAATGACAAAATCAGCAGCTTTGACACATTGTTTCTCTCCAGGAACGATGTCATACACTTCATGAGAATAGACAGGAATATCGACATCTTGCCCATTCTTTAGGCGATCAAGAAAATTCAGCAAGGTCTCCATATCATAACTTTCAGGAAAACCTTTGCGATTTAAGATATCTTGATCAATCAAGGTTTGATTGGGATAGAGAAAACCGTCAGTTGTCACCAATTCTACAGTAGCATCCGGGAGAGTACGTGATAGAAGAATCTGAAGTAAGCGACTAGTAGTCGATTTCCCCACAGCAACACTTCCAGAAACCCCAATGATAAAAGGTTGGGATTTGCTTTCGCGTTGAAGAAAAATTCCTTTTGAAAATGCCAAATCATCCTTGGTGCGCTTGTAAATGTGGATAAGATGAACTAGGGGAAGATAGACGTCTGTTACGTCCTGCAGACTAATCTGGTCATTGAAACTCTTGATGGATTCTAACTCTTCCTCTGTCAAGGGAGGGGTTGTTTTGCGATGCAATGATTGCCAAGTCTGGCGACTGATTTTTTCAAAATGTAAAAATTCGTTTGTCATTTGTTTTCCCCTATATATTTTGTTTATCATACCATAAAAAGCTAAAAAGATAAAGCGGTTTCTTGATGGTAGTAAGTCAATATCGTATAATAGAGGTAGATGGAGGTTGAATAATTTAATGATGAGATAGAGAATGGTTTCTGAAGACTTATCAGTTATTGAAAGTGGGCTTTTTGGTTCACAACTTATAGGAGGTGTGTCATGAAAATCTTAAAAAGTTATATATTGGAACTCTGTTTTATTTTAAGTTTTGCCTTACCTTTTATAAGGGGAGCGAATGCGGATAATGGTAGACGCTTTGTGGAAATCTATTACGGTTTTACTTTTTTGATGGAACATGCCATTGTAACAGTTGTCTTTATCTGTTCGCTCTTGATTGCTTGGCTAGTAAAAAAGCAGTGGACGAAATGGCTTGCTGCTGGTAGTTATCTATTTTTGATTTTGTGGATTGCTACAGAAGGATATCTATTCCGTATGTCACTAGAGGATTTGATACGACTTTGGACAAGTTTGGAAATCTTGACACAAACTTATCAGTTGGGTTTTTATCTAAACATCATATTGGGAATCTTGTTGATAATAAAGTATTTTAAGGTTAAGAAATAGTAATAAAAATGCGCCTGATTGCAGACGAACTGTTTTTTCCTGACTATGATAATTTGTAGTTCCCGATAGATTGTAATGTATTTCTAATAATTGAAAGAGATTGAAGAAAAGGTTTTTTGACTAGGATTCTTCAGTCTTTTTCATTTGCTCATCACTTTGTAAACGATTTACAATTCAAGCCAAATTATGGTAAAATAGTTTTATGAGTAAAATGTATTATGCAGAAAATCCTGATGCTGCTCACGACATTCATGAGTTAAGAGTGGAGTTGTTGGGAGAAAACATGACCTTTTTGACGGATGCGGGTGTTTTTAGCAAGAAAATGGTTGACTTTGGGAGTCAGCTCTTGCTCAAGTGTCTAGAGGTAAATGAAGGAGAGACGGTCCTTGATGTCGGCTGTGGGTACGGTCCCCTTGGTATTACTTTGGTCAAGGCTTACGGAGTTCAGGCAACTATGGTCGATATCAATAATCGTGCCTTGGACCTAGCGCGACAAAATGCTGAACGTAATAAAGTAGAAGCAACGATTTTCCAATCCAATATCTATGAACAAGTTGAAGGGAAGTTTGACCATGTTATTTCCAATCCGCCGATTCGAGCGGGCAAACAGGTTGTTCATGAGATTATCGAAAAGAGCAGAGATTTCTTGAAAGACAGAGGAGATTTAACCATCGTCATTCAGAAAAAACAAGGAGCTCCAAGTGCTAAAAGTAAGATGGAAGACGTTTTTGGAAATTGTGAAATCGTAAAGAAAGATAAGGGATACTATATCCTTAGAAGTGTGAAAGAATGAGAGCAGTTGATTTAATTCAAAAGAAACGAGATGGTCAAGAACTGACTGCAGCTGAAATCAAATGGTTGGTAGAAGGCTATGTGGCTGGAACTGTTCCAGACTATCAGATGTCTGCTTTTGCTATGGCTGTTTATTTTAAAGGAATGACCACACGTGAGATTTCTGATCTAACGATGAATATGGTCAAGACAGGTCAGGAGTTTGACTTGTCAGCTATTGATGGGGTTAAAGTTGATAAGCATTCGACTGGTGGTGTAGGTGATAAGGTGACCTTAATCTTGGCTCCCCTTGTTGCGAGTTTCGGTGTTCCCGTAGCTAAAATGAGTGGTCGTGGTCTCGGCCATACTGGTGGAACAATTGATAAATTGGAGTCCATTAAGGGCTATCAAGTTGAGCGAAGTCAAGAAGATTTCATTCGTCAGGTACAGGACATTGGTGTATCTGTCATTGGGCAGTCCGATCAGCTGGTTAAAGCAGACAAACTTCTCTATGCCCTCCGTGATGTGACAGCAACTGTCGACACGATTCCTTTGATTGCTAGTTCTGTTATGAGCAAGAAAATTGCTGCAGGAGCGGATGCCATTTTGCTAGACGTAACGGTCGGTGAGGGTGCCTTCATGAAGACGGTTGATGAGGCGCGCGAATTAGCTCAAACCATGGTGGATCTTGGTAAGGCTGTTGGTCGAAAAACAGTAGCAGTCATTACCGATATGAGTCAGCCCTTGGGAAGAGCCATTGGCAATCGTCTCGAAATCCTTGAGGCATTGGAGATTTTACAAGGGAAAGGCCGAGAAGATATTAGTCACTTTATCTGCGAGCTAGCTCAGATTATGCTTGGGTTGGCTGATATTGAGAAAACGATCGAGGAAATCCGTCAACACCTAGAAAATGGCCAAGCACTGGCTAAGTTTGAAGAAATGGTAGCAGCACAAGGTGGCGATTTAGAAGATCTCTATCGCCCAGTCAAAGTTGCCCATGTGCTGGAAATTCCAGCTCAAGATACAGGTGTTATTTCAGCCCTTCCAGCTATGGAATTTGGGCTCTATGCCATGAGACTAGGAGCTGGTCGTGCAGTCAAGTCTGATGACTTGGACTATGAAACAGGGATTGTTTTTGAAAAGAAAGTTGGAGACTCCGTTCAAAAAGGAGAAATTGTTGCAAAAGTTTATACAAATGGAAAAATTTCTTCTGAACTAGTTACAGAATTTCAAAAATATGTTAAAATAAATGATGGAGTGCAAAGTTTACGAGAAATTATAGAAATTATCTCATAAAACCAGGGAGAATCCGAATATGAAGTTAAATAAATATATTGATCATACGCTTTTAAAGCAAGATGCAAGTCAAGAACAAATTGATCGTTTGCTATCTGAAGCGCGTGAGTATGACTTTGCCAGCGTTTGTGTCAATCCCACATGGGTTAAACATGCGAAAACAGGGCTTGATGGCTCAGATGTAAAAGTTTGTACAGTAATAGGTTTTCCTTTGGGAGCAACAACTTCAGCTGTGAAAGCTTTTGAAACAAAAGAAGCTGTTCAAAACGGTGCGGATGAGATTGATATGGTTATCAATGTTGGTGCCCTCAAATCAGGCAATCTGGATTTGGTTGAATCGGACATCCGTGCTGTCGTAGAAGCAAGTGGTGACAAGTTGGTTAAGGTCATTATTGAAGCTTGCTTGTTGACAGACGATGAAAAGGTTGTGGCCTGCCAATTATCCCAGAAAGCAGGCGCTGACTTTGTCAAAACATCAACTGGATTTTCAACTGGTGGTGCCACTATTGAGGATGTTCAGTTGATGCGTAAAACAGTCGGGCCAGATATGGGAGTTAAGGCAGCTGGTGGAGCTCGTTCATATGCAGATGCTGTCGCTTTTGTGGAAGCAGGCGCTACCCGTATCGGAACATCTGCTGGTGTAACAATCTTAAAAGGAGAATTGGCAGATGGCGACTACTGAGTTAATTGAACTAGCAATTGAAACCAGCAAACAAGCCTATGTCCCCTATTCTCACTTTCCCATCGGTGCTGTTTTAGTAGCCAAGGATGGTAGTATTTATACGGGTGTGAACATCGAGAATGCTAGCTATCCCTTGACTAATTGTGGAGAACGTACTGCTATTTTTAAAGCAGTTTCGGAGGGGCAACGGGAGTTTTCAGAATTGATTGTCTACGGACAAACTGAAAAACCCATCTCGCCATGTGGTGCTTGCCGCCAGGTCATGGTTGAATTTTTTGAACAAGATCTAAAAGTGACTTTAGTCGCTAAAGATAAATCGACGGTCGAGATGACGGTCGGGGAGTTACTTCCATACTCATTTACAGACTTAAATTAGTCTGGGCCACTCTTGTAGTGGCTGTGGTCTGTGTGACCAACCAATCCATACTTGCAACATCGTTGCACATCTTATTTAGGAGGTTCAGTAATGAACAAGAAACAATGGCTAGGCCTTGGTCTAGTTGCAGTAGCAGCAGTTGGACTTGCTGCATGTGGTAACCGCTCTTCTCGTAACGCAGCTTCATCTTCATCAGAAATGAAGACCAAAGCAGCAATCGTAACAGATACTGGTGGTGTTGATGATAAATCATTTAACCAATCAGCTTGGGAAGGTTTGCAAGACTGGGGTAAAGAACACAATCTTTCTAAAGATAAAGGTTATACTTACTTCCAATCAACAAGCGAAGCAGACTATGCTAACAACTTGCAACAAGCGGCTGGAAGTTACAACCTGATCTTCGGTGTTGGTTTTGCCCTTCACAATGCAGTTGAGGAAGCAGCAAAAGACCACTCTGACCTAAACTATGTCTTGATTGATGATGTGATTGAAGGTCAAAAGAATGTTGCGAGCGTAAGATTTGCAGATAATGAAGCAGCTTACCTTGCTGGTGTTGCAGCAGCGAAAACTACGAAAACAAAACAAGTTGGTTTTGTAGGTGGTATTGAATCTGAAGTTATTTCACGTTTTGCAGCTGGATTCAAAGCTGGTGTTGAATCAGTAGACCCATCTATCAAAGTCCAAGTTGACTATGCTGGTTCATTTGGTGATGCTGCCAAAGGTAAAACAATTGCAGCAGCTCAATATGCTGCCGGTGCAGACGTTGTCTACCAAGCAGCTGGTGGTACAGGTGCTGGTGTCTTTGCTGAAGCAAAATCATTGAACGAAAACAAAAATGAAAACGAAAAAGTTTGGGTTATCGGTGTAGACCGTGACCAAGCAGCAGAAGGTAAATACACTTCTAAAGATGGTAAAGAATCTAACTTCGTTCTTGTATCTACATTGAAACAAGTTGGTACAACTGTAAAAGATATTGCCAACAAAACAGAAAAAGGTGAATTCCCTGGTGGACAAGTGATTGTTTACTCATTGAAAGATAAAGGGGTTGAGCTAGCAGTAACAAACCTTTCAGAAGAAGGTAAAAAAGCTGTTGAAGATGCAAAAGCTAAGATCCTTGACGGAAGCGTAAAAGTTCCTGAAAAATAATGGATAAAAGTCATTTCTTAGGAAGCGGCCATCGGTCGCTTCTTTAAGAATTGAGGCAATTTTTGTCTCAATAGAGCTTGTTAATGTGATTAGCAGGTTTTATTGAAATAAAATAAACCTCTGAAAGGAAGAGCATATGGCACACGAAAATGTCATTGAGATGCGGGATATTACCAAGGTGTTTGGTGAATTTGTAGCAAACGACAAAATCAACTTGCAACTGCGAAAAGGTGAAATCCATGCACTTTTAGGAGAAAATGGAGCGGGTAAATCCACTCTGATGAATATGCTGGCAGGACTTCTTGAACCAACGAGCGGTGAAATTGTGGTGAATGGTCAAGTTGTAAAACTAGACTCACCATCTAAAGCCGCTGGTCTTGGAATTGGGATGGTTCACCAACATTTTATGTTGGTTGAGGCTTTTACAGTAGCTGAGAATATCATTTTAGGGAGTGAAATCACTAAAAATGGTGTTCTAGATATAGCTGGTGCTACTAAAGAAATCAAGGCTCTTTCTGAACGTTATGGTTTGGCAGTAGATCCTGCTGCTAAGGTGGCGGATATTTCCGTTGGTGCCCAACAACGTGTAGAGATCTTGAAAACACTCTATCGTGGTGCTGATATCCTTATCTTTGACGAACCTACAGCCGTATTGACTCCTTCAGAGATCGATGAGTTGATGGCAATCATGAAAAACCTTGTCAAAGAAGGGAAGTCTATCATTTTGATTACCCATAAACTGGATGAGATTCGTGCGGTATCGAATCGAGTGACGGTTATCCGTCGTGGGAAATCAATCCAGACGGTTG
Organism: Streptococcus oralis subsp. oralis; assembly: GCF_002096595.1. Taxonomy (GTDB): domain Bacteria; phylum Bacillota; class Bacilli; order Lactobacillales; family Streptococcaceae; genus Streptococcus; species Streptococcus oralis_D. Next base: position 94,796 of record NZ_NCUR01000010.1, read on the forward strand.
AAATCGCAGGAGCAACAAATGCGGACTTGGCAGAAATGATGGTTGGACGCTCAGTCTCCTTTAAAACGGAAAAACAAGCACCACAACCCAAAGAAGTGGTCTTGTCTATCAAAGACTTGGTTGTCAATGAAAACCGCGGTGTACCAGCAGTCAAAAATCTATCCTTGGATGTTCGTGCTGGTGAAATTGTCGGTATTGCAGGTATTGATGGCAATGGTCAATCTGAACTCATTCAAGCCATTACTGGTCTTCGTAAGGTTGAGTCAGGTAGCGTTGAATTAAAAGGAAAATCAATCGTAGGGATGCATCCTCGACAAATTACAGAACTAAGCGTGGGGCACGTTCCTGAGGACCGTCACCGTGATGGCTTGATTTTGGAGATGATGATTTCAGAAAATATCGCTCTTCAAACCTACTATAAAGAGCCACTCAGCAAGAATGGTATCTTGAACTATGCCAATATCACTTCACATGCTAAGAAATTGATGGAAGAATTTGACGTCCGTGCGGCAAGCGAATTTGTTCCAGCGGCAGCTCTTTCAGGAGGAAATCAACAAAAAGCGATTATCGCTCGTGAGATTGATCGAGATCCTGATCTCCTTATCGTCAGCCAGCCAACTCGTGGTTTGGATGTCGGTGCCATTGAATATATCCACAAACGTTTGATTGAAGAGCGTGATAACGGGAAGGCTGTCCTTGTTGTCAGCTTTGAATTGGATGAGATTTTAAATGTCTCAGACCGAATTGCTGTTATTCACGATGGTAAGATTCAAGGTATTGTATCGCCAGAAACAACTAACAAACAAGAACTTGGTGTCTTGATGGCAGGTGGAAACTTGGGAAAGGAGAAGAGTGATGTCTAAAAAATTACAACAAATTTCGGTTCCCTTGATTTCCGTATTCTTAGGGATCTTGCTCGGAGCCATTGTCATGTGGATCTTCGGATATGATGCTATCTGGGGTTATGAGGAGTTGTTCTATACAGCTTTTGGTAGCCTCCGTGGGATTGGAGAAATTTTCCGTGCCATGGGTCCTCTTGTCTTGATAGGTCTTGGTTTCGCAGTTGCCAGTCGAGCAGGCTTCTTTAACGTCGGACTTCCTGGTCAAGCACTTGCAGGCTGGATTCTCAGTGGTTGGTTTGCCTTATCGAATCCAGATATGCCTCGTCTCGTTTTGATTCCATTGACAGTGATTATTGCTTTGATCGCAGGTGGAATTGTTGGTGCGATTCCAGGTATCCTCAGAGCTTATCTCGGTACGTCAGAGGTTATCGTGACCATCATGATGAACTACATTGTATTGTATGTGGGAAATGCCTTTATTCATGCCTTTCCGAAAGATATTATGCAAAGTACAGACTCAACGATTCGTGTTAGTGCCAACGCCACATACCAGACATCATGGTTATCAGAGTTGACTGGAAATTCCCGTATGAATATCGGAATCTTCTTTGCAATCATTGCTGTAGCTGTGATTTGGTTCTTGCTAAAGAAAACGACTCTCGGTTTTGAAATTCGTGCAGTTGGTCTCAATCCCCATGCCTCAGAGTACGCTGGTATTTCAGCAAAACGTACAATCATCCTATCAATGATTATCTCTGGTGCTCTGGCTGGTCTTGGGGGAGCGGTCGAAGGTCTTGGAACCTTCCAAAACGTTTACGTTCAGGGATCATCATTGGCTATCGGATTTAACGGGATGGCAGTTAGTTTGCTTGCTGGAAATTCACCAATTGGAATTCTCTTTGCAGCCTTCTTATTTGGAGTTTTGCAAGTAGGAGCACCGGGTATGAACGCAGCGCAAGTTCCGTCTGAGCTTGTCAGCATTGTAACAGCGTCTATTATCTTCTTTGTCAGCGTTCACTACATTATCGAACGCTTTGTCAAACCTAAAAAACAAGTTAAAGGAGGTAAGTAAGGATGTCTATTACAACATTACTCACCCTCTTGGTCTCTTCTATGCTGATTTACTCAGCACCACTTATTTTTACGAGTATCGGGGGCGTTTTCTCTGAACGTGGTGGTGTCGTTAACGTCGGTCTTGAAGGAATTATGGTTATGGGAGCCTTTTCTGGGGTTGTCTTTAACCTTGAGTTTGCAGAACAATTTGGAGCAGCGACTCCTTGGATTTCCTTGTTAGTTGCTGGTATCGTGGGAGCTATTTTCTCCCTCATCCATGCCGTCGCTACAGTTCATTTCCGTGCGGACCATGTTGTCAGTGGTACAGTATTGAACTTGATGGCTCCTGCCCTAGCAGTTTTCTTGGTTAAAGTTCTTTATAACAAAGGACAAACGGATAACTTAAGCCAGACTTTCGGACGTTTTGATTTCCCAGTTTTGGCTGATATCCCTGTGATTGGAGATATCTTCTTCAAGTCAACAAGTTTGCTAGGTTATATCGCGATTGCCTTCTCATTCCTTGCATGGTTTATTCTCTTTAAGACACGTTTTGGTCTTCGCCTTCGCTCTGTTGGTGAACACCCTCAGGCAGCGGATACCTTGGGGATCAATGTCTACAAGATGCGATATCTTGGGGTTATTATTTCAGGATTCCTAGGTGGAATTGGGGGAGCAATTTATGCTCAATCCATTTCAGTTAACTTCTCAGTGACAACTATTATCGGTCCTGGATTTATCGCCCTTGCTGCGATGATCTTTGGTAAATGGAACCCAATTGGTGCTATGCTTTCTAGTCTTTTCTTTGGACTTTCACAAAGTTTGGCAGTTATCGGTTCTCAATTACCTTTCCTACAAGGAGTTCCAGCGGTTTACCTTCAAATCGCGCCTTATGTCTTGACCATCCTTGTCTTGGCAGCCTTCTTTGGAAAAGCAGTTGCGCCTAAGGCAGATGGTATCAACTACATCAAGTCAAAATAAGCATACAAAAAAACGCCAGTTTCAAACTGGCGTTTTATTTATTAGGATTTTGATGTGTCAAGTTTAGTCCCCAAGGAACGAGATTTTCAGTTTTGTTTTTGATGCGTGTGATATTATCCTTGTGACGAATGATAATCAAGCTAGCAAGTGCTAGGATAATCAAAATGAAGAGAGGGTCATAGCTGTTTAGGATAAATCCAAATAGTGGAAATAGGAGAACTCCGATAACGGCTGCGATAGAAGCGGCAACGCTAGACAAGGAAATCATACTACCAAGATAGAGGGTTCCAAAGAATACGACTGCTAGGTAGAGACAGAAGATAGGCGCAAATCCGAAAACAACTCCAGCGCTAGTTGCGACAGCCTTGCCCCCTTTAAATCCTGCAAAGATAGGAAAGGTATGTCCAATTACGGCCAAAAGACCAAAGACAAGAGGTGATACACCTTGAAGGTGGAAAAGGATTGGAAGGAGAGTGGCCAAGGTTCCTTTAAAGAAATCAATCACAAAGGTTGCCATACCCGCTTTCTTACCTAAAATTCGGAAAGTATTGGTTGTTCCGGTGTTTCCAGAACCATGTTCACGCAGATTTGTTTGAAAGAAGATTTGTCCAATCCAAAGACCAGATGGAATCGAACCTAGCAGATAAGCTAAAATTAATAATACAAATGTCATCATAGAACTATTATACCATGAAATGGTATAGAAAGTCAGAGAATATCCTGTGAAATTGTGACAGCTGAAAGGGAAAAGCTTTGCAAAATCGCTAGAAAACCTGTAAAATAGAAAAGATGAACAAATAGGAGGTTCCTTGTGTCAAAAAAGGAAATCAATATTAATAACTACAATGATGACGCCATTCAGGTGCTAGAAGGGTTGGATGCGGTCCGTAAACGTCCAGGGATGTATATTGGATCGACCGACGGTGCTGGTCTCCATCACCTAGTCTGGGAAATTGTGGACAATGCAGTCGATGAAGCCTTGTCTGGATTTGGTGACCGCATTGATGTGACTATCAATAAAGACGGCAGTCTAACCGTTCAAGACCATGGTCGAGGGATGCCGACTGGGATGCACGCCATGGGAATTCCAACTGTTGAAGTTATCTTTACCATTCTCCACGCTGGAGGAAAATTCGGTCAGGGTGGTTATAAGACATCTGGTGGTCTACATGGAGTCGGTTCTTCGGTTGTTAATGCCCTATCAAGCTGGTTAGAAGTTGAAATTACTCGTGACGGTACAGTCTACAAGCAACGTTTTGAAAATGGCGGGAAACCCGTCACAACCTTGAAGAAAATTGGTACAGCACCCAAGTCTAAGACAGGTACCAAAGTCACTTTCATGCCTGACGCGACGATTTTTTCTACGACTGACTTCAAATACAATACCATTTCAGAACGACTCAATGAGTCAGCCTTTCTCTTAAAAAATGTGACCTTGTCTTTAACAGATAAGCGAACAGATGAAGCAATCGAATTCCATTATGAGAACGGGGTACAAGACTTTGTTTCTTACCTCAATGAAGACAAGGAAACCTTGACGCCAGTCCTATACTTTGAAGGCGAAGACAATGGTTTCCAAGTGGAGATTGCCCTCCAGTACAATGATGGATTTTCAGATAACATTCTATCCTTTGTCAATAACGTTCGTACTAAAGATGGTGGAACACATGAGACAGGACTCAAGTCTGCCATTACCAAGGTTATGAATGACTATGCGCGCAAGACAGGACTTCTCAAGGAAAAAGATAAAAACCTTGAAGGGTCAGACTACCGCGAGGGACTAGCAGCCGTTCTTTCTATTCTCGTTCCTGAAGAACACCTCCAGTTTGAGGGTCAGACCAAGGATAAACTGGGGAGTCCACTAGCTCGTCCGGTTGTGGATGGAATTGTGGCTGATAAGTTGACCTTCTTCCTTATGGAAAATGGAGAATTGGCTTCCAATCTCATTCGCAAGGCTATCAAGGCGCGTGATGCTCGTGAGGCAGCTCGCAAAGCGCGTGATGAGAGCCGAAATGGTAAGAAAAATAAAAAAGACAAGGGCTTGCTTTCTGGTAAATTGACTCCAGCCCAGTCTAAAAACCCTGCAAAGAATGAACTCTACCTAGTCGAAGGAGATTCTGCCGGTGGTTCTGCCAAGCAAGGTCGTGACCGTAAATTCCAAGCTATCTTGCCTCTTCGTGGCAAGGTTATCAATACAGCCAAGGCTAAGATGGCGGATATCCTCAAAAATGAAGAAATCAATACCATGATTTATACCATCGGTGCTGGTGTTGGAGCAGATTTCTCACTTGAAGATGCCAACTATGACAAGATTATTATCATGACCGATGCCGACACCGACGGTGCCCATATCCAAACTCTTCTTTTAACATTCTTCTACCGTTATATGCGTCCGCTAGTTGAGGCAGGCCATGTCTATATCGCCCTTCCTCCACTTTACAAGATGTCCAAAGGGAAAGGTAAGAAAGAAGAAGTGGCCTATGCTTGGACGGATGGTGAGTTAGAAGAACTTCGCAAGCAGTTCGGTAAAGGCGCTACGCTCCAACGCTATAAAGGTCTTGGTGAGATGAATGCAGACCAACTCTGGGAAACAACCATGAACCCAGAAACGCGTACCCTCATCCGTGTCACGATTGAAGACCTAGCACGCGCTGAACGTCGCGTCAATGTCCTTATGGGAGATAAGGTCGAACCACGCCGTAAATGGATTGAGGATAATGTCAAGTTTACGCTGGAAGAAGCGACGGTGTTTTAAGGAGCATGAATAATGGTTGATTCAGGACATTCGATTTCTGGTAGTTACTTGGGTTTGATTTTCTTAGTTTCTTTACCCTCGGCTATTCTTGCATTCTACATTAACAGTCGAAAAAAAAGTTTCCAAGGATTATATGCACCGATTGTATTTACTTTATTTATGATCTTGATGCTTTTATTCAATATGGATTCCTCAGAATCCAGTGCTTTAGTGGCGAGCTTTGTCATGATTTTATTTGGTTTTCCTTTGATAGCGGGAGCCTTAGTCTACACACTGATTCGATTGTGTTATGTCTATCCGGAGAAACGGTGGAAGGCTTTTTTGATTTTCCTATCCTATGTTTTAGGTCCCCTATCTGTGGGTATTCTGGGATGGTATGTGGTAAATTTAGTTCAGATCCATCTGTTGACATTCTTGGTAATGATTTTGATGATTCTTGTTTCCTATCTTCCTCCTCTCTATCTCCATTACACCAAACGAAATCAGTAAGACACAGAATACTTTTTGGTTGGGTATAGTGATTAATTGCTTAGATTATGTCAGAGATGGCCAATGGTTTACGATTTATAATGAAAAGCAATTTCAAACAGCTCTAAGTGATGAAGGAGTGAAATATGAGAACTGATCAGGAAATGCTTGGACTGATTTTAAAAATAGCTAAAACTTTAAAAGTTGATGCTGGCAAGAACTCAAGTATCTCCTCCTCAATAATCTGACGGATGACCTCACTCAGGCCCGTTTCTTTAAGGGGGTGGATGCTTCATATTATTACGAAGGGTATAACCTTCACCAGACAGAGGAGTTGTAAAGTTCAAGTAAAGGTGACGATCATCTTTTGTATGTAAACAATCGCTAAAACTATTGGAGGTGCGGTATTGATTACGTTATTAATGATGCCTTTTTTCCTTGTTCTCTTGGCCATTTTTGGAATTATATATGATTTAATGACCAATAAAGGTAGAAAAGAGTGTGCTCGCACAGTATCCTTGTTTATATTGAACATCCTCACTATTGGTATCTGTCTATTAGATTTACCAATGAAAAGTAAACCATACTCAGGAATAGGGTTTATCTTATTTTATGCACTTGCTTTCACCCCTTTGATGATTGTTTTCTCATTATATACTCTCTATAGGATTGGAAAACATTATAGGTATTTTAAGAGTAAGTTTGCTATAATACTCCTATTCAATGCTATTTTACTTTTCCTTCTTTCATTAGTAAATACTTTTGTATTATGGAGAAGCTTTAAAATATATCATAGAAACGATATGAATTTGTTTTATTTTGTTTTAATTGTTTTAGGGATTTGTTCAACTATCCAATTCATTGTAGGGGAGCTTGAGAAGAAAAGAATACGAAGCATCCAAAAACAAGAGGAGCAAGACGGCAATGAAAAATAATTCTATAAAAGATATGTGCAGACAACATAGAAGTCAAGCGCAAATGCTGAGATTAATTTTACAAACCGCAAAAAGTCTAAAAGTCCAGGCTGTCGCTATGTCCGGTTCACGAACTGATACAAAAGCACCAAAAGACGAGTTTCAAGACTATGATGTTGTTTATGTCGTGGACGACTTAGATAATTTGACGAGTGACCTTGCTTGGTTGGACCAGTTTGGCACACGTATCATTGAGCAACATAATATCCTAGGCAACCGTCGTCTCTATCTTATGCTCTTTGAAGATGGCAATCGGATTGATTTGACGCTCTGCCCCAAAGACCACATCCAAGAGTGGGTGGATAGTGAAGCTGATTACACAGTATTGAAAGATGAGAAAGGCTTGTTTGAGTCCTATACTACAAGTCCTCAACGTTACTGGACGAATCCAGCTAGCCCGATTGATTTTGAAAAAGCCTGCAATGAATTTTGGTGGGTTTCCGCCTATGTGGTCAAGGGAATCTGTCGCAAGCAAGTCATTTATGCAATGGACCATCTCTACGGTATTTGCCAGCAAGAACTCTTGAAAATCTTAGCTTGGCAGGTCGCAAGAGATAGAGGTGCTGTCGACATTGGTAAAAATTACAAGTATCTCTTCAACTACTTGCCAATTGAGAAGGAGAAGGAATTCTCAAATCTGCTTGATTTTTCAAGTGTAGAGAAAATCACTCAATCCCTATTCTCCACAATGAATCTCTTCCACAGAGAAGCTCAAATTCTTGCTCAAAAGATGGGATTTGACTATGATATGGAAGTAGCTGAGAAGATGATTGATTATGCTGAAAAGAGACTTCTTAATCTCTGAATAATTTAAAAGATTAACCTACAGAAAGGATAGTTTGGTTATTTATCGTAACTGAACACGGTACTAATTTCCGTAAAATATCCTTTATTCTACAAAACCTACTCTATATTCTTTGAAAGGAGTTGAACACGCCCTAAATGCTGTGTGAAAAAGATAAATTCTCTTGCGAGCATCGCTCGCTGCGAGAATTTCCTATTTTCACTTTGCATTTTACGGGCTTTGTATCTTATATGAGTAACATTCAAAACATGTCCCTTGAGGTCATCATGGGAGAGCGCTTTGGTCGCTACTCCAAGTATATTATTCAAGACCGGGCTTTGCCAGACATTCGGGATGGTTTGAAGCCAGTTCAGCGTCGCATTCTTTATTCGATGAATAAGGATGGCAATACTTTTGACAAGAGCTACCGTAAGTCTGCCAAGTCTGTCGGGAATATCATGGGGAATTTCCACCCACACGGTGACAGTTCCATCTATGATGCCATGGTCCGTATGTCTCAGGACTGGAAAAATCGTGAGATTCTAGTTGAAATGCACGGTAACAACGGTTCTATGGACGGAGATCCGCCGGCGGCTATGCGTTATACAGAGGCACGTTTGTCTGAGATTGCAGGCTATCTTCTTCAGGATATCGAGAAAAAGACAGTTCCCTTTGCTTGGAACTTTGACGATACCGAGAAAGAACCGACGGTATTGCCAGCAGCCTTTCCAAATCTCTTGGTCAATGGTTCGACTGGTATTTCGGCTGGTTATGCCACAGATATTCCTCCGCATAATTTGGCTGAAGTCATTGATGCGACTGTTTACATGATTGATCACCCAACAGCCAAGGTGGACAAGCTCATGGAATTCTTGCCTGGCCCAGACTTCCCGACTGGAGGGATTATTCAGGGGCGTGATGAAATCAAGAAAGCCTATGAAACTGGGAAAGGACGTGTGGTTGTTCGTTCCAAGACCGACATCGAAAAGCTAAAAGGTGGTAAGGAACAAATCGTTATTACTGAGATTCCTTATGAAATCAATAAGGCCAATCTGGTCAAGAAAATCGATGATGTTCGTGTCAATAACAAGGTGGCAGGGATCGCTGAAGTTCGTGATGAGTCTGACCGTGACGGTCTTCGTATTGCTATTGAACTAAAGAAAGACGCGAATACCGAGCTGGTTCTTAACTATCTCTTCAAATACACTGACCTGCAAATCAACTACAACTTTAACATGGTGGCGATTGACAATTTCACACCTCGTCAGGTCGGGATTGTTCCAATCCTGTCTAGCTATATCGCCCACCGTCGTGAAGTGATTTTGGCTCGTTCACGCTTTGACAAGGAAAAGGCTGAAAAACGTCTCCATATCGTTGAAGGTTTGATTCGCGTGATTTCGATTTTGGACGAAGTCATTGCCCTTATCCGTGCTTCTGAGAACAAGGCTGACGCTAAGGAAAACCTCAAGGTCAGCTATGAGTTTACTGAAGAGCAGGCTGAAGCTATCGTGACCTTACAACTTTACCGTTTGACCAATACAGACGTGGTTGTCTTGCAGGAAGAAGAGGCAGAATTGCGTGAAAAGATTGCCATGCTTGCTGCTATCATCGGTGATGAACGGACTATGTACAATCTCATGAAGAAAGAACTCCGTGAGGTTAAGAAGAAATTTGCGACACCACGTTTGAGTGCTTTGGAAGACACTGCGAAAGCAATCGAGATTGACACAGCTAGTTTGATTGCCGAGGAAGATACCTATGTCAGCGTAACCAAGGCAGGTTATATCAAGCGTACTAGCCCACGCTCCTTTGCGGCATCCACTCTGGAAGAAATTGGCAAACGTGATGACGATCGTTTAATCTTTGTTCAATCTGCCAAGACAACGCAGCACCTCTTGATGTTCACGACTCTTGGGAATGTCATCTATCGACCAATTCATGAATTGGCAGATATTCGTTGGAAGGATATCGGGGAGCATCTGAGCCAGACCATTACAAACTTTGAAACTAACGAAGAAATCCTCTATGTAGAAGTTGTTGATCAGTTTGATGATGCGACTACCTACTTTGCAGCAACTCGCCTTGGTCAAATCAAGCGTGTAGAACGCAAAGAATTCTCTCCATGGCGGACCTACAAGTCTAAGTCTGTCAAGTATGCTAAGCTCAAAGACGAGACAGATCAGATTGTAGCAGTGGCTCCGATTAAACTGGATGATGTACTCTTGATTAGCCAAAACGGTTACGCCCTTCGTTTCAATATCGAAGAGGTACCGGTTGTTGGTGCCAAGGCTGCGGGTGTCAAGGCTATGAACTTGAAAGCAGATGATGCGCTTCAAGCTGCCTTTATCTGTAACAGCTTATCCTTCTACCTCTTGACCCAACGCGGTAGTTTAAAACGTGTTTCTATCGACGAAATTCCAGCGACTAGCCGTGCTAAACGAGGCCTACAAGTCTTGCGTGAGTTGAAAAACAAACCGCACCGTGTCTTCTTGGCTGGAGCAGTTGCAGAGCAAGGCTTCGTTGGTGACCTCTTTAGTACAGAAGTAGAAGAAAACGACCAAACATTACTTGTCCAATCTAACAAGGGAACAATCTATGAGAGTCGATTGCAAGACCTCAACTTGTCAGAACGTACTAGCAATGGAAGCTTTATTTCAGACACCATTTCAGATGAAGAAGTTTTCGATGCTTACCTCAAAGAGATCTTTAAAGAGGATAAAGCAAATCCTTAAAAAGAATCAGTCCAGAGGGCTGATTTCTTTATGTTGAAAAAATTTTCAGAAAATTACAAATAATACTTGAAATTTTACTAGAAAAGTGTAGAATAGAACACATAGTTTGAATAGTATAAAGGAGAAACACATGACAGTTGCAATTGATTGGGAAAATCTTGGCTTTGCTTATATGAAATTACCTTACCGTTATATCGCTCACTACAAAAATGGTCAATGGGATCAAGGAGAATTGACAGAGGATGCAACCTTGCATATTTCAGAGTCTTCTCCAAGTCTCCACTATGGACAGCAGGCATTTGAAGGTTTGAAAGCCTATCGTACCAAGGATGGCAGTATTCAACTGTTCCGTCCTGACGAAAATGCCAAGCGTCTGCAACGTACTTGTGACCGTCTCTTGATGCCACAAGTTCCGACAGAAATGTTTGTAGAAGCTTGTAAAGCAGTTGTGCGTGCAAATGAAGAATACGTCCCACCATATGGAACAGGTGGAACCCTTTATCTTCGTCCACTTTTGATTGGTGTTGGGGATATTATCGGGGTTAAACCAGCAGAAGAGTATATTTTCACTATCTTTGCTATGCCAGTTGGGAATTACTTTAAAGGTGGTTTAGTCCCAACAAACTTCTTGATTCAGGATGAATACGACCGTGCAGCTCCGAATGGTACAGGTGCGGCCAAGGTAGGTGGAAACTATGCTGCTAGCCTCCTCCCAGGTAAAATGGCCAAGTCACGCCAATTTTCAGATGTTATCTACCTAGACCCATCTACACATACAAAGATTGAAGAAGTCGGATCAGCTAACTTCTTTGGAATCACGGCAGACAATGAATTTGTTACACCATTGAGTCCATCCATCTTGCCATCTATTACCAAGTACTCTTTGCTTTACTTGGCAGAGCACCGCTTGGGCTTGACTCCGATTGAAGGCGATGTCCCAATCGATAATTTGGAGCGTTTTGTAGAGGTAGGTGCCTGTGGTACAGCAGCGGTTATTTCTCCAATTGGAGGCATCCAACATGGCGATGATTTCTATGTTTTCTATAGTGAAACAGAAGTAGGTCCTGTTACACGTAAACTCTATGATGAATTGACCGGTATCCAATTTGGTGATGTAGAAGCGCCTGAAGGATGGATTGTCAAAGTGGACTAAAAGATATGAAATAAAGAAGAACTCCATAGCTGTTGTAAGGACTGAAATGGAGTTTTTTCTTGCTAGTTTGAGCATTTTCTTGTACAATAGAAAAAGTGAAAAGAGGTAAAGTATGAGTAAAAAAGATAAGAAAATTGAAATCCAATTAACAGATGCAAAAGTGACTGTTGGAAAAGACAGCTATGAAGGATACGTTTTGACGATCGGGAAAAAGGTCATTGGAGAAATTGCCGAATTAGATAACCAATTTGCCATCATAAAGAATGGAAATGTCGATAGTTTTTATAAAAAACTTGAAAAAGCTGTGGAAATTTTGGTTGAAAACTATAATTTGACAAAATAATACTTGTTTTATTGAAAATTTCATGATATAATAGTTCTCGTTAAACATTGGAGAGATAGCGAAGAGGCTAAACGCGGCGGACTGTAAATCCGCTCCTTCGGGTTCGGGGGTTCGAATCCCTCTCTCTCCATTCATCAATGGGGTATAGCCAAGCGGTAAGGCAAGGGACTTTGACTCCCTCATGCGTTGGTTCGAATCCAGCTACCCCAGTTCTTAGGTAATAAATTCAAGATAAAAAGAAAAATATCTTAGGGTATTTTATTTTTATAATTGAAAGACGTGAACGATATGAACATGTCCTTGCGGGTGCTTAGGAAAAAAATTATAAGTATGTCAAGTTTAGAAAAAACTTGATTGTTGGAGGATTTTTTAGATGAACGAATTTGAAGATTTGCTAAATAGCGTTAGCCAAGTTGAGCCTGGTGATGTTGTTAGTGCTGAAGTATTGACAGTTGATGCGACTCAAGCTAACGTTGCAATCTCTGGGACTGGTGTTGAAGGTGTCTTGACTCTTCGCGAATTGACAAACGATCGCGATGCAGATATCAATGACTTTGTTAAAGTAGGAGAAGTATTGGATGTTCTTGTACTTCGTCAAGTAGTTGGTAAAGATACTGATACAGTTACATACCTTGTATCTAAAAAACGCCTTGAAGCTCGCAAAGCATGGGACAAACTTGTAGGACGCGAAGAAGAAGTTGTTACTGTTAAAGGAACTCGTGCCGTTAAAGGTGGACTTTCAGTAGAATTTGAAGGCGTACGTGGATTTATCCCAGCTTCAATGTTGGACACTCGTTTCGTACGTAACACTGAGCGTTTCGTAGGTCAAGAATTTGATGCTAAAATCAAAGAAGTTGACGCTAAAGAGAACCGCTTCATCCTTTCACGTCGTGAAGTTGTTGAAGCAGCTACTGCAGCAGCTCGTGCTGAAGTATTTGGTAAATTAGCTGTTGGTGATGTCGTAACTGGTAAAGTTGCTCGTATCACAAGCTTTGGTGCTTTCATCGACCTTGGTGGTGTTGACGGATTGGTTCACTTGACTGAATTGTCACACGAACGTAACGTTTCACCTAAATCAGTTGTAACTGTTGGTGAAGAAATCGAAGTGAAGATCCTTGATCTTAACGAAGAAGAAGGACGTGTATCACTTTCACTTAAAGCAACAACACCTGGACCATGGGATGGCGTTGAGCAAAAATTGGCTAAAGGTGATGTAGTAGAAGGAACAGTTAAACGTTTGACTGACTTCGGTGCATTTGTAGAAGTATTGCCAGGTATCGATGGACTTGTTCACGTATCACAAATTTCACACAAACGTATCGAAAATCCAAAAGAAGCTCTTACTGTTGGTCAAGAAGTTACTGTTAAAGTCCTTGATGTTAACGCTGACGCAGAACGTGTATCACTTTCTATTAAAGCTCTTGAAGAACGTCCAGCTCAAGAAGAAGGACAAAAAGAAGAGAAACGCGCTGCTCGTCCACGTCGTCCAAAACGTCAAGAAAAACGTGATTTTGAACTTCCAGAAACACAAACAGGATTCTCAATGGCTGACTTGTTCGGTGATATCGAACTTTAATCAAATTGATAATCACAAAATCCTTTGTTTAAAACAAGGGATTTTTCTTTTGTCTCTTTCCCATTTTTGATATAATAGTTCTATGTTAGATTCAGAAAAACAATCACAATATCAAATGTTAAATGAGGAACTCTCTTATTTACTTGAAGGTGAGAGCAATGTTCTTGCCAATCTTTCGAATGCTAGTGCCCTCCTAAAATCTCGCTTTCCCAATACTGTATTTGCAGGGTTTTATCTGTTTGATGGTAGCGAGTTGGTTTTAGGGCCTTTTCAGGGTGGTGTTTCTTGTATTCGCATTCCGCTTGGAAAAGGCGTGTGTGGAGAAGCTGCTGAGTTTCAAGAGACTGTTTTAGTTGGCGATGTGAGCACCTATCCAAACTACATTTCTTGTGATAGTATGGCCAAGAGTGAAATCGTGGTTCCCATGCTCAAGAATGGAAGATTAGTCGGAGTCTTAGACTTGGATTCTTCACTTATTGATGAATATAATGCAATTGACCGCGATTACTTGGAACAATTTGTCGCTATTTTGCTTGAGAAGACAGAATGGGACTTTACAATGTTTGAGGAGAAAGCCTAATGTATCAAGCACTTTATCGAAAATATAGAAGCCAAACTTTTTCACAATTGGTCGGACAAGAGGTTGTGGCTAAAACCCTAAAACAAGCGGTTGAACAGGAAAAGATTAGTCATGCCTATCTTTTTTCGGGCCCTCGTGGAACAGGGAAGACCAGTGTAGCCAAGATTTTTGCCAAGGCTATGAACTGTCCGAACCAAGTGAACGGAGAACCGTGTAATAACTGCTATATCTGTCAGGCTGTGACAGAAGGTAACTTAGAAGATGTTATCGAAATGGATGCAGCTTCGAATAACGGAGTTGATGAAATCCGAGAAATTCGTGATAAATCTACCTATGCACCTAGTTTGGCACGTTATAAGGTATATATCATAGACGAGGTTCATATGCTATCTACAGGAGCTTTTAATGCGCTTTTGAAGACGCTAGAAGAACCAACTCAAAATGTTGTCTTTATCTTGGCGACCACCGAATTGCACAAGATTCCAGCAACTATTTTATCGCGTGTCCAACGTTTTGAGTTTAAGTCGATTAGAACGCAAGATATCACAGCACATATTCATCATATTTTAGAAAAAGAAAATATCAGTTCTGAACCAGATGCTGTAGAAATCATTGCCAGACGAGCTGAAGGTGGAATGCGGGATGCCTTGTCTATTCTGGACCAAGCCTTGAGTTTGACTCAAGGGAATGCTTTAACTACAGCTATCTCTGAGGAGATTACAGGAACCATTAGTCTATCAGCACTAGATGACTATGTAGCCGCCTTGTCTCAGCAGGATGTTCCAAAAGCGCTTGATTCTTTGAATCTTTTGTTTGAAAATGGCAAAAGCATGACTCGGTTTGTGACGGATCTCTTGCAGTATTTGCGTGATCTACTAGTTGTTCAGACAGGTGGCGAAAATACTCATCATAGTCCAGTTTTTATGGACAATCTAGCTCTTTCTCAGGAAAGTCTCTTTGAAATGATTCGTCTAGCGACTGTGAGCTTGGCGGATATGAAAGCTAGCCTGCAACCTAAGATTTATGCTGAGATGATGACCATTCGTTTAGCTGAGATTAAGCCTGAACCAGTGCTTTCAGAAGCTGTCGAGAGTGAAATTTCTACACTAAGACAGGAAGTCGCTCGTCTCAAACAAGAACTTGCCAATGTTGGAACTGCTCCTAAACAAGTGGCGCCAGTCCCTAGCCGTCCAGCCACTTCCAAGACAGTCTATCGAGTAGACCGTAATAAGGTTCAGGCTATCCTACAAGAAGCTGTTGAAAATCCTGAATTGGCACGGCAAAACTTGATTCGCCTCCAGAATGCATGGGGGGAAGTGATCGAAAGCTTAGCTGGTCCTGATAAGGCTCTGCTTGTTGGTTCTCAACCAGTTGCAGCCAACGAACACCATGCTATTTTAGCTTTTGAATCTAATTTCAATGCAGGCCAAACCATGAAACGGGATAACCTCAATACCATGTTTGGCAATATTCTTAGCCAGGCGGCTGGATTTTCACCTGAAATCCTGGCAATTTCCCTAGAGGAATGGAAAGAGGTTCGTGCAGCATTTTCAGCTAAAAACAAGTCTTCTCAAGCAGATCAAGAGGTAGAAGAAGAGAGCCTGATTCCAGAGGGATTTGAATTTCTGGCTGATAAAGTCATGGTCGAAGAAGACTAAAAGTGGATTTCATGGTACAATAATCCTATGACTAGACAACAATTTATCGTGATAGCACTATTTACTGCTGCTGAGACTTATTTTTTCAATGAAGCTTGGATGACGGGTCGCTATTTTATGGCAGTCTTTTGGGCCATTCTACTTTTTCGAAATTTTAGGTTAAGTTATGTAATGGGGAAAATAGTAGATGCCATTGATCAGCACCTAAACCGCAAGGATTAGTCACTAGCTTCTAAACAAAATCAAAGCCTTTTAGGCTTTTTTTTGTTATACTAGTAGAGTATATTTATGGACCTTTTCTTGTATTTTTTGAGAAATGTAAGTGATTTCTTTAAGGATAAAGGAAGTAGGCCAGAAAAAGAAAGGAACTATCATGTCAGTATTAGAGATCAAAGATCTTCACGTTGAGATTGAAGGAAAAGAAATTTTGAAGGGGGTCAATCTGACTCTGAAAACAGGAGAAATCGCAGCTATCATGGGACCAAATGGTACTGGTAAATCGACTCTTTCTGCAGCTATCATGGGGAACCCTAACTATGAAGTTACTAAAGGGGAGGTCTTGTTTGATGGTGTAAACATCCTTGAATTGGAAGTGGACGAGCGTGCGCGTATGGGACTTTTCCTTGCTATGCAGTACCCATCTGAAATTCCAGGAATTACCAACGCTGAATTTCTTCGTGCAGCTATGAATGCTGGTAAAGAAGATGATGAAAAGATTTCAGTTCGTGAGTTTATCACTAAACTAGACGAGAAAATGGAATTGCTCAACATGAAAGAAGAAATGGCAGAGCGTTACCTCAACGAAGGATTCTCTGGTGGTGAGAAAAAACGTAATGAAATTCTTCAGCTTTTGATGTTGGAACCAACTTTTGCCCTTTTGGATGAGATTGACTCAGGTCTTGATATTGACGCCCTTAAAGTTGTATCGAAAGGTGTGAATGCTATGCGTGGCGAGGGATTTGGTGCTATGATTATCACTCACTACCAACGTCTTTTGAACTACATCACACCAGACGTGGTACACGTGATGATGGAAGGTCGTGTGGTCCTTTCTGGTGGTCCAGAATTGGCTGCCCGTTTGGAACGTGAAGGATACGCAAAACTAGCTGAAGAACTTGGCTACGACTACAAGGAAGAATTGTAATTCCCTCGTATCTTTTAGGAGAAGTAAATGACTAAAGAGAATATTAAACTTTTTTCAGAAATGCACGCTGAACCAAGCTGGTTGTCAGACCTCCGTCAAAAGGCTTTTGATAAGATTGAGAGTTTGGAATTACCAGTCATTGAGCGTGTCAAATTTCACCGTTGGAATCTGGGAGATGGAACCATCACAGAAAGTGAACCTTCAGCAAATGTTCCAGACTTCACAGCTCTAGATAATCACTTGAAGTTGGTTCAAGTAGGAACGCAGACTGTTTTTGAACAAACTCCAGTTGAATTGGCTGAACAAGGAGTAATCTTTACAGACTTTCACTCAGCTTTAGAAGAAATTCCAGAGCTTATTGAGGAATTCTTCATGTCATCAGTTAAGTATGACGATGACAAGTTGGCAGCCTACCATACAGCTTACTTTAACAGTGGTGCTGTTCTTTATATTCCAGATAATGTTGAGATTACAGAGCCAATCGAAGGTATTTTCTACCAAGACAGTGATAGCGATGTGCCATTTAACAAGCATATCCTTATCATTGCTGGTATAAACTCTAAGATTAGTTACTTAGAACGTTTAGAGTCGCGTGGTGAAGGTAGTGCGAAGGCAACTGCCAATATCACAGTTGAAGTGATTGCTCGTTCTGGTGCGCAAGTGAAATTTGCTGCCATTGATCGTCTGGGTGAAAATGTCACTGCCTACATTAGCCGTCGTGGTAAACTAGGCAACGATGCCAGCATTGACTGGGCAATCGGTGTCATGAACAAAGGAAATGTCGTTGCGGACTTTGATAGCGACTTGATTGGAAATGGTAGCCATGCTGACCTTAAAGTCGTAGCTCTTTCAAGTGGCCGTCAGGTGCAAGGGATTGATACTCGAGTGACTAACTATGGATGTAACTCAATCGGAAATATCCTCCAACATGGGGTTATCCTTGAAAAAGCTACCTTGACCTTCAATGGTATTGGCCACATTATCAAGGGTGCTAAGGGAGCCGATGCGCAACAAGAAAGCCGTGTTCTCATGCTTTCAGACCAAGCGCGTTCAGATGCCAACCCAATTCTTTTGATTGATGAAAATGACGTTACTGCAGGCCACGCGGCTTCTATCGGTCAGGTGGATCCAGAAGACATGTACTACCTCATGAGTCGTGGCTTGGATAAGGCGACTGCGGAACGTTTGGTTGTTCGCGGTTTCCTTGGCTCCGTAATTGTTGAGATTCCAGTCAAGGAAGTTCGTGATGAAATGATAGCAACCATCGAAGAAAAATTGTCAAAACGCTAAGGGGAAGCCTATGTTAGATGTAGAAGCGATTCGCAAGGATTTTCCAATTTTAGACCAGATTGTCAACGATGAACCTCTGGTCTATCTGGACAATGCCGCGACGACACAAAAACCACTAGCAGTTCTGGAAACGATTAACCGCTATTATGAGCAGGACAATGCAAATGTTCATCGTGGTGTTCATACCTTGGCTGAGCGAGCAACAGCTTCTTATGAAGCGGCTCGTGAAACCATTCGTAAGTTTATCAATGCAGGCTCTACAAAGGAAGTTCTCTTTACCAGAGGAACGACAACCAGCCTTAACTGGGTGGCACGCTTTGCTGAGGAAATCCTGACTGAGGGAGACCAGGTCTTGATTTCTGTCATGGAACACCATTCCAATATCATTCCTTGGCAGGAGGCCTGTCGCAAGACTGGAGCAGAGCTTGTCTATGTCTATCTCAAGGACGGAGCTCTGGATATGGATGACTTGCGCGCTAAATTGACGGATAAGGTCAAGTTCGTTTCCCTAGCTCATGCCTCCAATGTTCTTGGAGTGGTCAATCCGATCAAAGAAATCACTCAAATGGCACATAAAGTTGGGGCAATCATGGTAGTGGATGGTGCTCAATCTACACCTCATATGAAGATTGATGTTCAGAATTTGGATGTGGACTTCTTCGCCTTTTCGGGTCACAAGATGGCTGGTCCGACTGGTATCGGTGTTCTTTATGGCAAAGCAAAGTATCTGGAGCAAATGTCACCAATTGAATTTGGTGGTGAGATGATTGATTTCGTCTATGAGCAATCTGCTAGTTGGAAGGAATTGCCTTGGAAATTTGAGGCTGGAACGCCAAATATGGCAGGTGCTATCGGACTTGCTGCAGCAGTGGATTATCTGGAAAAGATTGGTATGGATGCCATTGAATCTCATGAACAGGAATTGATTGCATACGTCTTTCCAAAATTGCAGGAAATTGAAGGGTTAACCATTTATGGTTCGCAAGACCTGGCTCAACGTTCAGGTGTCATTGCCTTTAACCTAGGTGATCTTCATCCCCATGACCTAGCTACAGCACTTGATTATGAAGGAGTGGCTGTTCGCGCTGGTCATCATTGCGCCCAACCTTTGCTCCAATATTTGGAAGTCCCAGCAACAGCTCGTGCAAGTTTTTATATCTACAATACCAAGGCAGATTGTGACAAGCTAGTCGATGCCCTACAAAAGACAAAGGAGTTTTTCAATGGCACTTTCTAAACTAGATAGCCTTTATATGGCAGTGGTGGCAGACCATTCGAAAAATCCACATCACCAAGGGAAGCTGGAAGATGCTGAGCAAATCAGTCTCAACAATCCAACCTGCGGGGATGTTATCAACCTCTCTGTCAAGTTTGACGCAGAGGACCGTTTGGAAGATATTGCTTTTCTAAATTCAGGATGCACGATTTCAACTGCTTCTGCTAGTATGATGACAGATGCAGTTTTAGGCAAGACCAAACAAGAAATTTTAGAGCTTGCGACCATTTTTTCAGAAATGGTTCAAGGTCAAAAAGATGACCGCCAAGACCAACTTGGCGATGCAGCTTTCTTATCAGGTGTTGCCAAATTTCCTCAACGAATCAAGTGTGCAACCCTAGCTTGGAATGCCTTGAAGAAGACAATTGAAAATCAAGAAGATAAATAAGAAACATAGAAATATATAATGAAAGAAAGGATATTATGGCTGAAGAAAGAGTAGAACCAAAACCAATTGATCTTGGTGAATATAAATTTGGTTTCCATGACGATGTAGAGCCTGTTCTATCGACAGGGAAAGGATTGAATGAAGAAGTCATTCGCGAATTATCAGCTGCTAAGGGAGAGCCTGAGTGGATGCTAGAATTCCGTTTGAAGTCTTATGAAACCTTCAAGAAAATGCCTATGCAAACTTGGGGAGCAGACTTGTCAGAGATTGACTTTGATGACTTGATCTACTACCAAAAACCATCTGATAAACCTGCCCGTTCTTGGGATGAAGTTCCTGAAAAAATTAAAGAGACCTTTGAACGTATCGGGATTCCAGAAGCTGAACGTGCTTATCTAGCAGGTGCCTCTGCCCAGTACGAGTCAGAAGTGGTTTACCACAACATGAAGGAAGAGTTTGAGAAGTTAGGAATTATCTTTACAGATACAGATTCTGCCCTCAAGGAATACCCAGACTTGTTTAAACAATACTTTGCGAAGTTGGTACCACCGACAGATAACAAGTTGGCAGCCCTCAACTCAGCAGTATGGTCGGGTGGAACCTTTATCTACGTACCAAAAGGTGTCAAGGTAGATATTCCACTTCAAACTTACTTCCGTATCAACAACGAAAATACAGGTCAGTTCGAACGTACCTTGATTATCGTTGATGAGGGAGCAAGTGTCCACTACGTAGAAGGATGTACAGCACCAACTTATTCAAGCAACAGCTTGCACGCTGCCATTGTAGAAATTTTCGCTTTAGACGGAGCTTATATGCGTTATACAACCATCCAAAACTGGTCTGATAATGTCTATAACTTGGTAACAAAACGTGCGAAAGCTTTGAAAGATGCGACTGTTGAGTGGATTGATGGAAACTTGGGTGCAAAAACGACTATGAAATATCCATCTGTTTATCTAGATGGAGAAGGGGCGCGTGGTACTATGCTCTCTATCGCCTTTGCTAATGCAGGGCAACACCAAGATACGGGTGCCAAGATGATCCACAACGCTCCACATACAAGCTCGTCTATCGTGTCAAAATCCATCGCTAAAGGCGGAGGAAAGGTGGACTACCGTGGACAAGTGACCTTTAACAAGAACTCTAAGAAATCTGTTTCTCACATCGAGTGTGATACCATTATCATGGATGACTTATCAGCGTCAGATACTATTCCATTTAATGAAATTCACAATTCGCAAGTTGCTTTGGAGCACGAAGCCAAGGTATCCAAGATTTCAGAGGAACAACTCTACTATCTCATGAGTCGTGGATTGTCAGAATCTGAGGCAACCGAGATGATTGTCATGGGATTTGTCGAACCCTTCACTAAAGAGCTTCCAATGGAATATGCAGTTGAGCTGAACCGCTTGATTAGCTATGAAATGGAAGGATCTGTCGGATAAAACCCAAAAGGAGAAGCAAATGGGATTCTTAAAAAAATTATTTGGTAATGTTGAAAAAGCGAATAAAGGCGAAATTTCTGCCGAGGAAATTATTCCACCTTTTACAGTTGATTTAGTAGAAGAAGCAGATGATTATTGGCGACAAATGGAACAAAACCTCTTGATAAACGCTGTAAAAGCTGCTGGTGGTCCTGAGGCGGTAGAACGTGCTTTTGTTCTTGCTAATTTTAAGGATAATCAAGAAACCTTTGAGCTCTTTTATCAGGTAAATGGTCAACTTCTTTCATGGAGAGAGATGGATGCGACTGTAGTTGATAAAATCAGCAATCAACTCCTTCCACAAGCACCAGGTGTGGCACGTGCAGTTAATGAGAATTATGAAGAAGCGAAGGTTCCAGTAATCGAGTACGCTATGCTTCAGTTTGAAACTGCAACCATGGCTTGGTTTGGTCGGAAGCTGACAACAGCTTCTCCAGAAGCAGAATTGACTTTTGAAGAATTGGTATCAGGTTGGCGCGCTATTTTGGAACAAGAAGTTCCAAACCGTCCTTTAGATAGTGACCGTCCGTTCCCTTACTTTGAAGTTTAAAATCCCGAATCCCCAAAACCTTTCAATGGAGTGTACTGTTGAGCTTAATCGCTTGATGAGTAACTAATTGAAACAATCAGTGGGTAAAAATGCAAATTCTGAACAGGAATCCTTTCTGTTCAGAATTTTTTTCAAATAAGTACCTAATAAATATTCACAAAAATACTTTTATATGGTAAAATAAAACAATTACATTTAGTGGAGATGAAGTATGAATATTTTTAGAACCAAGGATGTTAGTCTGAGACAGACAGAGATGCATCGCCATTTGAAATTGTGGGATTTGATTCTTCTAGGGATTGGTGCCATGGTGGGGACAGGGATTTTCACCATTACCGGAACAGCAGCTGCTACCTTAGCTGGTCCATCACTAGTGATTTCCATTGTAATTTCTGCCCTGTGTGTTTCTCTTTCAGCTCTCTTTTTCGCAGAATTTGCCTCTCGTGTGCCTGCTACTGGTGGTGCTTATAGTTACCTCTATGCAATTCTAGGAGAATTGCCAGCCTGGATTGCTGGCTGGTTGACCATCATGGAATTCATGACAGCTGTTTCAGGTGTGGCGTCTGGCTGGGCTGCTTACTTTAAGGGATTGCTCAGTAATTATGGTATCTCCATGCCCCAAGCCTTAAATGGAACCTTTAATCCTGAACAAGGAACCTATATTGATCTTCTGCCTATTTTAGTACTGACTTTGGTAACGGGATTGGTTTTATTAAATTCCAAGGCAGCTTTGCGATTTAATTCGCTTTTAGTGGTCTTGAAGTTCTCAGCTCTCGCCTTATTTATCCTAGTTGGTATTTGGTACATCAAGCCAGAAAATTGGATGAATTTTGCTCCATTTGGTTTTGGTCAACTATATGGTGGAAGTACTGGGATTATGGCGGGTGCATCTTTGATGTTCTTTGGATTTCTCGGATTTGAGTCTATTTCCATGGCAGTTGATGAAATTCAAAGTCCGCAAAAAAATATTCCCCGCGGAATCGTGCTTTCTCTGACAATCGTCACCATTCTCTATGCTTTGGTAACCTTAGTATTGACAGGGATTGTTCACTACAGTAAGCTCAATGTGGACGATGCAGTAGCATTCTCATTACGGAGTATTGGTATCGGCTGGGCAGCCAATTATGTTTCGCTTGTAGCCATTCTAACCCTGATAACCGTATGTATCTCCATGACTTATGCTTTGTCTCGGATGATTTATAGCTTAGCTCGTGATGGACTTTTACCTCAAAGTTTTAAACAATTAAGCAAGACTAGTCGCGTTCCTAAAAATGCGACCCTCTTAACAGGAGTTACTTCAGCTATTGCTGCAGGAGTGTTTCCTCTAGCCAGTATTGCAGCCTTCTTAAATATTTGTACGCTAGCTTATCTCATTTTGTTAGCCTACGGAATAATAAAACTCAGAAAGGATAAGGGGATGCCAAAAGAGGGAGAGTTCAAAACTCCTTTAGTGCCTCTTTTGCCAATCCTTTCCATTCTTATCTGTCTTTCCTTTATGCTTCAATATAGTCTAGATACCTGGATTGCCTTTGGTATTGCTCTTGTAGTTGGTCTAGTCATTTACTTTACTTACGGGTTCCGCCATTCAACCCTCGCAGAAGAAGAATAAAAGCTGGGAATTCCCAGCTTTTTTAATCTTTCACATAAGTAAATCCTTCACCCAGAATTTCATGAGCCTCAGTGATGGTGATAAAGGCTTGAGGATCAATTTTGTGAATCATATCTTTCATTTTAACGATTTCGTTTCGACCGACGATACAGTAGATAATTTTTAAATCTTTTTTGCTGTAGTATCCTTGACCAGATATAAAGGTAACGCCACGTCCGAGTTCATCATTAATCTCTTTGGCCAATTGATCAGGATATTGGGTAATAATCATAAATCCTTTACCACCATAACCTCCTTCGCCTATCAAGTCGATAACACGAGCGATGATAAAGTCAAATAAGAGGGTATAGGTAACTAGACGAAGGTCCTGGAAGATAATCAAAATCAACATTAGGATAAAAAAGTCAATCCCAAAGAGCAATTTCCCAATCGAAATATTGGTGTACTTGTTGAGGATACGGGCAACGATATCAGAACCACCAGTGGTTCCACCAGCATTAAAGATAATTCCTAAACCAACTCCCAGTAAGACTCCTGAGACTAAAGCGACAATGATGAGATCACCTTGCAAGTCGATGTGCAAAGGAATACGCTCAAAAATTGCTAACCAAACGGAAAGTGAAATAGATCCTAGAAGGCTGGTGTAGAGAGTTTTAGGACCAAATATTTTCCAGGCTAGGATAAATAAAGGAATATTGATCAAGAGGTTCATCAGTGAGACTGGAATTTTAAAGAGGTAGAAGGTAATGAGTGTAATACCTGTCGCACCACCCTCAAATAGATGATAGGGAACTACAAAGTAGGTGAGACCAAAGGCATAAATAGCTGCCCCTAGTATGATAGTGATAATAGGCTGAACTTTTCGGATCATGATTCTCCCTCGCTTTTTCTATAGATAGATTATACCAAATTTTCAAGCGTTTTAATTGGATCTCTTATGATTTTTTAACAAAATTTTGATATAATAAAATTGATAAATCCCTATCTTATTGAGAAGAATAGAAAGATTGAAATTATGACACAAGTAAAAATTGTAACAGATTCTTCTGTCACCATCGAACCAGAAGTAGTTAAAGAGTTAAATATTACGGTTGTGCCGCTATCCGTTATGATCGATAGTGTGCTTTATTCAGACGCAGATTTGAAAGAAGGGGAGTTCCTTCATCTTATGCAACAAAGTAAGAATCTGCCGAAAACTAGTCAGCCTCCAGTAGGAGTGTTTGCTGAGGTTTTTGAAGAACTAGGTAAAGACGGTAGTCAGATTCTCGCTATTCACATGTCCCATGCCTTGTCAGGAACTGTTGAAGCTGCTCGTCAAGGAGCGAGTCTCTCAACTGCTGATGTGACGGTTATTGATAGTTCTTTTACAGACCAAGCTATGAAGTTTCAAGTAGTTGAAGCAGCTAAACTTGCCCAAGAAGGGAAAGATTTAGAAACCATCCTAGCTCATGTAGAAGATGTTAAGAATCATACTGAACTCTATATCGGTGTTTCAACATTAGAAAATCTAGTTAAGGGCGGACGTATTGGACGTGTGACGGGATTATTAAGCTCTCTGTTGAACATCCGAGTTGTGATGCAGATGAAGAATCATGAACTCCAGCCTATCGTTAAGGGACGAGGTGCTAAGACATTCAAAAAATGGCTCGATGAATTGACTGAGACGCTCTCGCATCAATCAGTGGCTGAGATTGGAATTTCATATGCAGGTACAAATGAATGGGCAAATGAGATGAAGAACTTGTTGCAAACTTATGTAGAAAAACCAATCTCTGTATTGGAAACAGGATCTATTATTCAAACACATACGGGAGAAAATGCCTGGGCTATTCTAATTCGTTACAATTCCTAAAAAAATAGAGAAAAATCGTTAGAAATAGTGTTTTTGACTTGACCTATAGCCAATTTTAGGATATGATTATATTTGTTAATTAGAAATTATTTGGAGGATTTATTAACATGGCAAACAAACAAGATTTGATCGCTAAAGTAGCAGAAGCTACAGAATTGACTAAGAAAGATTCAGCAGCAGCAGTTGACGCTGTATTCGCAGCAGTAACTGAATACCTTGTAGCTGGTGAAAAAGTTCAATTGATCGGTTTTGGTAACTTTGAAGTTCGTGAGCGTGCTGCACGTAAAGGTCGCAACCCACAAACTGGTAAAGAAATCAAGATCGCAGCTTCTAAAGTTCCAGCATTCAAAGCTGGTAAAGCTCTTAAAGACGCTGTTAAATAATGATACTTTAAAAAGCCTATTGTATCAAGCTTTCTAGCTTGGTCAATAGGCTTTTTTCTTGTTAGAAATCTATAATTTTAGTATGTATTATAAAAGAAAAAGGTTCCCATGATGAGAACCTTCTTTTCATTAGTTTTTAGAAGCTGCTTGGAATTCAGGGTTTTTCCATGCTTCATTAATAATTGCTTGCAATTCTTTTGCAGATGCTTGCATTTTTTGTGTTTCAGCGTCGTTCAATGGGATGTTTACTGGACGAACGATACCGTGTGCACCAACGATAGCTGGTTGACCGATAAAGACGTTCTCAACACCGTATTGTCCTTCTTGGAATACTGAAAGTGGAAGTACTGCATTTTCGTCATCAAGGATTGCACGAGTGATACGAGCAAGAGCAACTGCGATACCGTAGTAGGTAGCGCCTTTCTTGTTGATGATTGAGTAAGCTGCATCACGAACTGAGATGAAGAGTTCAACAAGGTCAGCTTCATTCAAGTCACGGTTAGCTTGCAACCAGTGTTCCAATTTAACACCGGCAACGTTAGCGTGAGACCAAACAGCGAATTCTGAGTCACCGTGTTCACCCATGATGTAGGCATGGACTGAACGAGCGTCAACACCGATTGTTTCAGCAAGTGCTTGACGGAAACGAGCTGAGTCAAGAGAAGTACCAGAACCGATAACGCGTTCTTTAGGGAATCCAGAGAATTTCCAAGTTGAGTAAGTCAAAACGTCAACTGGGTTAGCCGCTACAAGGAAGATACCATCGAAACCAGAAGCAACAACTTGCTCAACGATTGATTTGTTGATTGCAAGGTTTTTACCTACAAGGTCAAGACGAGTTTCACCTGGTTTTTGAGGAGCACCAGCAGTGATAACTACAAGGTCAGCGTCAGCACAGTCTTCGTATTTTGCAGCGTAGATTTTTTTAGGTGAAGTGAAGGCAAGGGCATGGCTAAGGTCTTCTGCGTCACCAACCGCTTTTTCAAACAATTGAGGAATTTCAATGATTCCAAGCTCTTGTGCAATTCCTTGGGTAACAAGCGCGAAAGCATAAGATGAACCTACGGCACCGTCACCAACAAGGATCACTTTTTTGTGTTGTTTAGTTGAAGTCATTATCTAAACATCTCCTTCATTTTTTTTTAGGGGAATCCCCAGACACTTTCATTCTATCACTTTTAAAAAGCTTTGTCACGAATATTCTATTCGGTTATCGATGTAAACGTTTTAGCGATTTCCAAAGGCTGAAATGAAGGACAAATTATGGTATAATATATCTAATTACTAATAGTGAAATGAGGCATTTATGAATGCAGGATAGAAATTTA
The DNA here is from genome assembly GCF_002096595.1 of Streptococcus oralis subsp. oralis. Classification (GTDB taxonomy): domain Bacteria; phylum Bacillota; class Bacilli; order Lactobacillales; family Streptococcaceae; genus Streptococcus; species Streptococcus oralis_D. Next base: position 121,999 of record NZ_NCUR01000010.1, read on the forward strand.
GTGAATGTCAATCTGACAAAGGAGATGAAGACCAGCTTTATCGACTACGCCATGAGCGTTATCGTTGCGCGGGCCCTTCCTGATGTTCGAGATGGCTTAAAACCTGTTCACCGTCGTATTCTTTACGGAATGAATGAACTAGGTGTTACACCAGACAAACCTCATAAAAAATCAGCCCGTATTACAGGGGATGTTATGGGTAAATACCACCCACACGGAGATTCCTCTATTTATGAAGCCATGGTTCGTATGGCCCAGTGGTGGAGCTACCGTTACATGCTTGTTGATGGGCATGGAAACTTTGGTTCTATGGACGGGGACGGTGCTGCCGCGCAACGGTACACTGAGGCACGTATGAGCAAGATTGCTCTTGAAATGCTTCGTGATATCAATAAAAACACCGTTGATTTCGTAGATAACTACGATGCTAACGAACGTGAACCATTGGTTTTGCCGGCTCGTTTTCCAAACCTTTTGGTCAATGGGGCAACTGGTATCGCTGTTGGGATGGCAACCAATATTCCACCTCACAACTTGGGTGAAACCATTGATGCAGTGAAGTTGGTTATGGACAATCCTGAAGTGACGACTAAGGACTTGATGGAAGTCTTACCTGGTCCAGATTTTCCAACTGGTGCTCTTGTCATGGGGAAATCAGGGATCCACAAAGCTTATGAGACTGGTAAAGGTTCCATTGTCCTTCGTTCTCGTACAGAGATTGAAACTACTAAGACGGGTCGTGAGCGTATTGTTGTAACGGAATTCCCTTATATGGTTAATAAAACCAAGGTACATGAGCATATTGTTCGCTTGGTTCAGGAAAAACGAATTGAGGGCATTACAGCCGTACGTGATGAGTCCAATCGTGAAGGCATTCGCTTTGTAATCGAGGTTAAACGCGACGCGTCTGCCAACGTTATCCTTAACAATCTTTTCAAGATGACCCAGATGCAAACCAATTTTGGGTTCAACATGTTGGCGATTCAAAATGGCGTGCCAAAAATCTTGTCTCTTCGTCAAATTTTGGATGCTTATATCGAGCACCAAAAAGAAGTGGTCGTTCGTCGTACTCGTTTTGACAAGGAAAAGGCAGAGGCGCGTGCGCACATCTTAGAAGGTCTTTTAATTGCACTTGACCATATCGACGAAGTGATTCGTATTATTCGTGCCAGTGAAACAGATGCGGAAGCGCAAGCTGAGTTGATGAGCAAGTTCAAGCTTTCTGAACGTCAAAGTCAAGCTATCCTTGATATGCGTCTTCGTCGTTTGACAGGATTGGAACGTGATAAGATTCAGTCTGAATATGATGAATTGATTGCCTTGATTGCGGATTTGGCTGATATTCTTGCCAAACCTGAGCGCGTGGCGCAAATCATCAAAGAGGAGCTGGACGAAGTCAAACGTAAGTTTGGTGACAAGCGTCGTACGGAGTTGATGATCGGAGAAGTCTTAACTCTTGAAGATGAAGATTTGATTGAAGAAACGGATGTCTTGATTACCCTTTCTAATAAGGGGTACATCAAACGTTTGGACCAAGGTGAATTCACTGCTCAAAAACGTGGTGGTCGTGGGGTCCAAGGTACTGGGGTTAAGGATGATGACTTTGTGCGTGAGTTGGTTTCGACCAGCACCCATGATCATTTGCTTTTCTTTACTAATAAAGGACGCGTATACCGACTAAAAGGTTATGAAATCCCTGAATACGGTCGTACTGCTAAGGGCTTGCCAGTTGTCAATCTATTGAAGTTGGACGAAGGTGAGAGCATTCAGACCATCATCAACGTTGAGTCTGAACGTAGTGATGACGCCTATCTCTTCTTTACAACTCGTCACGGTGTCGTGAAGAGAACCAGTGTCAAAGAATTTGCAAATATTCGTCAAAATGGACTTAAAGCCTTGAATCTCAAGGATGAGGATGAATTAATCAATGTCTTGCTGACAGAAGAAGATACCGATATCATCATTGGTACCAAGTTTGGTTATTCTGTTCGCTTTAATCAGTCAGCTGTTCGTGGCATGAGCCGTATCGCGACAGGGGTCCGAGGAGTTAACCTTCGTGAAGGAGATACTGTAGTTGGTGCTAGTGTCATCACTGATCAGGATGAGGTCCTTATCATCACTGAAAAAGGATATGGTAAACGTACACTTGCTACTGAATATCCAACTAAAGGCCGTGGTGGTAAAGGAATGAAGACTGCCAATGTTGCTGAGAAAAATGGTCCTCTGGCAGGTCTCCTCACTGTTAAGGGGGATGAAGACCTGATGATTATCACGGATACAGGGGTCATGATTCGAACAAACGTTGCCAATATTTCACAAACAGGACGCTCAACTATGGGAGTTAAGGTGATGCGTCTAGACCAAGATGCCAAGATTGTGACCTTTACAACGGTTGCTGCGGCAGAAAAAGAAGAAGTTGGGACTGAAATTGAAACAGAAGGTGCAGAATAATGTCTCATAAAAAAACGAAAAATAAAAAGAGTAAGAAAAATAAGCGCAGAAATCTATTTATCAATATTTTAGCGGGTTTCTTAATTCTTCTTTCCCTAGCCTTGATTTTTAATTCAAAGATTCGCGATATCTTTTTGGTCTGGAATACCAATAAATACCAAGTCAATCAAGTCACTAAGGAAAATATAGATGAAAATTTAAAATCCGAGGGAAATTTTGATTTTGACTCTGTTAAGTCTATTTCATCTGAAGCTGTATTGGCTTCTCAATGGGATGCCCAAAAGCTTCCAGTTATCGGTGGTATTGCTATTCCTGAAGTAGAAATCAACCTGCCTATTTTCAAAGGTTTGGATAATGTAAACTTGTTCTATGGAGCAGGGACCATGAAACCTGATCAAAAAATGGGAGAAGGGAACTATTCTCTAGCTAGTCACCATATCTTTACTGCTGAAAATGCCAGTCAAATGCTCTTCTCACCTTTGGTCAATGCCAAAGCAGGTATGAAAATTTACCTGACGGATAAGGATAAAGTTTATACTTATGAGATTACAGAAGTTAAACGTGTTACACCAGACCGTGTAGATGAAATCGAAGATCGTGATGGCGTAAAGGAGATTACTTTGGTTACCTGTGTTGATTATAATGCGACTGAACGTATAATTGTTAAAGGAATCTTTAAAGAATCAAAAGCTTATTCTGAGACTTCTGAGGATATTTTGAAGGCCTTTAATCAACCGTATAGACAACGTTATTAAGAATGAATGAACCAGTGAAGTGCTATTTCACTGGTTTTTTATGTCAACAAATAGGTTCAAAATAGTTCTTATGAAAAAGGATAAGAAGGCTTAGGATAAATATTTTAGAATTTTACAGAAAACGCTTTCTAGAAAACAAGAATTATGTTATAATTATCACAAATAAACGTTTAGGAGTTTTTTATGGTCTCTTCAGAATTTATTTCAAAGATTGAATTTGCTTGCAAGAAGAAAGAAAGTCTTTATAGCCAAAGCAAGTTTAAGTATGCGATTCGTTCCATGTTTGCAGGTGCTTTTCTAACATTTAGTACGGCTGCGGGCGCAGTTGGGGCTGACTTGATTAATAAGATCGCACCAGGCAGTGGACGCTTCCTCTTCCCATTCGTTTTTGCTTGGGGATTGGCCTACATTGTTTTCTTGAATGCTGAGCTAGTAACTTCAAATATGATGTTTTTGACAGCTGGTAGTTTCTTGAAAAAAATCTCTTGGAGAAAAACAGCTGAGATTTTACTCTACTGTACCTTGTTCAACCTTATCGGAGCTTTGATAGCAGGTTGGGGCTTTGCCCACTCAGCAGCCTATGCGAATCTAACACATGATAGCTTCATTTCAGGAGTTGTAGAGATGAAGTTAGGTCGTTCCAATGAGCTAGTCTTGCTTGAAGGTATTTTAGCCAATATCTTTGTAAACATTGCCATTCTTTCATTCGTTTTGGTGAAAGACGGTGGCGCCAAACTTTGGCTTGTCTTATCAGCGATTTACATGTTTGTATTCTTAACAAACGAACACATTGCTGCGAACTTTGCTTCTTTTGCGATTGTAAAATTTAGTGTTGCAGCTGATTCTATTGCTAACTTTGACATACCTAATATTCTTCGTCACTGGGGTGTAACCTTTGTCGGAAACTTTATCGGAGGAGGTCTCTTGATGGGCTTACCTTACGCCTTCCTCAATAAAAACGAAGATACCTATGTCGATTAAAGAAATGAGCACGAGTTAATCGTGCTTTTTTGTTTGATGTGTATGACTAGTCATAGTTGTTCCTTATATCAAAATATAGAAAAACTGTATTGGAAAAGACTTGTACAAGATGATACAATATCCCTAATGAAGCTATTTGGAGGTCGTCTTATGACTCGTGATTTTAAATTTGAAACCCTACAATTACATGCTGGACAAGTAGTTGATCCAGCGACCAAATCTCGTGCAGTACCGATTTATCAAACAACATCCTTCGTTTTTGATGACACGCAGGAAGGTGCAGATCTGTTTGCCTTGAGAAAACCAGGCAATATCTATACTCGTATCACAAATCCTACAACAGCAGCATTTGAAGAAAGAATCGCAGCTCTTGAAGGTGGTGTTGGAGCACTAGCGACAGCATCAGGTATGGCTGCTTTAACCTACACTATTTTGGCGCTTGCTCACGCAGGTGACCATGTGGTGGCTGCGTCAACTATTTACGGTGGTACTTTCAATCTCTTGAAAGAAACCCTTCCTCGTTATGGGATCACAACTACCTTTGTCGATGTGGATAATTTGGAGGAAGTTGAAGCAGCTATCGGTGACAATACCAAACTTGTCTTGATTGAAACCTTGGGGAATCCCTTGATTAACATTCCTGACTTGGAAAAATTGGCAGAGATTGCGCATAAACACCAGATTCCACTTGTTTCGGACAACACCTTTGCCACACCATATTTGATTAACGTCTTCTCTCACGGTGTAGATATTTCCATTCACTCAGCAACTAAGTTTATCGGTGGACATGGTACGACTATTGGAGGAGTGATTGTCGATAGCGGTCGTTTTGACTGGGCAGCTTCAGGGAAGTTCCCTCAATTTGTTGAGGAAGACCCAAGCTACCATAACTTGAGCTATACTCGGGATGTTGGTGCAGCAGCCTTTATTATCGCTGTTCGTGTTCAATTGCTTCGTGATACAGGTGCTGCCTTGTCACCATTCAATGCCTTTCTCTTGCTCCAAGGGCTTGAAACTCTCTCTCTTCGTGTTGAACGTCATGTGCAAAATGCAGAGAAAATTGTTGATTTCCTTGTCAACCATCCTAAGGTTGAAAAAGTCAACTATCCAAAACTAGCGGAAAGTCCTTATCATGCCTTGGCTGAGAAATATTTGCCAAAAGGTGTTGGTTCAATCTTTACCTTCCATGTTAAAGGTGGAGAGACAGAGGCTCGCAAGGTGATTGATAATTTGGAAATCTTCTCTGACCTTGCAAACGTAGCAGATGCCAAATCGCTTGTTGTTCATCCAGCGACAACCACTCACGGTCAGTTGTCAGAAAAAGATCTAGAAGCAGCAGGTGTCATACCAAACCAAATCCGCTTGTCGATTGGTCTTGAAAATGTAGAGGATTTGATTGAAGATTTGCGTTTGGCCTTGGAAAAAATTTAAAGTAACAGATATAAACAGTGGGTTTCGACTCGCTGTTTTTGAATTTCCCTCAGGCATGATATAATGGTTACAGAAGTCTAGAAAGAGGAAAGTTATGAACGAAATCAAATGTCCCAACTGTGGGGAAGTCTTCACAGTAAATGAAAGTCAGTATGCCGAACTTTTATCTCAAGTGAGAACAGCTGAGTTTGATAAGGAATTACACGATCGCATGAAGCAGGAGCTGGCTTTGGCTGAGCAAAAGGCTATGAATGATCAACAGACTAAACTGGCTCAAAAAGACCAAGAAATTGCGCAATTGCAGAGCCAAATCCAAAACTTTGATACAGAGAAAGAGTTGGCCAAGAAAGAAGTTGAACAGACAAGCCATGAGGCTTTATTGGCTAAGGACAAGGAAGTGCAGGCCTTGGAAAACCAACTGGCTACCTTGCGTTTGGAGCATGAAAATCAACTGCAAAAGACCCTTTCTGACCTAGAAAAAGAACGGGATCAAGTTAAAAATCAGCTCCTCTTGCAAGAAAAGGAAAATGAGTTGTCTTTGGCTTCTGTTAAGCAGAATTACGAAGCCCAGCTCAAGGCTGCTAGTGAACAAGTCGAATTTTACAAGAATTTCAAAGCCCAACAATCTACAAAAGCTATCGGGGAAAGTCTGGAACAGTATGCGGAGAGTGAGTTCAATAAGGTCCGCAGTTTTGCCTTTCCAAATGCCTACTTTGAGAAGGATAACAAGGTCTCTGCGCGTGGTTCTAAGGGTGACTTTATCTTCCGTGAATGTGATGAAAATGGAGTGGAAATTATTTCCATCATGTTTGAGATGAAAAATGAAGCGGACGGAACAGAGAAGAAACACAAGAATGTAGACTTCTATAAGGAATTAGACAAGGACCGTCGGGAGAAAAACTGCGAATATGCGGTTCTGGTGACCATGCTAGAAGCAGATAACGACTACTTTAATACAGGAATTGTGGACGTCAGCCACGAGTATGAAAAAATGTACGTCGTACGTCCCCAGTTCTTTATCCAGTTGATTGGTCTCTTGCGAAATGCGGCGCTTAATTCCCTAAAATACAAACAAGAATTGGCCTTGGTTCGAGAGCAAAATATCGATATTACACATTTTGAGGAAGATTTGGATGCCTTTAAACTAGCCTTTGCCAAGAACTACAATTCAGCTTCAACTAACTTTGGTAAAGCTATTGATGAAATCGATAAAGCCATTAAGCGTATGGAAGAGGTTAAGAAATTCCTAACCACATCCGAAAACCAACTCCGCCTCGCCAACAACAAGCTGGATGATGTATCAGTCAAAAAATTGACTCGGAAGAATCCGACCATGAAGGCTAAGTTTGAAGCATTGAAGGGGGAATAGAAAGCAGTGGAAAATGAATTATTAGTATTGAATACTGAAGAAGTAGATGAATCACAAAGTTTAAATTATGATGAATTGGAAGAACTACTTGAGCAACAATTTGAGATGGAATTTTCTAATCTTGAATCGTTACAAACAGAGTTTAAAGAAATAGGATCACCTGATAAGTTAAGTGAAGTTATTTTAGATGAAATTTGGAATCAATTTGGGAATCAGATTGGTTTAGATATGACAGGTGACACGCTTCTTAAGCAGTATAATGATAATAAAGGTAAACCAAAAGAATATACTAAAGTAATAGGTGAAAGTATTCTGAAAGATAAAAGATTCAAAGATGCAAGTAAGAATATGAAAGATAAGCTAAGATCTGGAACCCTAAAAGATGAGTATACTGGTAAAACTTTGAAAATTAATGAAAAAGTTAATCTGGATCATGTTGTAGCACGTAAACAAATTTTTGAAAATCCTTGGAGAAAGATTGCTGATATAGAGACTGTTGATTTAGCAAATAAATCAGAAAATTTTGCTGCAACAAACGAATCACTTAATAAAAGTAAAGGAGCAAAATCTAATAGTGAATATATAAAGAATAGAGAACTGAGGGAAAATGAACTTAGGAGTCAAGTTCAAAGAGCCAATGAGAAAATTGATAAGATGAATATCTCAGATGCCGAAAAGCGAAATCTTAAAGCTGAAAATAATAAAAGATTAAATGATAAATTAGCAGCTGATTCAAAGAAGATGCTGAAGGCTGAGAAAAGAGCAAAGAAAGCTATTAATAAGGATATTGCAAAGAAAGCTTCTGTCAGAATGGCCAATAAAGCTGGTAAAGATGCTATAAAAGCAATGTTTGTTGCTGCTCTATTTGGAATGTTAAAAGAAATAATGAATGCTTTAGTTCGCTTTTTCAAATCTAAAAAACGTTCGTTTGATACATTCTTAGATGAAATGAAAAAAGCGCTTCACGCCTTCTTTAGTAAAATTAAAGATTTTATCAAAGTTGGCATTGATAGTTTTGTTGGGAGTATCGTTGGGGAAATTATTGGAACAATCAATCAAAAACTTCAAAAAATAACAAACGTAGTTAAACAAATATTTGGATCAATAAGAGAAAGTATTTCTTATCTATCAAACCCTGAAAATGAGTCTCATTCTACTGAGATTAAAATTGCCCATATTTCAAAAATTATTACTTCTGCATTAGTAGGTGTAGGAGCAATATTTTTGGGAGAATATTTTGAAAAGTATTTAAAAAAAATAAAAGGCTTCGATACAGAAATTAAATATTTAGGAAGTATTGCAAATATACTAGGAATGTTTTTAGCTAGTCTACTAACAGGAATCTTGGGAGCCATAATTATTAATGGAATTGATCAATTTATTTCAAGAAAGTTAATTGAGGAAAATCAAAAGCAACAAGCTGATAAGAAAAACGAATTGTTGAGAATTCAAGATATACAAATTTTTGTTGCAGAAGAAAATGTGGCTGTTAAAAGAAATGATATATTCAGTAAGATGGCTAAGAACCATCAAAAACTAAGAGAACTTCTTGGTAATGTTCAAGAGGAATTTTCTAATTCAAAGATTGATTTCAAACAGCGATTATTAGCTAACGAAATGTACTTTGATGAAAAGCAAAGTGAACTTGAAGAAATGCAAAGTGCATTAAATGATTTATTATAGGAGAATGTTATGTCAGAAGAATTAGAGATTCAGGTTTTAGCAAAGTCTGAAAGATTTAATGAGAAAAAAGAAGCATTGAAAGCTTTTAGTGAAGAAATTCCAGAACAATCAGATTTACCGACTGTCCCACAAGACGATCCTATGCTAGGATTCATTGGTATGGAATATGATGTTAAAGGTAAGGATTTAAACGCTCTCACCGATGCTGTTCAAAATAGAATGATTGAACAAAACAAGCATATTAAAAAGATTATTCAGGAATTTAATACCATTTATGAAACATTTCAAATATTAGATGATGACTATATTAAAAGAATTTCAGAATCTTTGATTGCAGCCAAAGAGGCAAATAATAAAGCTATGCAGGGATTGCACGAGATAGAAGAATATCAAACTAGTAATAAAAAATTATTAGATGATGTTTTTAAACAGAATAAAGATCTAATTGATATATTGAAGAAACATCATAAAAAACTAGAAGAGTTAGAACAATTTGAAGATAAGCAAAGTGAAATTCAAATTGAAATTGATAGTTTAAAAGCGAAGCTAAAAACATTAGTGGAAATAGAAAATAGTTTTAACGATTTGCATTTACAGGTTAAAGAAACAGAAAATGAACTGAAAAACGACGTAGATAAGATGAATCTTCGATTAATAGACGAAAGTAAAAATCTTACTTTAATAGTCGAGAAATTTCAAACTGAACTAGAGGAAAAACAAAAAGAGATTAGTTTCCTTAGAAAAGGATTCTATGTCTTAGGAATCTTATTCGCTCTAATAGTAGTATTTCTGATATTTAAAGGAATGTAGATGATTAGTGAAACATATTTAAAACTGTTAAAATCAGAAGTGAAAAAGCTTGATGACTTAACAAATAATTCTTATGAATTTGAGACTGTTATTCAAGAAATTGTTGATAATAAGAAGCATTCAGAATTAGAATTAATAAAGCGTTTAGGTAATTTGTCAAATGATGATAAATTTCCTAAAATTAAAGAAAGACAGTCAACGGTTTTAGAGTTACTGTATAAATATCTTGGTTCTAGATTAATAGATAGTGAGTACGCTATTTTAAAAGAAATCAATGCCAAATCATTTGAGGAGCTGTCCGATGAATTAAACTCCCTGATAGGATTAGAAAATGTAAAGAAAGAAATAGAAGACCTAGTAATCTTTAACAAAGTTCAGAAAAACCGAGAAAAGATTGGGTTGAAAAAAACAAATAGAACGATGCACATGGCTTTCCTTGGGAATCCAGGTACAGGTAAAACAACAGTTGCTAGAATTGTTGGTAATATGTATCGTTCTCTAGGAATACTTAGTAAAGGTCATTTTATTGAGGCGACTAGAACGGACTTAATAGCTGAATACCAAGGACAAACAGCTTTAAAAGTTAAAAGATTAATCCAAAAAGCTAAAGGTGGAGTTTTATTTATTGATGAAGCATACAGTATCACAGAAAATGAAAAAAGTGACAGTTATGGTCGAGAGTGTTTGACTGAACTAACAAAAGCTTTGGAAGACTATCGTGATGATTTAGTTGTAATTGTAGCAGGATATGATGACCTAATGAAGAAATTTTTTGAGTCTAACCCTGGTTTAAAATCACGATTTAATTATTTTATTGAATTTGAAGATTATACAGTTAATCAAATGTTCGAGATTTTTCTATCGTACTGTAAGAACGAAGACTATATTATAGAAGAATCGGCTGCAGATAAGTTGAAAACATTTCTTGAAAAACAAAGCGATATGTCCGAAAATAAGAATGCGAATGGTCGGTTTGTAAGAAATGTATTTGATAAAATAATTATGAATCAAGCAAAACGTTTAAGTAACCTTTCTTTTGCTACAAAAGAGAATTATGTAACAATTCTTGAAGACGACATATTTTAATTGAATTAGAAAGCAACACATGAACGGTATTATCAACTTAAAAAAAGAAGTGGGGATGACTTCGCATGATGTGGTTTTTAAACTGCGTAAGATTTTGGGAACCAAGAAGATTGGTCATGGTGGGACCTTGGATCCGGATGTGGTGGGTGTTTTGCCGATTGCGGTGGGCAAGGCAACCCGCATGGTCGAATTTATGCAGGATGAGGGCAAGGTCTATGAGGGGGAAATCACCCTAGGCTATTCAACGACGACCGAGGATGCTAGTGGGGAAGTGGTCGCAGAGACCCCTGTTTTGTCGCCCTTGGATGAAACCATTGTCGATGAAGCGATTGCGAGTCTGACTGGGCCTATTACTCAGATTCCACCTATGTATTCGGCTGTTAAGGTTAATGGTCGCAAGCTCTATGAGTATGCGCGTGCAGGTCAGGAAGTGGAGCGTCCAGAACGTCAGGTGACCATTTATCAATTTGAACGAACAAGTCCAATTTCTTATGAGGACGAACTTGCACGTTTTACCTTTCGTGTGAAATGTAGTAAGGGGACTTATATCCGTACCTTGTCTGTTGACTTGGGAGAGAAGCTGGGTTATGCGGCTCATATGTCGCATCTGACTCGAACCAGTGCTGCAGGTTTACAACTGGAAGATGCTTTTACCTTGGACGAAATTGCTGCAAAAGTGGAGGCTGGTCAACTGGACTTTCTCCATCCTCTTGAAATTGGAACAGGGGACCTTGTCAAAGTTTTCCTAAGTCCAGAAGAGGCTACAGAAGTGCGCTTTGGCCGTTTTATCGAGTTAGACCAAACAGACCAAGAATTGGCTGCCTTTGAGGGAGACAAATTGCTAGCTATTCTAGAAAAACGGGACAATTTCTACAAACCAAGAAAGGTTTTTGGCTAGTCTAACTGGAGTGTGGGGATGGATTTGTTTCCCCTAGACTATCCAAATCAGACTATAAATTTTGCTAAAAATGTGATAGAATAGACGACGGATAAAAAAACGGAGGATAGCATGCAAAATAGACCAATCATTATCGGAGTGACAGGTGGTTCTGGTGGTGGTAAGACCAGTGTTTCAAGAGCCATTTTATCGCACTTTCCTGATGAAAAGATTTCCATGATTGAGCATGATTCATACTATAAGGATCAGTCTCACTTGACTTTTGAAGAGCGTGTCAAAACCAACTACGACCATCCATTTGCCTTTGATACAGACTTGATGATCGAGCAGATTAAGGAATTGTTGGCAGGGCGCCCAGTGGACATTCCAACTTATGACTATACAGAGCATACGCGGAGTAGCAAGACCTATCGTCAGGAGCCTCAGGATGTCTTTATCGTTGAGGGGATTCTGGTCTTGGAGGACAAGCGTCTGCGCGATTTGATGGATATCAAGATTTTTGTGGATACAGATGATGATGTGCGCATTATTCGTCGTATCAAGCGTGATATGGAGGAGCGTGGCCGTAGCTTGGATAGCGTGATTGACCAGTATTTGGGCGTGGTCAAACCCATGTACCACCAGTTTATCGAACCGACCAAGCGTTATGCCGATATCGTCATTCCTGAGGGAGTCAGCAATACCGTTGCTATCGACCTTTTGACCACAAAGATTGCAAAGATTTTGGAAGAAGCGCGAAACAGCAAATAATCAGATGAGGAGGCCATGCCTCCTTTTTCTATTTTTCCTTTAGTTTCGGTAGGAAAAAGGTGATTTTTAAGCATGTTTTTGGTATAATAATACCCATGGAAAAGCAAGAAAATGAATAGTAGGTGGAGATGGAAAAGTATTTATCGGTAACAACTTTGACCAAGTATCTGAAAATGAAATTCGATAAAGACCCTTACTTGGAACGGGTCTATTTAACTGGTCAAGTTTCCAACTTTCGTAAACGACCTACTCACCAATATTTCTCCTTAAAAGATGACCATGCAGTTATTCAAGCAACCATCTGGTCAGGAATCTATCAGAAATTAGGTTTTGACCTCGAAGAGGGGATGAAAATCAATGTGATTGGGCGTGTGCAGATCTATGAACCGAGTGGGAACTACTCTATCATCATTGAAAAAGCTGAGCCTGATGGGGTCGGGGCGCTTGCGATTCAGTTTGAACAACTTAAGAAAAAATTGACGGAAGAAGGTCTATTTCAAGAGAGATTCAAGCAACCTCTTCCCCAGTTTGCTAAGCGAATCGGTGTGGTGACCAGTCGTAGTGGCGCCGTTATTCGAGATATTATCACGACCGTCAGCAGACGTTTTCCTGGTGTCGACATTCTTCTCTATCCGACCAAGGTACAAGGTGATGGAGCTGCGGAGGAAATTGCTCGAAATATTGCGCGTGCCAATCAACGTGAGGACCTAGATGTTCTCATCATTGGTCGTGGAGGTGGTTCCATCGAGGATCTTTGGGCCTTTAACGAAGAAATTGTGGTACGGGCTATTTTTGAATCCCGTTTGCCAGTTATTTCTAGTGTGGGGCATGAGACGGATGTGACCTTGGCGGATTTTGTGGCAGATCGCCGTGCTGCAACGCCAACAGCTGCAGCTGAACTGGCAACACCTGTAACCAAGTTGGATCTTTTGACTCATTTGCAAAATCAGGAAAAACGAATGGCGACAGCTGTACAAAATGTCCTGTCAAAGAAAAAAGAAGCTCTGAAAAAATGCAGTCAGTCAGTTATCTTTAGACAGCCAGAGCGCTTGTATGATGGTTATTTGCAACGGTTAGACCAATTGCAACTGCGATTAAAACAAAGTTTGCGAACACGGATTTCTGATAACAAACAGCTAGTCCAAGCAAGGACGCATCGACTAGTCCAATTATCACCTGTTACCAAAATCCAACGCTATCAGGACCGGCTCGGTCAGTTAGACAAGCTCCTCCGTAGCCAAATGGCGTTGGCTTATGATGCCAAGGTTGCTGAAGTGAAGCGACTTTCTGAAGCCCTGATGATGTTGGATACCAGTCGAATCGTGGCGCGTGGTTATGCAATTGTCAAAAAAGAAGAGTCTGTTATCGATTCGGTTGAGAGTTTGAAGAAAAAAGACCAAGTGACGCTTTTGATGCGAGATGGTCGAGTAGAATTAGAGGTTAAAGATGTCAAAACAAAAGAAATTTGAGGAAAATCTAGCAGAACTGGAGACCATTGTCCAAAGTTTGGAAAATGGTGAAATTGCTCTGGAAGATGCGATTGCTGCCTTTCAAAAGGGGATGGTCTTGTCAAAAGAGCTCCAAGCGACGCTGGACAAGGCTGAAAAGACCTTGGTCAAGGTCATGCAAGAAGACGGAACAGAAAGTGATTTTGAATGAAGAAGCAAGAAAAATTAGCTCTTGTCGAGTCTGCCTTGGAAGATTTTTATGGAGACCAGCAGTTTGCTTCTAGTTTACGAGAAGCTGTTCTCTATTCCATTCATGCCGGTGGCAAGCGTATTCGACCTTTTCTCTTGTTAGAAGTTCTGGAAGCCTTGCAGGTCGCTATTAAACCTGCTCATGCACAGGTGGCTGCGGCCTTGGAAATGATTCATACAGGGAGCTTGATTCACGATGATCTTCCTGCCATGGATGATGACGATTATCGTCGGGGACGCTTGACCAATCATAAGAAATTTGGCGAAGCAATGGCAATATTGGCAGGAGATGCTTTGTTCTTAGATCCCTATGCCTTAATAGCGCAGGCAGATTTGCCAAGTCAGATCAAGGTGGACTTGATTGTCAACCTATCCCTTGCTTCAGGAAGTTTGGGCATGGTTGCAGGGCAGGTTTTAGATATGGAAGGCGAACACCAGCACTTGTCCTTGGAAGAACTTCAGACCATTCATGCCAATAAAACAGGTAAGTTACTTGCCTATCCTTTCCAAGCAGCTGCTATCATAGCTGAATTAGCACCAGAAATCCAAGCAAAGCTGAAAACAGTTGGTGAATTGATTGGGCTGGCCTTTCAAGTTCGAGATGATGTGCTGGATGTGACCGCTAGTTTTGAGGAAATCGGGAAGACTCCACAAAAGGATTTGCAGGCTGAAAAATCAACCTATCCAGCCTTATTGGGCTTGAAAGAGGCCATTTCCTTTTGTAACCAAACTCTGGATCAAGCTAATGTAAAATTAGAAGAAATTGCCCAAGAAGTCAGCTTTGAAACAGAGCCGATTGTAAATGTAGTAGAAAGTTTGAGAATCAATGGCTAAGGAAAGAGTGGATGTACTAGCTTATAAACAGGGCTTGTTTGAAACGCGAGAACAGGCCAAGCGTGGTGTCATGGCTGGTCTGGTTGTAGCTGTCCTTAATGGAGAGCGTTTTGACAAACCAGGAGAGAAAATTCCAGATGACACTGAGCTAAAACTCAAGGGTGAAAAACTCAAGTATGTCAGCCGTGGTGGCTTAAAATTAGAAAAAGCCTTGCAGGCCTTTGGTTTGTCAGTTGATGGCGCAACCACGATTGATATTGGTGCTTCTACCGGAGGCTTTACCGATGTCATGTTGCAAAATGGTGCTGAGTTGGTCTTTGCAGTCGATGTCGGTACCAATCAGTTGGCTTGGAAATTGCGCCAAGACCCACGGGTTGTCAGCATGGAGCAGTTTAATTTTCGTTATGCTGAAAAGACTGACTTTGAGCAGGAACCAAGCTTTGCCAGTATTGATGTGAGTTTCATTTCCTTAAGTTTGATTTTACCAGCCTTGCATCGTGTCTTGGCTGATCAAGGTCAGGTGGTGGCTCTGGTTAAGCCTCAGTTTGAAGCAGGTCGTGAGCAGATTGGAAAGAATGGAATCATTCGATATGCCAAGGTTCATCAAACTGTCCTTGAATCTGTCACTGCTATGGCGGTTGAACAAGGTTTTTCAGTGCTTGGATTAGACTATTCACCAATCCAAGGAGGACATGGAAACATCGAATTTCTGGCATATTTGAAAAAGGAAGAGGGAGCAAGCAATCAAGTTGCCCCCGAAATAGAAAAAGTTGTAGAGAGAGCACATAGAGAATTTAAAGATGAATAAAAAAGAGAGACTTGAAAAAATTAGAAGATTTGTTACGGATTATCAGATCGGGACTCAGGAAGAAATTGTTGAGTACTTGAGGGAAGCAGGTATTTCTGCTACTCAAGCCACTGTCTCAAGGGACATCAAAGAGCTTGGGATTGTTAAAATTCCTTTGAAGAACAACACCTATATCTATGAGTTGCCAAAATCAATCGTCAAAAGTTTGCAGTTGGCTGAGGACAATATTGTGAGTTCTGAGTTAATGGGAAATATGATCAACCTTGCTGTCATTCCTGGAAATACTATTTTTGTGAAGAGTCAGTTGGTCGAAGCATTTCCTGAACAGATTTTTAGCTGTCTAGCTGATGATGATTCTATCTTAATTGTAGCTAGAACAGCAGAGGCAGCTGAAGAAATTGTTGAACAAGTCAAAAAATGGTAGGTCAGTATGTTACTTGAAATTTCAATAAAAAACTTTGCCATTATTGAGGCGATTTCGCTCAATTTTGAAAAGGGTATGACTGTTTTGACCGGGGAAACGGGTGCTGGAAAGTCTATCATTATCGACGCTATGAATCTCATGTTGGGGGCTCGTGCAACGACAGACGTTATTCGCCACAGTGCGCCAAAGGCAGAGATTGAGGGGCTTTTCTCGGTTGAAAACAGTCGCCTTTTACAGGAACTTTTTGATGAGCAAGGTTTAGAATTGGGCGATGAGATCATCATCCGGCGTGAAATTCTGCAAAACGGTCGTAGTGTTAGTCGCGTGAATGGTCAGATGGTCAATCTTTCTGTCTTGCGTGCTATAGGGCAACATCTTGTAGATATCCATGGTCAGCATGACCAAGAGGAGTTAATGCGTCCACAACTGCACATCCAGATGTTGGATGAGTTTGGTGATGCAGCTTTCTTGGAGCTGAAGGAGACCTATCAGACGAGCTTTGATGCCTATCGCAAAATGCGTAAGCAGGTTTTGGAAGTCAAGAAAAACCAACAGGAACACAAGGCTCGTATTGAGATGTTGGAATTTCAAGTGGCAGAGATTGAGGCTGCAAACTTGCAGGCTGGAGAAGACTTGGCTCTCAACCAAGAACGAGATAAACTCCTCAATCACAAAAATATTGCGGATACGCTAACCAATGCCTATAGCATGTTGGACAATGAGGAATTCTCCAGTCTTGCTAATGTCCGTTCAGCAATGAATGACATGGAAAGTGTCGAAGAGTATGACCCTGAATACCGTGAAATTTCAAGTTCTCTGTCTGAGACCTACTATGTTTTAGAAGATATTACAAAGCGTTTGGAAGATATTATTGAGGACTTGGATTTTGATGGTAATCGCCTTATGCAGGTTGAGAATCGCCTAGATCTTCTGAATACTATTACCCGCAAGTATGGTGGAACTGTGGACGATGTCCTGCTTTATTTTGCCAAGATTACGGATGAGTACAATCTCTTGACTGGAAATAATCTTTCTTCCGAAGATATGGAAGCAGAACTCAAGAAATTGGAAGTTAATCTTGTTGATTTGGCAGGTCAGCTTGCATCTGCTCGCCATGATTTGGCCCAGCAGCTTGAAGCCGAGATTAAGCAAGAATTGCAAGATCTCTATATGGAGAAGGCTCAATTTCAGGTTCGCTTTAGTAAGAGTAAGTTCAGCCGTGAAGGAAATGAAGCAGTCGAATTTTACATTTCCACCAACCCAGGTGAGGACTTTAAGCCCTTGGTCAAAGTTGCATCTGGTGGGGAATTGTCTCGTCTCATGCTAGCTATTAAGTCTGCCTTTTCTCGTAAGGAAGGTAAGACTAGTATTGTCTTTGATGAGGTGGATACAGGAGTCTCAGGTCGTGTTGCCCAAGCTATTGCGCAGAAGATTCACAAGATTGGCCAACATGGTCAGGTTTTAGCTATTTCTCACCTACCGCAAGTAATTGCGATTGCAGATTACCAATTCTTTATTGAAAAGATTAGTGACGAACATTCAACAGTATCGACAGTTCGTCTCTTGACTTTAGAAGAACGAGTAGAGGAAGTTGCTAAGATGTTAGCAGGAGAGAATGTAACAGAAGCAGCCCTTACCCAAGCGAGAGAATTATTGCAAACGAGGGAGAAATAAATGACGGACTATTATGTAATTGGAGATGTTCACGGGAAAGCAGGTATGCTAGAAGATCTGCTCAAGACCTGGGATGGTCAAACTCAGTTGCTCTTTCTAGGAGATTTGATTGACCGTGGTGAAGACAGTCGCCGTGTTCTAGAAATGGTCAAAGACTTGGTCGACAATCAAGGAGCTATTTGTTTATCAGGTAATCATGAGTATATGTTTCTGACTTGGCTCGATGACCCAGAAGAAAGCTATGACCATTATCGTCGCAATGGTGGAGATACAACTATTAACTCTATTTTAGGTCGTCCCTTGGATGCACCAGTTGATGGCGTAGAAGATGCCAAGCGTGTTGCGACTGAAGCAGCAGATTTGGTCGAATTTATTCGTCAAATGCCATTTGTAGTAGAGACAGACAAGTATATCTTTGTTCATGCGGGTATTGATTTGACCTTGGATGATTGGCATGAAACGACTGATTACAAGAAAGTCTGGCTCAGAAAACCATTCCACGAAGCGGCTAACCATACTGGAAAAACTATTGTCTTTGGGCATACACCGGTTTATGGTTTGCTCAAGCAAGACCGAGGTACAGCTGAGCTTTGGATAACAGAGGATGGCAAGATTGGTATGGATGGAGGAGCTGTATATGGTGGTGTCCTTCATGGAATCGTCTTTACTGACCAAGGAATGACAGAACACCACTTTATTGAAAATGATGGCTTTATTGCCGAAGATTAGTACTCCTAGCAGGGTATGGTCTTGTCAAAATGTTAAAAACAATTTATAATTAATAGATACCCTGAAAGGAAGAGCAGCATGAACTTAGAAGAATTAAAGAAACGACAGGAGAAGATTCGAAACTTCTCTATTATCGCCCATATTGACCATGGGAAGTCAACGCTTGCAGACCGTATTTTGGAGGCAACTGAGACGGTTTCTAGTCGTGAAATGCAAGCCCAACTTTTGGATAGTATGGATCTTGAGCGTGAGCGTGGGATTACCATTAAACTCAATGCCATTGAGCTCAATTATACTGCAAAAGATGGCGAGACCTATATTTTCCACTTGATTGATACACCTGGGCACGTGGACTTTACCTATGAAGTGTCACGTTCGCTCGCTGCCTGTGAAGGGGCGATTTTAGTAGTTGACGCTGCACAAGGAATTGAGGCACAAACTCTTGCCAACGTTTATCTAGCATTGGACAATGATTTGGAAATTCTGCCAGTCATTAACAAGATTGACCTACCAGCAGCCGATCCTGAGCGCGTGCGTACGGAGATTGAGGATGTCATTGGACTGGATGCCAGTGAAGCAGTCTTAGCTTCAGCCAAAGCTGGTATTGGTATTGAAGAAATTCTCGAACAAATCGTAGAAAAGGTGCCAGCACCAACGGGCGATGTGACGGCACCACTTAAGGCATTGATTTTCGACTCAGTTTATGATGCCTATCGTGGGGTTATCCTCCAAGTGCGTGTTATGGACGGAGTGGTTAAACCTGGCGATAAGATTCAGCTTATGAGCAATGGCAAGACATTTGATGTGACCGAAGTTGGTATTTTCACGCCGAAAGCAGTCGGGCGCGATTTCCTAGCGACAGGTGACGTTGGTTATATTGCGGCTTCCATCAAGACGGTTCAAGACACGCGTGTCGGAGATACAGTGACCCTAGCAAGCAATCCTGCCGCAGAGCCATTGGATGGCTATAAGCAGATGAATCCTATGGTCTTTGCAGGTCTTTACCCAATCGAATCAAACAAGTACAATGACCTTCGTGAAGCCCTTGAAAAATTGCAGCTCAACGATGCCAGTCTGCAGTTTGAACCAGAAACATCGCAGGCGCTGGGATTTGGTTTCCGTTGTGGATTCCTTGGGCTTCTCCATATGGATGTTATCCAAGAGCGTTTAGAACGTGAGTTTAACATCGACCTCATCATGACAGCTCCGTCTGTTATCTATAAGGTTAACCAAACTGATGGTGAGTCTATGGATGTGTCTAACCCATCAGAGTTTCCAGACCCAACCAAGATTGCGACTATTGAAGAGCCGTATGTCAAGGCGCAAATCATGGTTCCGCAGGAGTTTGTTGGAGCGGTGATGGAATTGGCTCAACGCAAACGTGGGGATTTTGTGACCATGGACTATATTGATGATAATCGTGTCAATGTTATCTATCAAATTCCACTTGCTGAAATCGTCTTTGACTTTTTTGATAAGCTCAAGTCTTCGACACGTGGTTATGCAAGCTTTGACTACGAATTGTCAGAGTATCGCCCATCTAAACTGGTCAAAATGGATATTCTTCTCAATGGAGACAAGGTGGATGCCCTCAGCTTTATCGTTCACAAGGACTTTGCCTACGAACGTGGGAAACTCATCGTGGATAAGCTCAAGAAAATCATCCCTCGTCAACAATTTGAGGTGCCGATTCAAGCAGCTATTGGGCACAAAATCGTGGCTCGTACTGATATCAAGGCCCTTCGTAAGAACGTACTTGCCAAGTGTTACGGTGGTGACGTTTCTCGTAAACGCAAACTCCTTGAAAAACAAAAAGCTGGTAAGAAACGCATGAAAGCTATCGGATCAGTAGAAGTCCCACAAGAAGCCTTCCTTAGCGTCTTGAGCATGGATGAAGAATAGAAATAAAAAAACTCTTGAAGATTTTTCAAGAGTTTTTGCTTTAAATGAGAGTGATAAAATCGGAAGCTAACAGAATAGATCAGGTTAGAATTTGACAGAAGTCCCTATTTTTCTTATAATGCAGATGGAAAGGTGGTAGGATGAAAAAATTATTAATTTTAGGTACTGTAGTTACTGCTAGTGTTTTTCTAGCTTCATGCTCTAATAAATCGCAAACAGCAACCGAAGAAAGTTCGACTGCGGTTGTTAGTTCTTCAAGAAGTCAGGAAACGAATAGCACTAGTTCTGCTGTTTCTGAAGCGAAAAAGGAAGAGACGCAAATCATCGGTTCGAATGAATATGGATTTGTCAAGGTACCCAAATCATGGGTTCGATTCCATGAAGTAGAAGGTGGAAATGATATACAGTATTGTGATGGAACAGATATCAACATTGTTACGCTGAATACCTTTAAGGCTGAGCAGTTCAATATCAGCGAAGAAGAATATGCTAAACTGGATGTTGTGACTGTCTCATCTAGTATTTTAACTTCCAAAGAACAAAGCTCTGATTTCAGTAAGGTTTGGGGCTCCAAATCGACCATTGGAGGCTATGAAGCCTATGTTGTCAATGCAATTGCTAAGTCAGGGAAATACCTCGTTACCTGGGTCTTCCGATCAAATGATGGTAAAATCCGCTATGTTTCACTTGAAGGGGATGGGGAAACTTTAAAAACAATCTTACCGATGGTTGAAAGTAGCTGGTCAACTACTAAATCTGAATAAAAGAAAAAAAGAAGATTCTTGGTCTTCTTTTTATTTTTTTTACGAATAGATAGATGAGTAGAAAAGAAGAAATGGAGATGTTTATGAAGATTACAAACTATGATATTTACAAATTAAGAAAAGCAGGTTTGACCAATCAACAGATTTTAACTGTCCTTGAATACGATGAGACTGTAGATCAGGAGCTCTTGCTAGGTGAGATTGCAGAAATATCTGGGTGTCGTAATCCTGCAGTCTTTATGGAACGCTATTTCCAGATAGATGATGCACAGTTGGAGAAGGAGTTTCAGAAATTTCCATCCTTTTCTATTCTTGATGACTGTTATCCTTGGGATCTGAGTGAGATTTATGATGCTCCAGTGCTCTTGTTTTACAAAGGGAATCTGGACTTATTGAAATTTCCCAAGGTTGCTGTTGTGGGGAGTCGTTCTTGTTCGAGCCAAGGAGCTAAGTCAGTCCAGAAAATTATCCAAGGTTTAGAAAACGAGTTAATCGTGGTCAGTGGTTTAGCCAAAGGGATTGATACAGCTGCCCATATGGCTGCACTCCAGAATGGAGGAAGAACAATTGCTGTCATTGGAACAGGATTGGATGTTTTCTATCCCCGCGCCAATAAACGTTTGCAGGAACACATTGGAAATCACCATTTGGTACTTAGCGAGTACGGACCTGGTGAGGAACCCTTGAAATTTCACTTTCCAGCTCGTAATCGCATCATTGCTGGCCTTTGCCGTGGTGTGATCGTTGCAGAGGCAAGGATGCGTTCTGGTAGTCTCATTACCTGTGAGCGAGCTATGGAGGAAGGACGTGATGTCTTTGCCATTCCAGGAAACATTTTAGATGGCCATTCAGATGGTTGTCACCACCTGATTCAAGAGGGAGCAAAACTGATTTCCAGCGGTCAAGATGTGCTGGCTGAGTTTGAATTTTAAGGAGAAATTTGTTCCCTCAGATAAACTTTTCTTCTATATATAGGACTTAGGTCTTGACAGCTATAGAAAAATGGTTTACACTTTATAAAGTTTATTACTTTGAAAAGGTGTGATAGTGTGGCTACGGCAACAAAGAAGAAAAAATCAACAGTTAAAAAAAATCTAGTCATCGTGGAGTCGCCTGCTAAAGCGAAAACGATTGAGAAATATCTAGGCAGAAATTACAAGGTTTTAGCCAGTGTCGGGCATATCCGTGATTTGAAAAAATCCAGTATGTCTGTCGACATTGAAAATAACTATGAACCGCAGTATATCAATATCCGTGGAAAAGGTCCTCTCATCAATGACTTGAAAAAAGAAGCTAAAAAGGCCAATAAAGTCTTTCTGGCGAGTGACCCGGACCGTGAAGGAGAAGCGATTTCCTGGCATTTGGCTCATATCCTTGATTTGGATGAGAATGATGCCAACCGTGTAGTCTTTAATGAAATCACCAAAGACGCAGTAAAAAATGCCTTTAAAGAGCCTCGCAAGATTGACATGGACTTGGTCGACGCCCAACAAGCTCGTCGTGTCTTGGACCGCTTGGTAGGGTATTCGATTTCGCCAATTTTGTGGAAAAAGGTCAAGAAGGGCTTATCAGCAGGGCGTGTGCAGTCGGTTGCCCTTAAGCTCATCATTGACCGTGAAAATGAAATCAATGCCTTCCAACCGGAAGAATACTGGACAATTGATGGTGTCTTTAAAAAGGGAACCAAGCAATTTCAGGCTTCTTTCTATGGTATGAATGGCAAAAAGATGAAATTGACCACCAACGAAGAAGTCAAAGAAGTCTTGTCCCATTTGACTAGTAAAGATTTCACAGTAGACCAGGTAGATAAGAAAGAACGCAAACGCAATGCGCCCCTACCTTATACGACTTCAACTATGCAAATGGATGCGGCTAACAAAATTAATTTCCGTACTCGAAAGACTATGATGGTAGCCCAACAGCTCTATGAAGGGATCAATATCGGATCGGGCGTGCAAGGTTTGATTACCTATATGCGTACAGACTCGACTCGTATCAGTCCTGTGGCTCAGAACGAAGCGGCAAGCTACATTAACGACCGCTTTGGTAGCAAGTATTCCAAGCATGGTAGCAAGGTCAAGAATGCCTCAGGAGCTCAAGATGCTCACGAAGCCATTCGTCCATCTAGTGTCTTTAACACACCTGAAAGCATCGCTAAGTACTTGGACAAAGACCAGCTCAAACTTTATACCCTTATCTGGAACCGTTTTGTGGCAAGCCAGATGACAGGTGCTATCTTTGACACCATGGCTGTTAAGCTTTCTCAAAATGGGGTTCAGTTTGCAGCAAATGGAAGTCAAGTTAAGTTTGATGGGTATCTTGCTATCTACAATGACTCTGACAAGAACAAAATGTTGCCAGATATGGCTGTTGGAGATGTGGTCAAGCAGGTCAATAGCAAGCCAGAACAACATTTCACTCAACCGCCAGCTCGCTATTCGGAAGCGACTCTTATCAAGACCTTGGAAGAAAATGGAGTTGGACGTCCGTCAACCTACGCTCCGACCATTGAAACCATCCAAAAACGTTACTATGTTCGTCTGGCAGCTAAACGTTTTGAACCGACAGAACTGGGAGAAATTGTCAATAAACTCATTGTTGAATATTTCCCAGATATCGTAAACGTGACCTTCACAGCTGAGATGGAAGGAAAACTGGATGATGTCGAAGTTGGAAAAGAGCAGTGGCAACGTGTTATTGACACCTTTTATAAACCATTCTCTAAAGAAGTAGCTAAGGCTGAATCCGAAATGGAAAAAATCCAGATCAAGGATGAGCCAGCTGGATTTGACTGTGAGGTTTGTGGCAGTCCGATGGTGATTAAGCTCGGTCGTTTTGGTAAATTCTATGCTTGTAGCAATTTCCCTGACTGCCGTCACACACAAGCGATTGTCAAAGAGATTGGAGTCGAGTGTCCAAGCTGCCATCAAGGACAAATTATCGAACGCAAAACCAAGCGCAATCGTATCTTCTATGGTTGCAATCGTTACCCAGAATGTGAATTTACTTCCTGGGACAAACCAATTGGACGAGACTGTCCAAAATGCGGGCACTTCCTTGTGGAGAAAAAGGTCCGTGGTGGTGGTAAACAGGTTGTATGTAGTAATGGCGACTACGAAGAAGAGAAAATTAAATAAAACGAAGAGTCCTGAAAATAAATTTCAGGCTCTTTTTTTGTTGATGCTTGACAAATTTCCCCCTTGTATGCGAAACTAGAGGAAGAGTAATTTATCTAGGAGAAATCATGCGTCTCATTTACCTCAGTATTGGCTTTATTTCACTGGCTTTAGCTGTCATTGGAGTTGTCCTACCACTTTTACCAACAACTCCCTTTCTTTTGTTAGCTATCGCTTGCTTTTCAAAATCTTCTAAGCGTTTTGAAGACTGGCTTTATCATACAAAGCTTTATCAGACTTATGTAGCTGACTTTCGGGAAACTAAGTCAATAGCGCGAGAACGAAAGAAAAAAATCATCGTATCTATCTATATCTTGATGGGGATTTCTATTTATTTTGCCCCTCTTTTGCCAGTCAAAATCGGTCTGGGAGCCTTGACTATCTTTATCACCTACTATCTCTTTAAAGTCATTCCTGACAAAGAATAGATAAAAATAGTAGTTATTTGCCTTGATAAAAATGAAAGCATATTTAAAATAATATGATATAATAAATTTAAAGAAAACATCAAGGAGAATCAAATGATTTACGAATTTTGTGCTGAAAATGTGACCTTGCTTGAAAAAGCGATGCAGGCTGGAGCTCGTCGAATCGAACTTTGTGATAATTTAGCTGTTGGCGGGACAACACCAAGCTATGGTGTAACTAAGGCAGCGGTTGAACTGGCAGCTAACTACGATACGACCATTATGACTATGATTCGTCCCCGTGATGGCGACTTTGTCTATACTGATCCTGAAATAGAGATCATGCTAGAAGATATTCGTTTGACTGCGCAAGCTGGAAGCCAAGGTGTTGTATTTGGTGCTTTAACTGCTGATAAGAAGTTGGATAAGACTAATCTTGAGAAGCTGATTGCCGCATCTAAAGGAATGGAAATTGTCTTTCACATGGCCTTTGATGAATTGAGTGATGAAGACCAGTTGGAAGCCATTGACTGGCTCAGCCAAGCTGGTGTCACTCGTATCTTAACTCGTGCTGGTGTGTCTGGTGACTCGCTCGAGAAACGTTTTGAACACTATCACAGAATTTTGGAACATGCAAAAGGTAAAATTGAAATTTTACCAGGTGGGGGAATTGACTTGGATAACCGTCAAACCTTTATCGACCAGCTGGGCGTGACACAATTGCATGGAACTAAGGTTGTCTTTTAAAAAATAGAAAGGAACTGCTAGCTTTTGGTAGCAGTTTTCACTTATGTTTGAAATTTTTAAATCCTATCAGTTTAATAAAGAAAAAGCTCATGCCTATGGTTTTGTAGAAAATGGAGAAGTCTGGACCTATAGTTGCCAGATTTTGCAGGGTGAATTTTTCATGACACTCTCCATCACTCCTGATAATGTGAGTTTTCTTGTCTTTGACCAGGAAACGGGAGATCTCTATCCTCAAGTTCATATGGAAAGCATGCGTGGGAGTTTTGTTGCAAGTGTCCGTGAGGCTTGTTTGGAGATTCTTTACCAGATTCGGAAGGCTTGCTTTGATGTACAGGATTTTATCTGTCCTCAGACTAAGCGTATCATGGCTCAAGTTCAAGAAAAGTATGGTGATCAGTTGGAGTATCTTTGGGAGAAATCGCCTGATACAGCTGTATTACGCCATGAAGGTAATCAAAAATGGTATGCTGTTTTGATGAAAATCCCATGGGATAAGTTAGATAAGAGTAGAGAAGGGCTAGTCGAAGCAGTCAATATCAAATACGACCAAGTAGCTGACTTGCTTTCGCAAAAGGGAATTTACCCAGCCTTTCATATGAACAAACGCTATTGGCTTAGTCTGGCGCTTGATGATAGTTTGCAAGATGAAGAAGTGTTAGAACTTATCGAAAGAAGTTGGAACTTGACCGTGAAAAAATAAAGAAATTCGCTTGAGTTTTCAAACACTTTCAATTAGCAAAATATTCTTTACTGAAGAAATTTTCAGAAAATATTGGATTTTTTCTTGACAAGAGATTTTTCCTATGCTAAAATACTTAACAAGACATCAAACGAAGGAGAAAGTCAAACATGAAAACAGCTAAGTTTAATCAATTTGCTTTGTTGTTGAGGTACTCGGGCTAGTGCAGAAGCATTAGTCCTGTTTGGCTTACCAAGCGGGAGTAAATCAACATCTCGCTTGGGCTTCTGAGCGAGATGTTTTTTTAAAACCATATTTGGAAAAGGGGAAATCTTATGCGTAAAGTTGAATTTTTTGATACAAGTCTTCGTGATGGGGAACAAACACCTGGTGTTAACTTCTCAATAAAGGAAAAAGTTTCCATTGCAAGACAGCTGGAGAAATGGGGAATTTCTGTAATTGAAGCTGGTTTTCCTGCTGCTAGTCCAGATTCATTTATAGCTGTTCAAAAAATTGCTAGAGCCATGAAAAAAACAGCAGTGACAGGATTAGCTCGTTCTGTAAAATCTGATATTGATGCTTGTTATGAGGCTCTTAAGGATGCCAAGTATCCACAAATTCATGTCTTTATCGCTACCAGTCCGATTCACCGCAAGTATAAACTCAATAAGAGCAAGGAAGAGATTTTAGAAGCTATTAAGGAGCATGTTTCTTATGCACGTTCTAAGTTTGAGGTTGTCGAGTTCTCTCCTGAAGATGCGACTAGAACAGAGTTGGATTTCCTCTTACAAGTCGTTCAAACAGCGGTCGATGCAGGTGCATCTTATATCAATATCCCTGACACAGTTGGCTTTACGACTCCAGAAGAGTTTGCACGCATCTTTGATCACTTGACTGAAAATATTAAATCAGATCATAAAGTTGTCTTTGGTGTTCACTGTCACGATGATCTCGGTATGGCAACTGCAAATACTTTGACAGCAATTAAACACGGCGCTGGACGTGTCCAGGGAACTATTAATGGTATCGGTGAACGCGCAGGTAATGTTGCTCTTGAAGAAGTAGCTGTTGCTTTGAAGATTCGTGAGGATTTCTTCCAAGCAACTAGTGATATTGTTTTGGATGAAACAATGAATACGTCAGAAATGGTTTCTCGCTTCTCTGGTATTCCAGTTCCTAAAAACAAGGCTGTCGTTGGTGGCAATGCCTTCTCTCATGAATCGGGTATTCACCAAGATGGAGTCCTTAAAAATCCTCTTACTTATGAGATCATCACACCTGAATTGGTCGGTGTTAAGAGTAATAGCCTTCCGCTTGGTAAATTGTCAGGTCGCCATGCCTTTGTTGAAAAACTAAGAGAACTGGCCCTAGATTTTACAGAAGAGGATATCAAACCACTCTTTGCTAAGTTCAAGGCACTAGCGGATAAGAAACAAGAAATCACAGATGCAGATATTCGAGCTCTGGTAGCTGGAACAATGGTTGAAAATCCAGAAGGCTTCCACTTTGATGATCTACAACTTCAAACCCATGCGGACAATGACATCGAAGCGCTCGTTAGTCTAGCCAACATGGATGGTGAAAAAGTCGAATTCAATGCGACAGGACAAGGCTCTGTTGAAGCGATCTTTAACGCTATCGATAAGTTCTTTAACCAATCTGTCCGCTTGGTGTCCTATACCATTGATGCTGTGACAGATGGAATTGATGCTCAAGCTCGTGTCTTGGTTACTGTTGAAAACAGAGATACAGAGACCATCTTTAACGCGGCAGGTCTTGACTTTGATGTATTGAAGGCTTCGGCGATTGCTTATATCAATGCCAATACCTTTGTTCAAAAAGAGAATGCTGGTGAGATGGGGCGCAGCGTTTCCTACCGAGACATGCCTAGTGTGTAAAGGAGAAGGCTATGACAAAGAAAATAGTAGCACTAGCAGGGGATGGAATCGGTCCAGAAATTATGGAAGCTGGTTTAGTGGTTCTGGAAGCTCTAGCCGAAAAAACTGGCTTTGACTATGTGATAGACAGGCGCCCCTTTGGAGGTGCAGGTATTGATGCTGCGGGGCATCCCTTACCTGATGAAACCCTCAAGGCATGTAGAGAAGCAGATGCTATTCTCCTAGCAGCTATCGGTAGTCCTCAATATGATGGCGCAGCGATTCGGCCTGAACAAGGCTTGCTGGCTCTTCGTAAGGAACTCAACCTCTATGCTAATATTCGCCCCGTAAAAATCTTTGACAGTCTCAAGCATTTGTCACCTCTCAAACCGGAACGAATTGCTGGTGTAGACTTTGTCGTGGTGCGTGAGTTGACAGGTGGAATTTACTTTGGGGATCATATCCTTGAAGAGCGGAAAGCGCGTGATATTAACGACTATAGCTATGAGGAAGTAGTGCGGATTATTCGTAAGGCCTTTGAAATTGCAAGCAATCGCAGAAAAATCGTTACTAGTATCGATAAGCAAAATGTTCTAGCGACATCAAAACTCTGGCGCAGAGTGGCTGAGGAAGTCGCACAGGATTTCCCAGATGTAACCTTGGAACACCAGTTGGTGGACTCAGCTGCTATGCTCATGATTACTAATCCTGCTAAATTTGATGTCATCGTGACAGAAAATCTTTTTGGAGATATTCTCTCAGATGAATCAAGCGTTCTATCTGGCACACTTGGAGTCATGCCATCAGCCAGTCATTCTGAAAAAGGTCCAAGTCTTTATGAGCCTATTCACGGTTCGGCACCTGATATTGCAGGTCAAGGAATTGCCAACCCTATCTCCATGATTTTGTCAGTTGCTATGATGTTGAGAGATAGCTTTGGACGTTATGAGGATGCGGAGCGTATCGAACATGCTGTTGAAGCTAGTTTAGCGGCTGGTGTTTTAACAAGAGATATTGGAGGACAGGCTTCGACCAAGGAAATGACAGAAGCCATCATTGAAAGATTATGAAGATAAATGAAGGAATCACGCTAGCTCTCTTGATTTGGAATTTGCTGATTTTCTTGATTTATGGCATTGACAAATCCAAGGCAAGGAGAGGTGCTTGGCGCATCCCAGAGAAAATCTTACTCATTTTGGCTCTTACTTGTGGTGGTTTTGGTGCCTGGTTGGCAGGAATCACCTTTCACCACAAGACTAGAAAATGGTATTTTAAAACAGTTTGGTTTCTTGGGGTGGTGACCACACTAGTAGCCTTATATTTTATTTGGAGGTAATGGATGGCAGGAAAATCAATTTTTGATAAATTATGGGACCGCCATGTCATCACAGGAGAAGAAGGGCAGCCCCAACTCATGTACGTGGATCAGCACTATATTCATGAAGTGACTAGTCCCCAAGCTTTTCAAGGATTACGAGATGCAGGTCGCAGATTGAGACGGCCAGACTTGACATTTGGAACTTTCGATCATAATGTTCCGACCGTCAACATCTATGATATTCGAGATGTTATTTCTAAGGCCCAAATTGATAAGCTTGCTGAAAATGTTGAGGAGTTTGGGATTGAACATGCGGCCCACGGTTCTGAAAAGCAGGGAATCGTTCACATGGTAGGTCCAGAAACAGGACGGACCCAACCAGGAAAATTCATCGTCTGTGGAGACAGTCACACAGCTACTCACGGAGCTTTCGGAGCTATCGCCTTTGGGATTGGGACCAGTGAGGTTGAGCATGTCTTTGCTACTCAGACACTCTGGCAAGTTAAACCCAAGAAAATGCTGGTAGAATTCACTGGTGTTCCTCAAAAAGGAGTTTATTCTAAGGATTACATTCTCGCCTTAATTGCCAAGTACGGCGTTGCCTGTGGTGTTGGCTATGTGGTGGAATATCGTGGGCAAGCAATTGATGCACTGACCATGGAAGAGAGAATGACCATCTGCAATATGTCCATCGAGTTTGGCTCCAAGATGGGAATTATGAATCCAGACCAGACTACCTATGACTATCTCAAGGGACGGGAATGCGTTCCCGAAGCTTTCGAGGAGGCGGTTGCTGACTGGAAGACGCTTGTCAGCGATGATGATGCTGTCTATGATAAGGTTATCCGGATGGATGTCTCAGACTTGGCTCCTATGGTGACCTGGGGAACCAATCCTGCTATGGGCGTCGACTTTGACAGTAGTTTTCCAGAAATTAAGGATATGAATGATGAACGAGCTTATCATTACATGAACTTGGAGCCTGGCCAAAAGCCAGCGGATATTGAACTAGGTTATATCTTTATCGGGTCTTGTACCAATGCTCGACTCAGTGACTTACAGCTGGCTGCGCGATTTGTCAAAGGGAAGAAAATTGCTCCCAACTTAACGGCTATCGTGGTTCCAGGCTCTCGTCCTGTCAAACGAGCTGCTGAGAAGTTGGGCTTGGATAAGGTCTTCTTAGATGCTGGCTTTGAATGGAGAGACCCAGGTTGTTCTATGTGCCTAGGGATGAATCCTGACAAGGTCCCTGATGGTGTTCACTGTGCCTCAACTAGTAACCGCAATTTTGAAGACAGACAGGGATTTGGCGCTAAGACTCATCTCTGCAGTCCAGCCATGGCAGCGGCAGCAGCTATCGCAGGGCGTTTCGTAGATGTTCGACAAATGCCAGAAGCCCAGTAAGGAGAGGATATGGAGAAATTTACAGTTTATACAGGAACGACCGTTCCTCTCATGAATGATAACATCGACACCGACCAAATACTCCCCAAGCAGTTTCTCAAGTTAATTGATAAAAAAGGCTTTGGTAAGTACCTCATGTATGCTTGGCGTTATCTGGACGATAACTATACTGAGGATCCAGACTTTGTTTTTAACCGACCAGAATACCGCAAAGCTAGTATTCTCATCTCGGGGGATAACTTTGGTGCGGGGTCTTCGAGGGAACACGCAGCTTGGGCTCTAGCTGACTATGGTTTTAAGGTCGTGATTGCAGGATCTTTCGGGGACATTCATTACAATAATGAACTCAATAATGGCATGCTGCCCATTGTTCAGCCTAGAGAGGTTAGAGAGAAACTAGCCCAGCTCAAACCAACTGACCAGGTAACTGTGGACTTGGAACAACAAAAAATCATCTCACCAGTTGGAGAATTCACTTTCGAAATAGATAGCGAGTGGAAACACAAGCTCTTAAATGGTTTGGATGATATCGGTATTACTTTGCAGTATGAAGATTTGATTGCTGCCTATGAAAAACAACGACCAGCCTACTGGCAGGAATAGAAAAATAGAAAAGGAAATATAGAATTATGACAAAACACATTCAATGGAACGGAACACTTTCACAAGAAGGCTATGACATTTTAAAAGGTGAGGGCGGGTGCATTGTATGCCCTACAAAAGTTGGTTACATTATCATGACGAGCGATAAGGCAGGTCTTGAACGCAAATTTGAAGCCAAAGAGCGTAACCGTAACAAACCAGGTGTTGTACTTTGTGGTAGCATGGACGAGCTACGCGCTTTAGCACAACTCAACCCAGAAATTGAAGCCTTCTATCAAAAACATTGGGACGAAGACATTCTCCTCGGTTGTATCCTTCCTTGGAAACCAGAAGCTTTTGAAAAACTCAAAGCATACGGTGATGGCCGTGAAGAACTCATGACTGACGTTCGTGGTACTAGCTGTTTTGTCATCAAGTTTGGTAAAGCTGGTGAACAGTTGGCTGCTAAACTTTGGGAAGAAGGCAAGATGGTCTACGCCTCATCAGCCAACCCATCTGGAAAAGGAAACCGTGGTAAGGTAGAAGGAATCGGAGAACGTATCGAAGGGGCAGTGGACCTTGTCATCGAAGCAGACGACTATGTGGCATCTATCCAACCTGACAAAACGATTGAAACGCGCTACGAGCAAGGTGTGATGGTTTCTATGGTTGATAAGGACGGAAAACTCATCCCAGAACAAGGTGGAGCACGTTCAACCTCACCAGCACCAGTCGTTATCCGTAAAGGGCTTGACATTGATAAAATCATGATGCACCTGTCAGATACCTTTAACTCATGGGACTACCGTCAAGGTGAGTATTATTAAGATAAAAAAGAAGTCTAGTGTTATGAGGGAATAAAACCCTCTACTCTAGGCTTTTTCTTTAGAAATTCTTTTCTTTTTATATAGGATATGATATTCTATATATAAAATATATAGTTTTTTATTCGAACATTATTATAAAAGGAGTAAGATTGATGTTGAAAAGAAAAGTTAGTCTGGAAGATTTTTATGACTGGTACCAAGAAAATAAAATAAGATTAAGAGAAGATGCATCTAAATATAGTATTTACAATGAACAATTACGTGAAGAATTTCTTAAAGAGTGGCCACTTGATAGAATTTTAACCATGTCTATTGATGATTATGTTATTGGGAAAGGTGCTAAAAGTAATTCTTTTTGCTATAGTCTTGAGAGGGGTAAATACAAATCTTTATTTTTAGGTATTGGCGGAGGAGGCTCTTCAAAATTTGGTATTTATTGGAATGAGGATACCCAAAGCTATAAAAATCAAGCTAATAAAATCATTCCTATATCTGAATTGGAGCAACGTTTTAATAAACTAAAAAGAGATCTGTATCAGATTATTCAAATCGGTAGTAAACTTGATTTTGACAATCCTATATTTGATATGAAAAAGTCGACAAATGAATTTATTAGTCGTTCTGCTGTGGTGACAAAACTACTTTGTATTTATTCTGAGAATCCTTCTTTTTTAGGAGTAAATATGAATAGTCAAAATGAATTTTGGAATAGGTTGATTCCCCAAAGCAATCAAGGAGGACCCTATCGTCAGAATCATGAGATTTTTAAACTGTTTTCTAAAACATATCCTGAACTAGAATCTTCAATGTTGGGTAGTATTTTATTTGAGTATTCAAAAGATATTATAGACAGTGATAATAAGCAAGGAGAGAAAGAAATGTCTGAACAAAATAATATTCATCATCCCTTGAGTAATATCTTGTTACAATCCAAAAACCTCATCCTCCGTGGTGCTCCTGGTACAGGAAAAACTTATCTTGCTAAAGAAGTTGCCAAAGAATTAACGAATGGCAACGAAGACCAAATCGACTTTGTACAATTTCACCCATCCTATGATTATACAGATTTTGTAGAGGGTTTGAGACCGGTATCAAATGGGGATGGAGCTATTGAGTTTAAGCTACAGAATGGTATTTTTAAAGATTTTTGTCAGAAAGCAAAAGAAGCCCAATTAATTGGAGGACAAGATAATTTTGATGAGGCTTGGGATTCTTACTTAGAATATATAAATGTTGCTGAAGAAAAAGAATATATAACAAAAACATCTTACTTATCTGTTAATAGTAGACAAAATTTGTCAGTAAATTATGATAGTGGTGTTCCAGGATGGTCACTACCTCGCAAATATGTTTACGAGTTGTATAAAGATAAAAATTATAATAAGCAAGAATACTACAAAAGTGGTGGAAAAACTGTCCTAGAAACATTGAGAAAGAGATTTGGTTTGAAAGACTATGTTTCCCCAACAGAAATTGACACAGACAAGAAATTCGTTTTCATCATCGATGAGATTAATCGTGGGGAGATTTCTAAGATTTTTGGTGAACTCTTTTTCTCTATTGATCCTGAATATCGTGGCGAAAGGGGGAGTGTTTCTACCCAGTATGCTAATTTACATGAGACGGATGACAAGTTTTATATTCCTGAGAATGTCTACATCATCGGAACAATGAATGATATTGACCGTTCAGTAGATACCTTTGATTTTGCTATGCGTCGTCGTTTCCGCTTTGTTGAAGTTACTGCTGAAAGTCAAGTTGCTATGTTAGATAAAGAACTGGGTATCCATGCAGAAGAAGCAAAACTTCGTCTTAGAAATTTGAACGCTGCTATCGAAAACGTTCAGGAGCTAAACAGTCATTATCATATCGGACCAAGTTATTTCCTTAAGTTGCAGGATGTAGATTTTGACTATGAATTACTCTGGTCTGATTACCTCAAACCGCTTTTGGAAGATTACTTACGAGGTTCTTATGAAGAGGCTGAAACTCTGGATACATTGAAAAAAGCATTTGATCTGACAAATAACGAGCAAACAAATCAGCAAGATACTGGTGATAATGATGCGGATAACTGATAATCAGCATAAAATTGCTAAAGAAGATTTTGTCGCAGAATATCCCAAACTAAGTCAAGCTCTTCTTGATAGAACACTGGATAACCTTTCTAGAGAGGATAATATCTTTATTTTTCCAAATGATTTGACTCATACTCCTGATTTAGAGAAGGACCAAAAGATTTTTGAAACTGTCAATCAGGAAATTAAGACTGGAAATGTGATTGGTTTTCTGGGGTGTGGTCAGGAAAAATTGACGATTTCCTCTCGTTTTTCTGATGAAAGTAACGACCATTTTTTACATTATCTTTTGCAAAAGGTTCTTCATATCAATCTCACTAGTTTAGATGTAGCTTTGTCGCGTGAAGATAAGCTCTATCAACTTTTGATGTATCTCTTCCCCAAGTATCTACAAGCTGCAATTCGAAAAGGTCTTTATAAGGAATACCAAAGATTTTCTCATAACGACAGTCATGTAAAGGGAGTGATAGATGTTGGAAATCATCTTAAAAGAAATGTTCCTTTTATGGGAAATACTGCCTATACAACTAGAGAGTTTACTTATGATAATCCACTCATGCAGTTGATTCGACATACGATTGAGTACATAAAGAATCAGAAAAGTTTCGGAGTTCTGCTCGATAGTAATCGTGAAAATATGACAGAAATTGCGCGTGTAACTCCAGCTTATAAACTAGCTAATCGTGCCAAGATTATCAGAATGAATAAAATCAAACCCATCCGACACGCCTATTTCAGAGAGTATAAAAAATTACAGGAACTCTGCTTGATGATTCTGAGTAGAGAAAAGCATGGTCTTGGATCTCAAGCCCAAAAGGTACATGGTATTCTTTTTGATGTTTCCTGGCTCTGGGAAGAGTATGTTTATACCTTGTTGCCAAAAGGTTTTGTACATCCCAGAAATAAGGATAAGACGGACGGAATTTCAGTTTTTTCTGTTGGGAAACGAAAAGTATATCCAGATTTTTATGATAGAGAACGAAAGATTGTTCTAGATGCTAAATATAAAAAACTGGAGTTCGCTGAAAAAGGAATTGACCGTGAGGACTTATTCCAGCTGATTTCCTATTCTTATATTTTAAAAGCTGAGAAAGCTGGTCTTGTTTTTCCGAGCAAGCACAAGGTTGTTGATAATGAAATAGGAAAGCTAGCAGGTTATGGAGCTTTGTTGAAGAAGTGGTCTATCCAAATCCCTCAGAATGCCTCATCCTATAGTGCATTTTGTAAAATGATGGAAAATTCGGAAGAAAATTTTAAAGCGATTATTGATGAAGAAGTGGGGAGAAAATAGTCTCTTCACTTTTTTGCTATTTAAATAAGCAATTTCCGAACGATATAATTTGATTACTAAAAATATTTGACAAAAACTGTACTTTGGTTTATAATATGTCAAGGAAACGTCGGAAAAAGGCGTAGAGATGCGCAAGCATAGGTAGGTCATTACAAAAGAAACGAGACATCGATATGTTAAATGAATTTCCAATTTTTGATTATGAAGATATTCAGTTGATCCCAAATAAATGTGTCATTAAAAGCCGTGCAGAAGCAGACACGAGTGTCACACTTGGAAATCACACTTTCAAACTACCTGTTGTGCCAGCAAATATGCAGACGATTTTGGATGAGAACGTAGCAGAACAACTGGCTAAAGGTGGCTACTTCTACATTATGCATCGTTTTGATGAG
Organism: Streptococcus oralis subsp. oralis; assembly: GCF_002096595.1. Taxonomy (GTDB): domain Bacteria; phylum Bacillota; class Bacilli; order Lactobacillales; family Streptococcaceae; genus Streptococcus; species Streptococcus oralis_D. The sequence continues at coordinate 157,826 of NZ_NCUR01000010.1, forward strand.
GCAGGGCGTATTCCTTTTATCAAACGCATGCACGATCAAGGCCTTATTGCATCCATCTCTGTCGGTGTCAAGGATTACGAGTATGACTTTGTTAGCCAACTCAAGGCTGATGCTCCTGAGTATATCACGATTGACATTGCTCATGGACATGCGGATAGCGTGATTTCTATGATTCAACACATCAAGAAAGAATTACCAGATACTTTTGTCATTGCTGGCAATGTGGGGACACCAGAAGCTGTTCGTGAATTGGAAAATGCCGGTGCGGATGCTACTAAGGTTGGAATCGGTCCTGGTAAGGTTTGTATTACCAAGGTAAAGACAGGTTTTGGTACAGGTGGCTGGCAGTTGGCTGCCCTACGCTGGTGTGCAAAGGCTGCGCGTAAACCGATCATCGCTGATGGTGGGATTCGTACTCATGGCGATATTGCTAAGTCTATCCGTTTCGGTGCCAGCATGGTCATGATTGGTTCCCTTTTTGCAGGACATATTGAAAGTCCAGGGAAGACAATCGAAGTCGATGGTGAACAATTCAAAGAATACTATGGTTCAGCTTCTCAATACCAAAAAGGAGCATATAAAAATGTGGAAGGCAAACGAATTTTGCTTCCTGCCAAAGGGCATTTGCAAGACACCCTTACTGAGATGGAACAGGACTTGCAAAGTGCTATTTCCTACGCAGGTGGACGCAAGGTTGCTGACCTCAAACACGTCGATTATGTTATCGTGAAAAACTCTATCTGGAACGGGGATGCATCCCACTAATGGACGCTTAGTCCACTCATAAAAAACTTGTTATTAGAGCAAATTTCTGTTATAATAAGACAAGTTTCCACCCTTAGTGTAATGGATATCACGTAAGATTCCGGTTCTTGAGATGGGGGTTCGATTCCCTCAGGGTGGATGTAAATAGCCTAAGAAAGCCTTAAATAAGGCTTTTCTTTATCTCGCCCCAAATTTGCCCCTAAAATTGAAAAGTTTATTCTAAAAAATGCTCAAATCCCCTTCACTTCCGTTTTAAAGTGACTCAGGGGGCTTTTTTTGATATAATAAAAGAGACTGTTATCAGTTAGAAAGAGGTTGGTATGAAAGAATTACAAACTGTACTAAAGAAGCGTTTTGCAATCGAATTCGCAGACAAAAACTTACTGGAAACGGCCTTTACTCATACGAGTTATGCCAATGAGCACCGCCTCTTAAAAATTTCACACAATGAGCGCTTGGAATTTTTAGGAGACGCTGTTCTGCAATTATTGATTTCAGAATATCTGTATAAAAAATATCCTAAGAAACCAGAGGGAGATTTGTCCAAACTCCGTGCTATGATTGTCCGTGAGGAGAGTTTGGCTGGTTTTGCGCGTGATTGCCAGTTTGATCAGTTTATCAAGCTAGGAAAAGGGGAAGAAAAGTCTGGTGGGCGCAATCGTGACACTATTCTTGGAGATGCTTTTGAAGCCTTTCTAGGAGCATTGCTTTTGGACAAGGATGTTGCTAGAGTAAAAGAGTTCATCTATCAGGTCATGATTCCCAAGGTTGAAGCAGGTGACTTTGAAATGATTAAGGATTACAAAACACACCTGCAAGAGTTGCTCCAGGTCAATGGCGATGTGAATATTCGTTACCAGGTGACCTCTGAGACGGGGCCTGCCCATGACAAGGTTTTTGATGTAGAAGTTCTGGTCGAGGGCAAGAGTATCGGAAAAGGTCAAGGCCGTTCTAAAAAATTGGCAGAACAAGAGGCCGCCAAAAATGCAGTTGAGAAAGGGCTGGATTCATGTATTTAAAGGAAATTGAGATTCAGGGATTCAAGTCCTTTGCTGACAAGACCAAGGTCGTCTTTGACCAAGGTGTGACAGCTGTCGTTGGGCCCAATGGTTCTGGGAAGTCGAATATCACAGAAAGTCTGCGATGGGCCTTAGGGGAGTCTAGTGTCAAGAGTCTTCGTGGTGGTAAGATGCCCGACGTTATCTTTGCTGGAACTGAAAGCCGCAAACCACTCAATTATGCCTCTGTTATCGTGACCTTGGACAATGAAGATGGCTTCATCAAGGATGCAGGGCAAGTCATTAAGGTAGAACGCCATATCTATCGTAGTGGTGATAGTGAGTATCGGATTGATGGCAAAAAAGTTCGCTTGCGTGATGTGCACGACCTTTTCTTGGATACAGGTTTGGGACGGGATTCCTTCTCCATCATTTCTCAAGGGAAGGTTGAGGAAATTTTTAACTCCAAGCCAGAGGAACGCCGTGCTATTTTTGAAGAAGCTGCGGGTGTTTTGAAATACAAGACTCGCCGAAAAGAAACAGAAAGCAAACTGCAACAAACTCAAGACAATCTCGACCGCTTAGAGGACATTATCTATGAGTTGGACAATCAAATCAAGCCCCTTGCAAAACAAGCCGAGAATGCGCGCAAGTTTCTTGACTTGGATGGTCAACGCAAGACGATTTATTTGGATGTACTGGTTGCCCAAATCAAGGAAAACAAGGCTGAACTAGAGCTAACAGAAGAAGAGCTAACGCAGGTTCAGGAACTCTTGACCAGTTATTACCAAAAGCGTGAAGAGTTAGAAGAAGAAAATCAAAGTCTTAAAAAGAAACGCCAAGATCTTCAGGCTGAAATGGCCAAGGATCAAGGAAGCTTAATGGATTTGACTAGTTTGATCAGTGACTTAGAGCGAAAACTAGCCCTATCCAAACTGGAATCTGAGCAAGTAGCCCTTAATCAACAAGAAGCGCAAGCCCGTTTGGCGAGTCTGGAAGATAAGAGAAAGGCTCTAAGTAAGGAAAAGGCTGAAAAAGAAGCGAACTTGGAACAGTTAGAGAAAAGTCTAGCTGAAAACAACAAAGAACTCAATCATCTAGAAGCAGAATTGCTAGCTTTTTCAGATGATCCTGACCAAATGATTGAGCTCTTGCGTGAACGCTTTGTCGCTCTTTTACAAGAAGAAGCGGATGTTTCAAACCAACTGACTCGTATCGAGAATGAACTAGAGAACAGCCGTCAACTATCTCAAAAACAAGCAGACCAACTTGAGAAACTGAAAGAACAACTGGCTACAGCTAAAGAGAAGGCCAGTCAACAACAGGCTGAGCTTGAAACTGCCAAGGAGCAGGTTCAGAAATTATTGGCAGACTACCAAGCTAGTGCCAAGGAGCAAGAGGAGCAGAAAGTTTCTTACCAAGCCCAGCAGAGCCAACTCTTTGACCGTCTAGACAGTCTCAAAAACAAGCAGGCTAGAGCCCAGAGTTTGGAAAACATCCTAAGAAATCATAGTAATTTTTATGCGGGTGTTAAGAGTGTTCTTCAAGAAAAAGATCGTCTTAGTGGGATCATTGGTGCAGTCAGTGAACATTTGACCTTTGATGTTCATTATCAAACTGCATTGGAGATTGCACTTGGAGCTAGTAGTCAACATATCATTGTGGAAGATGAACATGCGGCAACCAAGGCAATTGATTTCCTAAAACGTAACAGAGCTGGTCGTGCAACATTTCTTCCACTGACGACTATCAAGGCACGTACGATTTCTAGTCAGAATCAAGATGCTATCGCAGCAAGTCCAGGATTTCTGGGAATGGCAGATGAGTTGGTGTCGTTTGATAAGAGACTAGAAGCCATTTTCAAGAATTTGCTAGCTACCACGGCTATCTTTGACACCGTAGAACATGCCCGTACGGCAGCTCGTCAAGTTCGTTACCAGGTTCGTATGGTGACGCTTGATGGTACCGAATTGCGTACAGGTGGTTCCTACGCGGGTGGTGCCAATCGTCAAAACAACAGTATTTTCATCAAGCCAGAGCTGGAGCAATTACAAAAAGAAATTGCTAAAGAAGAAGCTGACTTGCGGTCAGAAGAAGCGACTTTGAAGACCTTGCAAGATGAGATGGTAGTATTAACAGAAAGATTAGAAGCTATCAAATCTCAAGGTGAGCAAGCTCGTATTCAGGAGCAAGGCTTGTACCTTGCTTATCAACAAACCAATCAGCAGGTCGAAGAACTGGAAACGCTTTGGAAACTTCAAGAAGAGGAATTAAATCGCCTATCTGAAGGAGATTGGCAAGCGGACAAGGAAAAATGCCAAGAGCGCCTTGCTACTATCACCAGTGAAAAGCAAAATCTGGAAGCTGAGATTGAAGAGATTAAGTCTAACAAAAACGCTATTCAAGAACGTTATCAAAACTTGCAGGAACAGATTTCTCAAGCGCGCTTGCTTAAGTCCGAACTGCAAGGACAAAAACGGTACGAAGTGACTGATATTGAACGCTTAGGCAAGGAACTGGATAATCTGGATATCGAGCAAGAGGAGATTCAGCGTCTCCTCCAAGAAAAGGTTGATAATCTTGAGAAAGTTGATACGGATCTGCTAAATCAGCAGGTGGAAGAGGCCAAAACTCAGAAAACAAACCTCCAACAAGGTTTGATACGCAAACAGTTTGAGTTGGATGATATCGAAGGTCAGCTGGATGATATTGCCATCCATTTGGATCAGGCTCGTCAGCAAAATGAGGAGTGGATTCGCAAACAAACACGTGCTGAAGCCAAGAAAGAAAAGGTCAGCGAACGCTTGCGCTATCTACAAGCTCAATTAACTGACCAGTACCAGATCAGCTACACTGAGGCTCTAGAAAAAGCGCATGAGTTGGAAGAACTCAATCTGGCAGAGCAAGAGGTTAAAGATCTTGAGATAGCTATTCGCTCACTCGGTCCAGTCAATTTGGATGCTATTGAACAGTACGAAGAAGTCCACAATCGTTTGGATTTCCTAAATAGTCAACGAGATGATATTCTGTCTGCTAAAAACCTACTCCTTGAGACCATCACAGAGATGAATGATGAGGTTAAGGAACGCTTTAAATCAACCTTTGAGGCTATTCGTGAGTCCTTTAAAGTGACCTTTAGACAGATGTTTGGTGGAGGTCAGGCAGACTTGATATTAACTGAGGGCGATCTTTTAACAGCTGGTGTGGAGATTTCTGTTCAACCTCCAGGTAAGAAAATCCAATCTCTCAACCTCATGAGTGGTGGTGAAAAAGCCCTATCGGCCTTGGCCTTGTTGTTCTCTATCATTCGAGTCAAAACTATTCCTTTTGTTATCTTGGATGAGGTAGAGGCGGCGCTGGACGAAGCTAATGTTAAACGTTTTGGGGATTACCTCAACCGCTTCGATAAGGATAGTCAGTTTATCGTCGTGACCCACCGTAAGGGAACGATGGCGGCAGCTGATTCTATCTATGGAGTTACCATGCAAGAATCAGGTGTATCTAAGATTGTTTCGGTTAAGTTAAAAGACTTGGAAGAAACAGTAAACTAGTTACCAAACGATAGCATCTCTTAGGAGGTGCTATTTTTTAAAACTCATAGCTTGGAATTGTCTATCAAGGTCAGTTCAGACGCAAAAAACGACATTTGGGATTTCCTCTTAGCGAAAAGACTTGCTCTATGATATAATAGTTTCATGATTACAACAGTACCTATTAAGAACGAAAAAGACATTGCAGTACCGGGAAAAACAGTCCTTGTACTAGGTTATTTTGATGGCATCCACAAGGGGCATCAGAAACTTTTTGAAGTGGCCAGCAAGGCTTCAATGAAGGATTATCTGCCAGTTGTCGTGATGACTTTTACAGAGTCACCAAAACTTGCCTTACAACCTTACCAACCTGAGCTCATGCTCCATATCGTCAATCATGAGGAACGGGAGCACAAGATGAAGTGGCACGGAGTAGAGGCTCTTTTCTTACTGGACTTTAGTAGCAAATTTGCTAGTTTAACGGGTCAAGAATTCTTTGATACTTATGTTAGAGCCTTAAAACCAGCGATTATCGTAGCAGGATTTGATTACACCTTTGGTTCAGATAAGAAAACTGCAGATGACCTGAAGGACTATTTTGATGGAGAGATCATCATTGTTCCTCCAGTTGAGGATGAAAAGGGCAAGATTAGTTCTACACGGATTCGTCAGGCAATTCTTGATGGAGATGTAAAGGAAGTCAATCATCTGCTCGGCACTCCGCTCCCATCTCGTGGAATGGTCGTTCATGGAAATGCTCGTGGGCGGACTATTGGTTATCCAACAGCCAATCTGGTCCTAAGAGACCGAACTTACATGCCAGCTGACGGTGTTTATGTAGTCGATGTCGAGGTGCAACGTCAAAGATATCGTGGCATGGCGAGCGTTGGCAAAAATGTCACCTTTGATGGAGAAGAACCACGTTTTGAAGTCAATATTTTTGACTTTTCAGATGATATTTACGGTGAGACAGTCATGGTCTACTGGCTGGACCGTGTTCGCGATATGGTCAAATTTGACTCCGTAGAGGAACTGGTAGACCAACTCCAGAAAGACGAAGAGATTGCTCGAAACTGGAAGGATGGAGAGTAGAAAAGTTTAAAAAAGTGAACCATATTTTGTGTTTGCTTTTTTATTTTTGAAAGAAATTTTTATAGCGAGAAACATAATTGAAGCTTGATTGAAAATCTGTTAAAATAGTGATATTCATAACTTTAAAACCAAAGAAAAGAGACTAGTATGATTACAGGCGAATTAAAAAATAAAATTGATCAGCTGTGGGAAATGCTGTGGACTGAAGGAAATGCAAATCCTCTAACAAATATTGAACAATTGACTTATCTTCTATTTATGAAGGATTTGGATAGTGTCGAGCTTGGACGCGAAAGCGATGCTGAGTTTCTAGGAATTTCTTATGAGGGAATTTTTCCAAAAGACAAACCTGAATACCGTTGGTCGACTTTTAAAAATATGGGAGATGCTCAGGAAGTCTATCGTTTAATGACACAGGAGATTTTTCCATTTATGAAGAATCTTAAGGGTGATACTGATGATACAGCTTTTTCACGTTATATGCGTGAAGCTATCTTTCAAATAAATAAACCTGCTACGCTCCAAAAGGTGATTTCTATATTAGATGAATTTCCAACCAGAGACTCAGGTATAGACTTTGATAGTGACACACAGGGGATTAATGATATTGGCGACATCTATGAATATCTGCTATCAAAATTGTCAACCGCAGGTAAAAATGGACAATTTCGTACACCTCGTCACATCATCGATATGATGGTTGAGTTGATGCAACCAACTATCAAGGATATTATCTCAGATCCTGCTATGGGGTCTGCGGGTTTCTTAGTATCTGCTAGCCGTTACTTAAAGCGTAAAAAAGATGAATGGGAAACCAATCCAGATAATATCAACCATTTTCATAACATTATGTTTCATGGGAATGATACGGATACAACTATGCTTAGACTTGGTGCAATGAACATGATGCTGCATGGAGTGGAAAATCCACAAATTAGTTATCTTGACTCGCTATCTCAAGATAATGAAGAAGCAGATAAATACACTTTAGTGTTAGCAAATCCTCCATTTAAGGGATCGCTTGACTACGATTCAACTTCAAATGATCTTCTTGCGACTGTAAAAACCAAAAAAACAGAATTACTTTTCCTTGCTCTTTTCTTGCGTACATTGAAACCAGGGGGACGTGCAGCAGTTATTGTACCTGACGGTGTCCTCTTTGGTTCTTCTAAAGCCCATAAAGGAATTCGTCAGGAAATTGTAGAGAATCATAAATTGGATGCTGTAATATCAATGCCAAGTGGTGTTTTCAAACCTTATGCTGGAGTTTCAACTGCCATTCTCATCTTTACAAAAACTGGAAATGGTGGAACGGATAAGGTCTGGTTTTACGATATGAAAGCAGATGGTTTAAGTTTGGATGATAAACGACAACCGATCAGTGATAATGATATTCCGGATATTATTCAACGTTTCCATCAACTTGACAACGAAGCAGAACGTAAGAGAACGGATCAGTCTTTCTTTGTTCCAGTCGATGAGATAAAGGATAATGATTATGATTTATCGATCAATAAATACAAAGAAATTGAGTATGAAAAAGTTGAGTATGAACCAACAGAAGTCATCTTAAAAAAAATTAATGATCTAGAAAAAGAAATTCAAGCTGGCTTGGCAGAGTTAGAAGAATTACTCAAGTAGGGAGATGGATGTATGAAAAAAGTGAAGTTGGGGGAAGTGGTAACTCTGAAAAAAGGTAAGAAAGCCACTATACTTAATGAACAAACGACTCTAAGTCAACGTTATATTCAAATAGATGATTTGAGAAATGACAATAATCTAAAGTTCACTGAAAGTTTAAATATAACTGAAGCACTTCTAGATGATATTCTGATAGCTTGGGATGGTGCTAATGCAGGAACAATTGGCTATGGATTATCGGGAGCTGTTGGTAGCACTATTATGGTCTTAAAAAAGAATGAACAATACAAAGACGAGATTATATCAGATTATTTGGGAGTTTTTTTGGAAAGTAAATCGCAGTATTTAAGGTATCATTCAACAGGCGCAACAATTCCCCATTTAAATAAAAATATATTACTTGATCTAAAATTAGAATTGTTACGTATCGAAGAACAAGAGAACATTATCTGTATTCTTAATATCATCAAAAGACTTATTACTAAAAGAAAATGTCAATTGGAAGAACTAAACTTGCTCGTCAAATCCCGATATTTCGAGGAGGTTGTTGTATGAAGAAAGTGAAGTTAGGGGAAGTGGCTACTTTTATTAATGGCTATGCTTTTAAACCTCAGGATTGGTCATTTGAAGGAAAAGAGATTATTAGAATACAGAATTTGACTAAAACTTCAAAAGAGATAAATTATTATTCGGGTACGATTGATAAAAAATATATTGTTGAAGATGGTGATATTCTTATTTCTTGGTCGGGGACATTAGGGGTTTTTGAGTGGTGTGGAAAATCCGCAGTGTTAAATCAGCATATTTTTAAAGTTGTTTTCGATAAGATAGATATCGATAAATCATATTTTAAATATGTTGTTGAAAAAGGTTTGCAAGACGCTATAAAACATACTCATGGTTCCACAATGAAACATTTAACTAAAAAATATTTCGATAATATTATGGTTTCATATACAAATTTGAAAGAGCAACAAAGAATTGCAAGTGAACTGGATTTGTTAAGCAAGCTGATTTTAAGGAGACAAGAACAACTTGAAGAGTTTAATATACTTGTAAAATCCCGATTTAACGAGATGTTTGGGGATCCTGTTTTGAATGATATGGGTTGGGAGATTGAAACACTAGATAAAGTTGGAACGATTGGTAGAGGTGTTTCTAAGTATAGACCACGTAACGCTTCGGAATTATTTGGAGGAATCTATCCGTTTATACAGACAGGAGATGTAGCTAATTCAGGAAACTATATTGTAGATTATCATTCTACATATTCTGAGTTTGGTCTTAAACAAAGTAAATTGTGGGATAAAGGAACATTATGTATAACTATCGCAGCTAATATAGCTAAAACAAGTATATTGGCTTTTGATTCATGTTTTCCAGATAGCATTGTTGGTTTTATTCCAGGAGAAAGAACCAATAATATGTTTATTCATTATTGGTTTAGTTACTTTCAAAAGATGCTAGAAAGTCAAGCTCCAGAATCAGCTCAAAAGAATATAAATTTAAAAATATTAAGTGAACTAAAAGTAATCCTCCCCCCTCTAGCCCTCCAAAACGAATTCGCGGACTTTGTGGCTCAGGCCGACAAATCACAATTGGCAATTCAAAAATCTCTGGAAGAATTGGAAACCTTGAAAAAATCACTTATGCAGGAATATTTCGGTTAAGCTCTGAGATGAAATAGCAGTTTTACACTATCATTGTAATTACCGTAATTATTTGTTATAATACTTCAAAGGAGGAAATCAGATGGTCGTAAAAACAAGAAAACAAGGAAATTCAATCACCATTACGATTCCAAGCGAATTCAATATTCCAAGTGGTGTTAAATACGAAGCAAAATTGTTACCAAGTGGTGAAATTATCTTTACTCCTGAAGAATTGGATCATCAGGTCTCTTATGCTTCTGATGATGCCTTTAACTTAAAATTGGATACAATTTTTGATGAATACGATGATGTTTTCAAAGCTTTGGTGGAAAATGACAGTCTATCTAACAGAAAAGCAAATTGAAAAAATCAATGCTTTAGTAATTCAACGGTATTCTCCAAAGGAGCAAATTCAAACAGTTAGTGCTTCAGCGTTAAATATGATTGTGAACTTACCAGAACAATTTGTTTTTGGCAAACCTCTTTATCCAACAATTTTTGATAAAGCAACAATATTATTTGTCCAATTGATAAAGAAGCATGTCTTTGCCAACGCCAATAAACGAACAGCTTTCTTTGTTTTGGTGAAGTTTTTACAATTAAATGGTTATCACTTTACTGTTTCCGTGGAAGAAGCGGTTGATATGTGCGTGACTATAGCGGTAGAAGCTTTAACTGATGAAAAAATGATAAGCTACTCTAAATGGGTTTCTCAACATTCTGTCAGAGAAAAAATAAGCTAGTATGTTGGATTTGAATGAGTATTAGAAAATAAACAGACAATATTAGAATTCTGAAATGCAGAAACTGATATTGTCTCTTTTTATTGATGAGTAATAATGAAAGTGAGAATTTATGGAATCAAAAGTTACAATTATCATACAAGAAATGTTACCCCTTTTAAATAATGAACAATTACTAGCATTGCGAGAGAGTTTAGAGCGCCATCTAGTGGATGGAAAAAAGAAGCAGAAGCATTCGAATAATAATCTGTTGCAACTATTCATAACTGCTAAGCAGGTGGAGGGCTGTAGCGCAAAAACAATACGTTATTATCAGAGAACAATTGAAAATTTGTTTCATCATATTAAGGAGTCTGTGACACAACTGACAACAGATGATTTAAGGAGTTATCTAGCAAATTATCAGTCTGAAAAGGACTGTAGTAAGGCGAATTTGGACAATATTCGGCGTATATTGTCCTCTTTTTTTGCTTGGCTTGAGCAAGAGGAATATATCATCAAGAATCCTATTCGAAGGATTAAAAAAATTAAAACAGAACAAACTGTGAAAGAAACTTATACGGATGAACATCTCGAAATTATGAGAGATAATTGTGAAAATTTAAGAGATTTGGCAATGATTGACCTACTAGCATCAACAGGTATGCGTGTAGGAGAACTGGTCCAGTTGAATCGTTCTGATATTGATTTTGAAAACAGAGAGTGCGTTGTTTTCGGAAAAGGAAAAAAAGAAAGACCCGTATATTTTGATGCTCGTACGAAAATTCATTTAAGAAACTATCTCAATGATAGAAAAGATAGTCATCCAGCTCTTTTTGTAACGCTAGTTGGAAAAGCCCAGAGACTTGGAATTGCTGGTGTCGAGATTCGATTGAGAAAGTTAGGACAAAAACTTGGAATACAAAAGGTTCATCCACATAAATTCAGAAGAACCCTAGCGACTAAGGCGATTGATAAAGGAATGCCTATTGAACAAGTCCAAAAACTACTTGGTCACAGCAAAATTGATACAACCCTGGCCTATGCCATGGTAAACCAAAGCAATGTCAAACATTCACACCAAAAATTCATCTCTTAACTGCAAATCCCGATTTAACGAGATGTTTGGGAAAAATAAGCGATTTGAAAGCCTTGATAACTTATTTGATATTATAGATGGCGACAGGGGCAAAAATTATCCGAAATCAGATGAGTTGTTTGATGAAGAATATTGTTTATTTTTAAATACAAAGAATGTTACAAAAAACGGATTTTCATTTAATATAAAGCAATTTATCACTGAAACAAAGGACAAATTACTTAGGAAAGGTAAATTAGAACGTCATGATATAGTTTTGACAACAAGAGGTACCATTGGAAATGTGGCCTACTATGATGAATCGATTAGTTATGATCATTTACGTATTAATTCAGGTATGGTAATTTTGCGTGCTAAGAAAACTGAATTAAATAGGCAATTTATCCTTCATGTTTTAAAGGATGATAATTATTATAAACGATTAATATCTGGCAGTGCTCAGCCTCAGTTACCAATAACAAAAATAAAAAAAATATTACTTCCCCTTCCCCCTCTTTCCCTCCAAAACGAATTCGCAGACTTTGTAGCTCAGGTTGACAAATCACAATTTGCTTGTGGGATAGTTATAAAACTGTGGAGAAATAGCTTGAAATCTAGTATAATATAGCTATCTATTTATTCAAAGTGAGAGAAAAATGGGAAATTTTGATTTTCTTTTAAATAACGAAGAGTATGAATCTTTTTCAAAGCCTTGTATAGAAGCTGAGAATATGATCGCAACATCTACTGTAGCTACTGCTTTTATGGCACGCCGTGCTTTGGAGCAGGCTGTTCATTGGATATATAGTCACGATTCATATTTAGAAGCTCCCTATCGTGCCACCTTATCTTCTTTGGTATGGGATGATGATTTTAGAGAGATTGTGGATCCTGAGCTCCATAGGCAGATTGTTCTTTTAATTCGATGGGGAAATCATGCTGCACATGGTGGAGAAATTAAGGAACGAGAAGCGATTTTGGCTTTGCATCATTTGTATCAATTTGTCAATTTTATTGATTATTGCTACAGTAACGAGTTTGTGGAGCGTTATTTCGACGAGCAGTTATTGCCACTTTCAGCAAACATCAAGTTTCGAGAAACGCCACAATCTATGGCAAAATTACAAAACAGTTTGCCAGATCTTCCTGATTTCGATGAACAGATGGCTAGTCAATCCTTAACTATTCAAGAGACTTATACTGAAAAACGTGAAACAGCAGCTCTACGACAAGATGTATCTTTCCATATCGATCAACTATCTGAAGCAGAGACAAGAAAACTCTTTATTGATATCGATCTCCGTTTAGCAGGTTGGACATTTGAGGAAAACTGTCGTGTTGAGGTAGCCGTTCATGATTTGAAGCATGGTACAGGAACTGGATATTGTGACTATGTTCTTTATGGTAAAAATGGAAAAATTCTAGCAATTGTTGAGGCCAAAAAGGCATCTGTGAATCCAGAAGTAGGGGAGGTGCAGGTCAAGGAATATGCTGAAGCTCTTGAGAAACAAATCGGCTATCGGCCAATTTGCTTTATTACCAATGGTTTAAAGCACTACATACTTGATGGTGTTAATCGTCGCCAGATTGCAGGGTTCTACTCTCAAGAAGAGTTGCAACTTTTGATGGATAGACGTCACTTGCAAAAACCACTCGAGGATATTTCTAGCAAAATTAGGGACGACATTTCTGGACGTCATTATCAGAAACATGCGATTACAAGTGTCTGTGAAGCATTCTCCAATAATCGGAGACAGGCACTCTTGGTTATGGCAACTGGGTCTGGGAAAACCCGTACAGCGGTTTCCCTAGTTGATATCCTTTCGCGTCATAACTGGGTAAAAAATGTTCTTTTTTTAGCTGATAGAACTTCCCTAGTTAAGCAAGCTTATGATTCGTTTAGGAAATTACTTCCAGATCTTTCAGTTTGTAATTTCTTAGAGGATAAAGATAGTGCTCGATCTAGTCGTATGGTTTTTTCAACCTATCCGACTATGATAGGAGTGATCAGTGATCAAGAAGAAGTAAATCAACGCCCCTTCACTGTTGGGCACTTTGATCTCATCATAATTGACGAGTCTCACCGTTCTATTTATCAGAAATACAAATCAATTTTTGATTATTTTGATGCGAGGATCGTAGGATTAACTGCCACTCCGCGTCAAGATTTGGATAAGAATACCTATGGTTTCTTTAACTTGGAGAATGGTGTTCCAACATACGCATACGATCTGGAAGAGGCTGTCAAAGATGGTTATTTAGTAGCTTATCATTCGATTGAAACTAAGTTGAAACTACCAACGGATGGTCTACATTACGATGATTTATCCCAAGACGAAAAAGAATATTTTGATAGTCAATTTGAAGATGGTAGTTCTGAGAAAGATATTGATCCTGAGGATTTTAATACCTCTATTTTCAATAGAAAAACAGTCAAAATTGTTCTAGATGAACTAATGACAAGAGGAATTCAGACAGCTTCAGGTGACGAAATTGGTAAAACCATTATCTTTGCTAAAAACCATCGACATGCTGAATACATCAGAGATATTTTTAACGAACGTTATTCAGAAAAAGGAAGCGATTATGCTCAAGTGATTGATTATAGCATTAAGCATTATCAAACCTTAATTGATGATTTTAAAATTAAGGAGAAATACCCTCAAATTGCAATTTCTGTTGATATGTTGGATACAGGTATTGATGTACCAGAGGTTGTTAATTTAATCTTTTTCAAGAAAGTGCGTTCTAAAACTAAGTTTTGGCAGATGATTGGCCGTGGAACCCGTCTTTGTAAAGATTTATTCGGCCCTGAGCAGGATAAGGAAAATTTCTTGGTATTTGATTATGGCGATAATTTTGAATATTTCAAAGCTGATCCAAGAGAAGGAGATGGTCGTCACATTGTTTCTCTGACTCAACGTTTGTTTAATATCAAGGTGGACTTGATTCGTGAACTGCAGGAGCTTCGTTATCAAGATGATCAGTTTGCTAGAGAATACCGTCAACAACTCGTCTCAGAACTTCATGAACGTATGGTGAGCTTAAATGAGTTAGACTTTAGGGTTCGTATGGTTTTAGATACAGTTTATACTTACAGAAAGTTGGAAAATTGGCAAAATCTAACGACCGTCACAAGTGAAACAATCCAGAAAGATCTTTCGCCGATTCTATTTGAAGAAAATAAAGAAGACGAGATGGCGAGACGATTTGATTTATGGCTGTTTCAGATACAGTTAGGACAACTGTTGGCTAAGCCAGCAACTGTCCATATATCTCAAGTTATGAAAACAGCTAAAGCCCTTGCTAGGGTTGGCAATATACCACAAGTTTTTGCACAGGCTGAAATTATCAGGAAAGTACAAGAACCTGAATTTTGGGAAGAAGTTAGTTTATCCGAGTTGGAAAAAATACGCCTTGCGCTTCGAGATTTACTACAGTTTCTGGATAAACCGGAACGCACTGTATATTATGTCAATTTTGATGATCACATTCTTTCCACTGTCCATGATACTAAGCCATATTTACAAGTCAATGACCTGCGATCTTATAATGAAAAAGTTGAACATTATTTGAAAACTCATCTAGATGATGAAGCAATTTCTAAGTTATACCATAATGAAAAATTGACCTCTCAAGATTTACTTGCACTTGAAACATTGCTATGGGAAAAATTAGGTAGCAAGTCAGATTACCAACAACATTATGAAAATAAGGCAATTCCTAGATTGGTTCGTGAGATTATTGGTTTAGATAGAGAGGCTGCCAATCAAGTTTTTTCTAAATTTTTATCGGATGAGAGTCTCAATGCCAAGCAGATTTCCTTTGTGAAATTGATTGTAGATTACATTGTAGAAAATGGTTGCTTGGAGACTAAAGTTTTAACACAAGAGCCGTTTAAATCGTATGGTTCAGTTCAACTACTCTTTCAACACCAACTCCCTATACTTCGTAATATTGTCCAAACAATTGAACTCATTAATGATCGAGCTGGAGAAGCAGCGTAAATAATAAGAGGTTGTAAATGCAAACGCAAGAAGAAATGAATGTTCTGGTACCGGAAAAATTAGCAGAAATTGAGCGTGATTACGATGTCACAGTTTTGTGGGCTATTGAGTCTGGTAGTCGTGCCTGGGGTTTTGAGTCTCCCGATAGTGACTTTGATGTACGGTTTATCTACAAACACAAGCAAGATTTTTATCTCCGTTTAAATGAACAGCGTGATGTTATCGAGCTACCAATTGACGATACTTGGGATGTGAGTGGTTGGGATTTAGACAAGACTTTAAAACTCCTTTATAAGTCAAATCCTACACTGTTTGAATGGTTACAGTCACCAATTGTCTATCAACAAACGGATTTTATCGAGCGCATGCGTCCTCTTGCCAACCAGTATTTTTCTGAGAAGAAAATGCTGTATCATTACTTGAATACTGCTAGAACTCAAATGAATAAGTATCTTTCAGGAGACAAGGTCAAACCTAAAAAGTATTTCTATGCGCTGCGTCCTATTTTGGCTTGTCGTTGGATTGAAAAATACCATTTTGTTCCACCGATTTTGTTTGATGATTTGGTCAAAGAATTACTTCCGTCTCAAATGCAGGAGCATGTTTCAAGATTGCTAGACATTAAGATAAATGAGCCTGAAGGTATGGAAATTGATCCGATAATGCCAATTCAAGATTATATTTTAGCTAACATCCAAGAGTTGGATGCATACGTTCAAAGTGTTAGTGAGGAAAAGAAAGACTGGAGAGCTCTAAATCAATTTTTCCTTGAAGAATTAGGCCACGACTGAGGTTTTTATGGGTAAATGGACATGTAAATGTGGGCAAGCAATGAATGACCACCGAGCGCCCGATCCAAATGCTTATTCAGTTTATTCGGATGAGTTGTTTGAAGAAATCATAAATAAAGCTGACGACCATAATAAAATTTCTTATGATGATATTTCTGAAGCGTCATTTTATATGTGGAAGTGCCCTGAGTGTGGCAGTTTCATGGTTTTTGGCGAAGACGGGGATGGAGATCACTTTACTTTTTATGAGCGCCAAGAAGTAGAAAAGGTAGAGCCTCTCTTTGATCCAGATCAAGAGTTAAATCTTGTTGTGGTTGAGTTTCAGGAGGGAGGGAATGGTTATACTTATATCTGTGATGACCCAAATATCCATATAGGACACGCTGTTGTTGTCCCAGTGGGGAAGGAAAATACTGAAAAAACTGCTTTAGTTGTACAGAAGTATCATGCCCTACCAAAGGATATCACTTTTCCTGTTGAAAAGTTAAAACGTGTCATTCGTAGGTATTCACATTTCGACCCAATCACTTCGAAAAACGTTTGTAGAAATTTAATTAAGCTGGGAAGAATTCTTGATGCTTGCTCCAAAAATGCTAACCCCAACTCTCAACAAACATATCATAGTATCAAAACTCCTTTAGGATATTTCTGGTTAGAATTAAATGGAGTTCCAATTTCAATGAAAATCACACAGATTCAAGTCAGCGATAAAAAGTACCAAGTTGATAGCGCCCTTTATATAAAGCCTTCAGAGATTAACTGTAGAAGACTCTATGAACTGGAATTATGTGCAGATTTTGATATTGATGCCTCGAGATGGATCGATGTTCTCTCTGATGAAAACGTTTGGGGAAATACTTGGGAACTAAATGGTCTTCAATTTGGTATTACTGCAGGGGAGTCTCCAGAATTTGAAGACGAAATTGTAGCGAGAAAGTATAGTCGTATCCCACTTTATTATGACTGGCATACTGAGTTTGTAGACTATTATGGATTTAGCCTAGCTTGGAAAAAATACGAGTCTGATAGTGATTTGTCTATTGATTTCTATACAACATAAGCTAGAGGAGAATAAGCATGAATCAAGCCTGGGAATTATTGTTTGAGGGCAAGATTGAAGAGGCTAAAAAATTAGTTGAAGCTGATTTTTCATTGGAAACTTGCACGGATTTTAGTTTGTTAAATTTGATGGGGTATATTTATCTTGAAGAGCAAAAATACAACGAGTGCTTAAGTATCTATCAGCGTTACATTGACTTAGCACGAACTAAAAGTGACCCAGAAAATGAACATATAGGCTATCATCAGTTAGCCATGGTTTATCGTGAAATGAATGAATTTCAAACAGCCCTTTTCTATATCGAAAGAGAGCAAAAAGTCATTGAAGAAGCTTTTACAGAGGATACCCTCAAATCTTCTGTTAACAATTATGAGCAAGGTTATTTACGATTAAAGCTAGGGAAAGTAGCAGAAGCATTCATGTATATGGAACAGTCCTTAAAACAAGCTTTGCAAACAGATGATTTGATTGCCCAAGCTTGTGCTTATAGAGGTTTAGGAGAGATTGGTTCGATACAAAATCCTGAAGAATCACATGAAAATTTTTTACAAGCTATCGCTCTTTTTGAAAAGGCAGGCGATCAGATTGGTGCTCAAGAGGTTAGAAAATTGCTAAATAATAAAAAGTAGCCTTGTCAGGCTACTTTTTATTAAAACACGCGATATACATAAGGATTTTCTGGTTTGTCTACTTTTGTGAAACTCTCAACCTCTAGTGTTGGGAGTTTTTGTTTGAGTTCTTTATGGTAGTGGAGGGTCAGGGTTCCTCTAGCGGTGATCCAAGTATTGTCAGGATACTGGCGCGAGTTTCCCTTGGTTAAGAGTCCGTATACGCCAGAGTCTGCGATACAGTGGATGATTCCAAAGCGAAAGAGAAACTGGCTATCTGGATGGCTAGGATCGTTATAAACAAAGCCTGTAAACTCGATTTTCTTTCCTTCAAACTCCTGAGGATAGTCATAGAGAACTTCCATGACCTCCATATAGTTTTCATCTGTAACCTGAATGGTTGACTGGGAGAGGTATTTATCAGCTGTAGACCTCATTTCCTTTTCATAAGCAGATTTGGAAAAATAGGTGCTGGTATCGGGTTTGAGGTATTGACTGGATGTTCCTTCGCTTGCCTGAATGGCTGTGTTGATTCCCTCAGCAAGTGGGAAATGATAACCTTTGGCAGATACAGTTCTCGAGTCCAAACTTACGGTCGGAAAGGCAACCCCAATCAACAGAGGTAGTGACAGTAAAAGGATACTGATTCGTCTAGCACGACGACTTTCCAAATGGCTGTGAGAGTTGATTTTCTTGATCCAGATATAGAATTGGACCAGAGCCAACAGAAGAGAAAGGATCATGGAGATATAGACTAGATAGGAATAGTGGAGGTTGATGTAGTGACTGAGCTTGCCAGATAGCTGCAGATACAGAGTTAGAGCAAAATAACCCAGTAAAATGAAAAATCGGATCATAGCATCACTCCTATCATGTAAGAATAAAGCAAGACAAACACTGTCACGATGCCCATGAATTGCAAGATGAAGCGCGCTTTGAGATAGTGTTTCATCATGAGGAGATTTTTGATATCAAGCATGGGGCCAATGACCAGAAAGGCAAGGACTGGCGCTAGGCCGAAGCTCGAGAGGAGAGAAGCGCCGATAAAGGCGTCCGCCTCGCTACAAAGAGAGAGGAGAAAGGCTAGAAACATGAGCAAGAGAATCGCAAGGACTGGACTAGCACTGATAGAGGTCAAGATCCGAGTCGGGACATAGACCTGCACGATAGCCGCAAAGAGACAGCCAAAGACCAAGTAACGCCCCATATCGAAAAACTCGTCAATAGCCTGTATAAAGACCTGAAAGGCTTTTCTAGCAGGGGTCAAGTGTGAAAAGTCATGTTCATGACAAGCAATAGGATTCTCTTTTTGAATGGGTTCCTTCCAGAAGAATCCTAGAAAAATACCCAGAACCAAAGCAATCACAATGGCTCCCAGAGCTCGCAAGAAGGTAATTTTTAAGGAATTACCAAAGGCAGAATAAGTAGCGAAAAGAACGATAGGATTGATGATGGGAGCAGTCACCAGAAAGGGAACGGCCGTGTAGCTGGGAACTTTCTTTTCCAGAAAACGATTGATAATCGGAACGATTCCACACTCGCAGGATGGGAAGAGAAAGCCAATGAAGGTACCAAAAAAAATCCTCCCCCAACGATTGCGAGGGAGAAACTCATAAACTTTATCAGGTGTGATATAGACCTCAATCAATCCCGAAATGAGACTCCCAATCAGAACAAAAGGAAGGGCTTCAATCATGATGGAGAGAAAAATAGCTCCCGCTTGTAATACACTAGGAGGAAGAGATTGGAAAATCGTCATCTATTTTTTCTTCTCAACTTTTTCTTTTTTATCTTTGTCATCTGGAAAAGTGACTTGTGTTAAGTCAGGAAGTTTTGCGAATTCTTCAAACATCTTGTCCAAGTCATCAGTTTTTGTAAATTTAACAGCCATGGGCCTACCTCTTTTCTACATTCTACCTCTATTATACTATTATTTTCTTGAAAAGGGATTATTTTGATAATCAAAGAGGTAAAAAAGGGTAGGGCGAAACAAGGGCTGTTCCTTATGGTATAATAGGTATATGGATAAAAAATATGAAAAAATCTCCCAAGATTTGGGTGTAACCTTAAAGCAAATCGATACCGTTCTAAGTTTGACCACTGAAGGAGCGACAATTCCCTTTATCGCCCGTTATCGCAAGGACATGACTGGTAGTCTGGATGAGGTAGCGATTAAGGCCATTATTGATCTGGATAAAAGTCTGACAAATCTCAACGATCGTAAAGAAGCTGTCTTAGCTAAGATTCAAGAACAAGGCAAACTAACCAAGGAATTGGAAGAAGCTATCCTGGCAGCTGAGAAATTAGCAGACGTAGAAGAACTCTATCTTCCTTATAAGGAAAAACGTCGGACCAAGGCAACCATTGCTCGTGAAGCTGGACTCTTTCCTCTTGCTCGCTTGATCTTGCAGAATGTAAATGGTTTAGAGAAAGAAGCTGAGAAGTTTGTCTGTGAAGGATTTGCGACTGGTCAAGAAGCCCTGTCTGGTGCGGTTGATATCTTGGTCGAAGCCTTATCTGAAGATGTGACCTTGCGTTCACTGACCTATCAGGAAGTGCTGAGACACTCTAAAATCACTTCGCAAGTTAAAGATGAAAGTCTCGATGAAAAACAAGTTTTTCAGATTTATTATGATTTTTCAGAGACAGTTGGCAACATGCAAGGTTATCGTACCTTGGCACTCAATCGTGGGGAGAAACTAGGGATTTTGAAGGTCGGCTTTGAACATGCGACGGACCGTATCTTATCTTTCTTTGCTGCCCGTTTCAAGGTGAAAAATGCCTATATAGATGAAGTTGTTCAACAGTCAGTTAAGAAAAAGGTCTTGCCTGCTATCGAACGACGCATTCGGACAGAATTAACTGAAAAGGCAGAAGAAGGAGCTATCCAACTCTTTTCTGACAATCTGCGCAATCTTCTCTTGGTTGCTCCGCTGAAAGGGCGCGTGGTTTTAGGATTTGACCCTGCCTTTCGTACAGGTGCCAAGCTGGCAGTCGTTGATGCGACAGGAAAAATGCTGACGACTCAAGTCATTTATCCAGTAAAACCAGCCTCCGCTCGTCAAATCGAAGAAGCCAAGCGAGACTTAGCCGACTTGATTGGCCAGTATGGCGTGGAAATTATTGCTATCGGAAATGGAACGGCTAGTCGTGAAAGTGAAGCCTTTGTGGCGGAAGTTCTTAAAGATTTTCCAGAAGTCAGCTATGTTATCGTCAATGAAAGTGGTGCTTCAGTCTATTCTGCTAGTGAACTAGCTCGTCAGGAGTTTCCAGACTTGACCGTTGAAAAGCGCTCTGCTATCTCAATCGCCCGTCGCTTGCAAGATCCTCTTGCTGAATTGGTCAAAATTGATCCCAAGTCAATCGGTGTCGGGCAATACCAGCACGATGTCAGTCAGAAGAAACTGTCTGAAAGTCTGGACTTTGTCGTCGATACCGTAGTCAACCAAGTTGGTGTCAATGTCAATACAGCTAGCCCAGCACTTCTCTCCCACGTAGCTGGACTCAATAAAACTATTTCTGAAAATATTGTCAAATACCGTGAGGAAGAAGGGAAAATCACTTCACGCGCACAAATCAAAAATGTTCCTCGTTTAGGTGCCAAAGCCTTTGAGCAAGCTGCAGGTTTCCTCCGTATTCCGGAAAGTAGCAATATTCTTGATAATACTGGAGTTCACCCAGAAAACTATGCTGCGGTTAAGGAACTCTTCAAACGCTTGGATATCAAGGACTTGAATGAAGAAGCTCAAAGCAAACTCAAGTCCCTTTCAGTCAAAGAAATGGCGCAAGAACTAGAACTTGGTCCAGAAACCCTTAAAGATATCATTGCTGATCTTCTCAAACCAGGTCGAGATTTCCGTGATTCCTTTGACGCACCTGTGCTTCGTCAAGATGTCTTGGATATCAAGGATTTAAAAGTCGGCCAGAAACTGGAAGGTGTGGTGCGGAATGTCGTTGACTTCGGTGCCTTCGTTGATATCGGGATTCACGAGGACGGCTTGATTCATATTTCCCATATGAGTCGTAAATTTATCAAACATCCCAGCCAAGTGGTATCAGTCGGAGATTTGGTAACGGTTTGGGTCAAGAAAATCGATACCGAACGTGAAAAAGTCAATCTGTCGCTCTTAGCTCCAGATGAAACTGACTGAGTACGTTCAGTCTGTTTCCCTCGAAGACTTTGGTAGACCTTTTACCCACCAAGCCCAGTGGAATTCTCGTCTGCGAACGACAGGTGGACGATTTTTCCCCAAGGATGGGCATTTGGACTTTAATCCCAAGGTTTATAATGAACTAGGTTTGGAAGTCTTTCGCAAAATCGTGCGCCATGAACTCTGTCACTATCACCTTTATTTTCAGAAAAAGGGTTATCGACATAAGGACCGAGATTTTAAAGAACTTTTGAAAGAAGTGGATGGACTGCGCTTTGTTCCCCATTTGAAAGACCAAAGTAATTTCCTGGTCTATCAGTGCCAATACTGCCAGCAACGCTATCAACGCAAGAGGAAGGTTGATACAAAACGCTATCGCTGTGGCGTCTGCCGTGGCAAACTCGTCATCTTAAATCGGCCTAAGGACTGATGTTTGTGAACCTGTTTCATGCTATACTACTTGTAAGAATACCGAAAGAGGAAACAATCATGAATACAAAATTTTATAAAATGAGACGAAATCGTATGGTGTCAGGAGTTTTAGCTGGGCTATCAGACAAGTGGAATTTTGATGTAACCCTAGTCCGCTTTCTCTTCGCCATTTTTACCGTAGCAAATTTTGGAATTGGTGTGATAATCTACATCATCCTTGCCTCTATCCTGCCAACTAAGGAAGAAATCGAAGCCGAAATGTACGGAACAGGACCACGCAAACGTAAGGAAGCCCAAGCCATTGAAGACAATGATGGCTGGTTTTGGTGAGATTTAACAGGGAAAATTTATTATTTGCACTATGTTACTTAAAAGAAGCAGCATAAATGACTGAAAATCCCTTGTGGTTATTTAGCCACAAGGGATTTTGATATTTAAGTATATTCTTTTCCATCTTGAGAGAGATGAATTACCTGATCAGCCATTTTCCAAATACTAGGATTGTGAGTTGCGATGATAATTGTTCTATTAGCATTACGAAGTTCAAGGAGAATTTCCATAATTTCCTTGGAATTTTTTGGATCTAGCGAGGCGGTAGGCTCATCAGCTAAAACTAAAGGAGGATTTTTCAGGATAATCTTAGCAAGCGCTACGCGTTGAGCTTCACCACCAGATAATTCATAGATTTTTTGGTTGAGACTTAGATAATCTAGTCTGACAGCTTGTAGTGCTTGAAGAAGAAGTCTCTCTTTTTCTTGTTTCTTGTTCTGTTTTTTGCCAATCAGTCCCAGCTCAAGGTTTTCTCGAATGGTCTGACTTTCTAATAGTCCGAAGTTCTGGAAGAGATAACCTAGCTCGTTACGATAGAATTCCTCATTTTTTAGAGAAGTCAAAGACTTTCCTTTATAAATGATTTCTCCTTTGTCGAAAGTCTCTAGTTTTGCAAGCATATTGAGCAAAGTGGTTTTTCCACAACCACTGTCTCCTATCAAAGCATATACCATACCACTTTGAAAATTCAGATTCAAGTCTGAAAAAATAATACGAGAACCAAATTGTTTCCAAATATGTTGTAATTCAATCATACTATCCTCCTTTGATGATGCTAGCATAGGTTTTACTTTCCTTCTTATCACAGATTTTCAATAGAAGAACGGCTAAACTTGAAAAGCTGAAAAATAGGATTAGGGTAATCCAGATATTCTTAGAAATAATGAAAGCTAGACCACTTCCGAGAAAGAGAGCTGCTATTTGAGAAGTGATATATCTACTGTGTAATTCAAAGAAATAATAGCCTGCTATTTTTTTCAAGAATATGGTTTTGCGAAAGGCTTCAAAATAGAGCAGATTTAAACTTGTAAACAGCAAAATTGAAGTCAAAATAGCAAACATAGCACTCGCTAAGTTACTAAAAATTTCGATTTTAATTTTTTGATTTAACTGGAGATAGGTTTCCCTAGCAGACGATAGCCCTGAGACCATTTGATCAAGTTGATAGTGTTTTAAAAGTTCTTGTGTCTGGTGGAGGTCTGTAAAATAGAGATATTCTAGATTTGTAAACCAGAAGATGGAGGAAGCCTTACCAAGTGCTTTAGGAGAAAGCACAAGAAAGATGGGATTTGATAACCATTGATCATAAGCGATATGGGTGGTATTATAGAGAAATACATCATTATTTTTATTGGTATAAGCTATACTAATTTCGACAGTTTGATTAGACTTGCTACTGTATAATCGGTTGGTTAACTCTTGTTGCAAGTTTGCTTTTATATCTTTTTCATTTTTTTGTAGTTCTTCTGGGAGTATGGCAAGGATCTGTCCATCTTTGAGGGTGTTGATTTTTTGAAAGGTTTCTGATGTTAACTTTATACCTTCTTTTTTGAAGTAGTTAGGTGTTACATAGAGAATATTTTTTCCTTCCACACCATAAGGGTTATTTTCAGTTTCATTATGATTTGAGATAGCTTGCTTAAGAGCTTGCTCAACTAGATTATGTTTAATAAGGAAGGCATTCTCATTATCTATAGCATGCTGAATAAAGTCAAACCATTTATCAGCATTTGTCTGCAGTTCATCTAAATTTTTCATCTGACTGGAACGCCCTGTTTGAAGAGTAACAACATTGGAGCGTTGTTCCCAAGTAGCTTGTCCAGCCTCATTTTTCTCAAGTATATGATAGTAAGTAGACATACGTCCAAATCCTACAATAACCAGTAGAATGGCAAGTACCTGACCAAAGTAGAGAATGCGTAGAATTGACTTGATTGGTAATTTTCCTTTGATGATAGAGAGGAGATGGACTTTTTTTAAAGAAATGGTAAAAAGAAAGGCAATTAGAAGACTAAGTAAGAGAAGTAGGCTATTGTAAAGAATAAAAAGTATTCCTAGAAAAGTCTGAACTTCATAAGGATATCCTAGGGAAACGAGCAAGACACTTGCTATCAGCAAAGCAGGTAGACCAAAAAGAAGGATATCAAGTCCGTCTCTTGCGAGAGAACGAAAGAAGAGATGGCTCAGTCGTTCTCCAGAAATCAATCGAATCCCTGACTGAGAGAGAGATTGAATTTGGCCAATAACAATCAAAGCTAAGAAAGTCAGCAAAAAGATTAACATACTGGTAAGCTGATTAGGTTGGGTAAAGAGGGCAAGTACAAAGGATACTCTGTCATTTTCAAATGCATTCGCTTTTTCTAGTCCAAGTTCTTTCAGATGAGTGGCCAATTCTTGACTAGTTAGGGATCCGCTGATAATATTGTAGTTGTTGAGAAGATCGCTCTTGTGAATGCTTTCTTGACTTGCTGGAGGCATCCAGTCTGGGAGTTTCCCATCTCCAAAAACTTCGTAGTAAGTTTGTGATTTTCCATCACTATCTACTTCCCAAATGGTTCTTGCGATAAGACTATTATGTTCTTTAGCAAGACTATTTAATTCTTCTTTAACGGTAGAATAATCTGCTTGCCCACTTAATACTGCTGCACCCGGGAACAGGATTTGTGGAAGAGAGTCTTTCCAAAAGGACAGAGTGGCAATGAGAAAGAAAGTTAAAAGAAGATTGCTGATAAAGAGAAAAACACGTTTCATAGGAACCTCTTTCTAAAAAAGAGGGGCTGAACCTCCCTCCTTATAGCAGCGATACGAATGATAGTTTAGCACTTTTAAAAATAATTATCAGAAAGCTAATTCTTTTACAAGACGTCAAAGAAAGCCTTTTCATAATTTAATTTTACTATTATTTTAAGGATAAAACAAGCAATACTATGGCTTTTTATAGTAGCTATTTTCATAAATATTCTTCAATCTTACAAAAATGTAAGATTAAAGTCTCTTTTGTAAGGTTAGATTATGGCAAGCCGTCTTTTTTTGCGATAAACTAGACTCATAAAGAACAAAGGAGCAAAACCATGAAAAGAATTTTACAAAAGAAAACAAGAAAACCAAGTCAAAAAGATATCGAGCGTGTTCAACTGGGATGCGCTATGATGCAAGCACAGTTTCAAATGATGGGATATTAAGAAGGAGAAAATCATGACACTTTTAGATGTAAAACACGTTCAAAAAATCTACAAAACACGTTTCCAAGGCAACCAAGTAGAGGCCCTCAAGGATATTCACTTTACCGTGGAAAAGGGTGACTACGTGGCTATCATGGGAGAGTCTGGTTCAGGAAAGTCAACCCTGCTCAACATTCTAGCTATGCTGGATAAACCAACTCGTGGGCAGGTTTACCTGAATGGAACCGACACAGCCACTATTAAAAATTCACAGGCTTCGAGTTTCCGTCGTGAGAAGTTGGGATTTGTCTTCCAAGACTTTAACTTGCTAGATACCTTATCTGTTAAGGACAATATCTTGCTTCCGCTAGTTTTATCACGAAAACCCATCACGGAGATGATGAAGAAATTGGTGGTAACAGCTGAAAATTTGGGCATAAACCAATTGCAAGAGAAGTACCCTTATGAGATTTCTGGTGGTCAAAAGCAACGGGTAGCAGTAGCACGCGCCATCATCACAGAACCTGAAATTCTCCTTGCCGATGAGCCAACAGGAGCCCTTGACTCCAAGTCATCTGCAGCACTTCTGGATGTATTTGATGAAATCAATGAACGTGGCCAAACCATTCTCATGGTAACTCACTCAACGGCAGCAGCCAGCAGGGCCAAGCGCGTTCTCTTTATCAAAGACGGCATTCTTTACAACCAAATCTACCGTGGAGACAAGACAGAGCGTCAGATGTTCCAAGAAATCTCTGATACTTTGACTGTTATGGCAAGCGAGGTGAATTAGTATGTTCCGATTAACCAATAAGTTAGCGGTATCCAACTTGATCAAAAACCGCAAACTCTACTATCCCTTTGCTTTAGCTGTTCTCTTAGCAGTGACCATCACCTATCTCTTTTACTCACTGTCGCTTAATCCTAACATTGGCAAGATCCGAGGGGGAGAAACTATCTCTATGACGCTTGCCCTCGGTATGGTGGTTGTTACCATCGCTTCTGGAATTATTGTACTTTATGCCAATAGTTTTGTCATGAAGAACCGCTCCAAGGAGCTGGGTGTATATGGTATGCTGGGTCTCGAAAAGCGCCATTTGATCAGTATGGTTTTTAAGGAGCTTCTTATTTTTGGTTCCTTAACCTTGACAGCTGGTCTCGGTCTAGGAGCTCTCTTTGATAAGCTAATCTTCGCCCTTCTTCTGAAGCTGATGAAGATGAAAGTGGAGCTCGTTTCGACTTTCCAACCAATTGTCTTTATCCTAGTTCTCATCGTCTTTGGAGCTATCTTCCTAGGTCTGATTTTTATCAATGCCTTTCGTATTGCACGCATGAATGCCCTTCAGCTCTCTCGTGAGAAGGCCAGTGGTGAGAAAAAAGGACGTTTCTTAGGTGTCCAAACCATTCTAGGTCTGATTAGTTTGGGAGCGGGTTACTATCTAGCAGTAACAGTCGAAAACCCACTTTCTGCTGTTCTGATTTTCTTCGTAGCAGTTTTGTTAGTAATTTTGGGAACTTATCTTCTCTTCAATGCAGGGATTACAGTTTTCTTACAAATCTTAAAGAAAAACAAGCGTTATTATTACCAACCCAACAACATGATTTCCGTATCCAATCTCATTTTCCGTATGAAGAAAAATGCGGTTGGTCTGGCGACGATTGCTATTCTCTCAACCATGGTCTTAGTGACTATGTCTGCTGCAACAAGTATCTTTAAGGCATCAGAAAACTTCAAGAAGGTCATGAATCCACATGATTTTGGGATTACAGGACAGAATGTTGAAAAAGAAGATATCGAAAAACTCTTGAGCCAGTATGCTAGTGAAAAAGGATTGACTGTCACAAAGAAAGAAGTCCTTACATACAGTAACTTTGGTGTGGCAAATCAAGAAGGTACGAAATTGACAATTTTTGAGAAGGGTCAAAATCGTGTTCAACCGAAAACTATTTTTATGGTCTTTGACCAAAAAGACTATGAGAATATGACAGGACAGAAACTTGCACTTTCAGGTAAGGAAGTTGGATTGTTTGCTCAAAACAAGCAACTTCAAGGTCAAAAAGAACTGACTCTGAATGACCAGACCTACACGATCAAAGAAGAAATCAAAAAAGATTTTATTCTTGAACATGTCCCAAATCAGTACAATATTCTAACTTCGGATTATAACTATTTGGTTGTTCCTGACTTGAAAGCCTTTCTTGACCAGCATCCTAATTCTTCCATCTTTAATCAATACTATGGTGGTATGAATGTAACGGCTAGTGAGGAAGAGCAGCTTAAAATTGCAGATGACTATTCAAAATTCGTTAACAACTTTAATAGAGAACTAAACAAAGAAGGAAGCTATGTTTACGGAAGCAATCTGGCTGATAGTAGTGCGCAGATGAGTGCTCTCTTTGGTGGAGTTTTCTTCATCGGTATCTTCCTCTCTATCATCTTTATGGTGGGAACGGTTCTTGTCATCTACTACAAACAAATCTCTGAAGGCTATGAAGATCGTGAACGCTTTATCATTTTGCAAAAAGTCGGTCTCGATCAAAAGCAAATCAAGCAAACCATCAATAAACAGGTCCTAACTGTTTTCTTCCTCCCATTGCTCTTTGCCTTCCTACACCTTGCCTTTGCCTATCATATGCTTAGCCTCATCCTAAAAGTAATTGGGGTGCTAGATGCGACCATGATGTTGACTGTCACTTTATCCATCTGTGCTATCTTCCTCATCGTCTATGTCTTAATCTTTATGATTACCTCAAGAAGCTATCGCAAGATTGTGCAAATGTAAAAAAAAGATACCTCGATATTCATCGAGGTATTTCTTTATCTTAAATGCTGAAGAGTTGTCCCAAGAGGAAGGTTACTCCCATGGTCAGAAGTCCGATACAGAGGTTACGGATCATAGCAGTTTTCGTAGGTGCCTTGCCTAGTTTAGCACTGGTATAGCCAGTGACAAGAAGGGAAAGGGCCACGATAAAAACAGTAGCAGGAATGCGATAATCGCTTGGAAAGACGGTGATTGAAATCATAGGAGGAAGGCTTCCCAGTACAAAGGCGATAAAGCTAGAGATCGCAGCATGCCAAGGATTGGTAAACTCTTCGTACTCGATACCGTATTTTTCCTCAACCAAGGCTTTGAGTGGATTTTTTAAAAAGGCCTTGTTGGTCAAAAGTTGGGCGGACGTTTCACACTCACCATTTTGTAAGTAAGCAGCATAGAGGGATTGTTTTGCAGATTCCATGTCCTTATCCAAGAGTAGTTGCTCTCTAGCGACAGCGGCTTCTTCCGTGTCTTTCTGAGTGGATACAGAGACATATTCGCCACCTGCCATAGAAAAAGCACCAGCGAGGATAGCAGCCAAACCTGATAAAAAGATAATCCAGATATTGCTTGTCGCACTGGCAACACCGATAACAACTCCAGCGATGGAAATAATCCCATCATTGGCACCCAGAACACCTGCGCGTAGGATATTGAGTCGGCCTGCAAAGTTTGCATCAATTTCATGTTTTATTTCAATCATAGTCATCTCCTTTCTCTCCATTATAGAGAAAAGGGTAGGGGAATACAAACTTTTTAAACTATCTGAAAAAAGTTCTACTATTCTAATTTTTATGCCCTTTGAAGTTTCTCCGAAAAAGTAGTGCTATCCTACTGTACTGGACCTTTTTAAACTTATCTATGGTATAATAGAAGATAGATTTATCAATTGGAGAATGAAGGATTTTATGATTAAACTTGTAGCAACCGATATGGATGGAACCTTTCTAGATGGAGAGGGTCGGTTTGATATGGAACGCCTCAAAAAATTGCTTGTTTCCTACAAGGAAAAGGGGATTTATTTTGCAGTGGCCTCGGGTCGCGGTATCTTGTCCCTTAAAAAGCTATTTGCGGATGTGCGTGACGAAGTGATTTTTATAGCTGAAAATGGCAGCTACGTTGAGTTTCATGGTGAGGATATGTACGAGGCTACGATGTCTCGCGACTTTTACTTGAGTACTTTTGAAGCTTTAAAGAAATCACCCTATTTTGATGAAAGAAAAATGCTTCTGACAGGGAAAAAAGCTTGTTATGTATTGGAAACAGTGGATGAAACCTATCTAAAGTTAAGTAGTCACTACAATGAGAACATTCAAAAAGTATCACGTTTGGAAGATATCACAGATGAGATTTTTAAATTCACCACCAACTTCACAGAAGAAACGATAGAAGTTGGTGAGGCCTGGGTCAACGAAAATGTTCCTGGTGTGAAAGCCATGACAACTGGTTTTGAATCCATTGATATTGTCTTGGACTATGTTGATAAGGGTGTAGCTATTGATGAGCTGGCAAAAAAACTTGGTCTGACCATGGATCAGGTTATGGCTTTTGGCGATAATCTCAATGACCTTCACATGATGCAGGTAGTGGGGCACCCCATCGCTCCTGAAAATGCGCGACCAGAAATTTTAGAATTAGCAGAAGCAGTGATTGGCCACCATAAGGACCAATCAGTGATGGCTTATATGGAGGGTTTGTAATGGCAGATATTAAATTGATTGCACTGGATTTGGACGGTACTTTGCTGACAACGGATAAAAAGCTGACAGATCGTACCAAGGCGGTCCTCAAAGCTGCGCGTGACCGTGACATCAAGGTCGTTCTGACAACGGGACGTCCTCTGAAGGCTATGGATTTCTTTCTCCATGAGCTAGGGACTGATGGTCAGGAGGATGAGTACACCATCACCTTTAATGGTGGTCTAGTACAGAAAAATACAGGGGAGATTCTCGATAAAACCGTCTTTTCAATCGACGATGTGGCACGCTTGTACGAGGAAACTGAAAAACTCGGATTACCGTTAGATGCTATTTCAGAAGGAACCGTCTATCAAATCCAGTCAGACCAAGAAAGTCTCTATGCTAAGTTCAACCCAGCCCTGACTTTCGTACCTGTCGCTTTTGAAGATCTATCTAGTCAGATGACGTATAATAAATGCGTGACTGCTTTTGCCCAAGAACCTTTGGATGCAGCGATTCAACAGATTTCTCCAGAATTGTTTGACCAATATGAAATCTTCAAATCGCGTGAACTCTTATTGGAATGGTCGCCGAAAAACGTCCACAAGGCAACAGGTTTAGCGAAATTAATTAAACACTTAGGAATCGACCAAAGTCAAGTCATGGCTTGTGGGGACGAGGCCAATGACCTTTCCATGATTGAATGGGCAGGTCTGGGAGTTGCTATGCAAAATGCTGTTCCAGCAGTTAAGGAAGTTGCCAATGTGATTACCCCAATGACCAACGACGAGGAAGCCGTTGCCTGGGCTATCGAAGAATACGTGCTAAAGGAGAACTAAAATATGGGATTATTTGACCGTCTATTCGGAAAAAAAGAAGAGCCGAAAATCGAAGATATTGTAAAAGAAGCTCTGGAAAATCTTGATTTGTCAGAAGAAGTTGAGGAAAACCAAACGGCAGTCGAAGAAACTTCTCAGGAAGTGACAGCAAGAGACAAAGTGGAAGAAACCCCTCAGATCTTGACAGAAGAAGTTATTGAACCAGAAGCAGTCGAAGAAATTGCTCAGGAAGATCTTGAGCTAGAAGCTGATGAATTGGAACAACTCCAAGAGCTGGAAGAAGTTTTAGAAGAAGAGAGCCAAGAGTATCTAGAAACTGAAGAAGAACTTCCTCAGGTTGAGGAAACCGTTCAGGAAAAATATGACCGCAGTCTCAAGAAAACCCGTACGGGATTCGGAGCTCGTTTGAATGCTTTCTTTGCCAACTTCCGTTCAGTCGATGAAGAATTCTTCGAAGAATTGGAAGAACTGCTCATCATGAGCGACGTCGGTGTGCAAGTCGCTTCAAACTTAACAGAAGAACTACGCTATGAAGCTAAACTCGAAAATGCTAAGAAGCCTGACGCGCTCCGTCGTGTCATTATCGAGAAATTGGTCGAGCTCTATGAGAAGGATGGCAACTACGATGAACAAATCCATTTCCAAGATGGTTTGACAGTCATGCTCTTTGTCGGAGTCAATGGTGTTGGGAAAACAACTTCTATCGGGAAATTGGCTCATCGCTACAAACAAGCTGGCAAGAAAGTCATGTTGGTTGCGGCAGATACCTTCCGTGCTGGCGCCGTTGCCCAGCTAGTAGAATGGGGCCGTCGTGTGGATGTTCCTGTTGTGACGGGACCTGAAAAGGCTGATCCAGCAAGTGTGGTATTTGATGGGATGGAACGTGCTGTAGCAGAAGGAATTGATATCCTTATGATTGATACAGCAGGCCGTCTGCAAAACAAGGACAACCTTATGGCCGAGTTGGAAAAGATTGGTCGCATTATCAAACGTGTCGTTCCTGAAGCACCTCATGAAACTTTCCTGGCACTCGATGCTTCAACTGGACAGAACGCCTTGGTACAAGCTAAGGAATTTTCGAAGATAACACCATTGACAGGTATTGTTTTGACAAAAATTGACGGAACTGCCCGAGGTGGTGTTGTTCTGGCTATCCGCGAAGAACTCAATATCCCTGTAAAATTGATTGGTTTCGGTGAA
Source organism: Streptococcus oralis subsp. oralis (assembly GCF_002096595.1). Lineage (GTDB taxonomy): Bacteria > Bacillota > Bacilli > Lactobacillales > Streptococcaceae > Streptococcus > Streptococcus oralis_D. The sequence continues at coordinate 190,378 of NZ_NCUR01000010.1, forward strand.
AAAATTGATGATATTGGGGAATTCAACTCAGAAAACTTTATGAAGGGTCTCTTAGAAGGCTTGATTTAATACAAAATAAATATCCTGCAAGATTGACTTGCAGGATATTTTTGCTATTCTAAACGGCCATCTTCACGATAGGCGATATCTGGTTGCCAGGTCCATTTAGCTCCATACTTCTCAAGTAATTCAAAGCTAGCTTGTGGCCCCATGCTTCCAGCTTTATAATCGTAGAGTGGAGCTCCGTTTTCTGCCCAGAGCTCTTCGATACGGTCAATCAATTTCCAAGAAGCACTTACCTCATCCCAGTGGCTAAAATTGGTTGAGTTGTTGTTCAAAACATCGTAGATTAATTTCTCGTATGGGTCTGGTGAGGCTCCAGTAGCAGTAGCATCTGTACGGTAATCTAGAGAGCTTGGTGCCAGATTGAATTCTTCACCGACTTGTTTCCCATTTAAGCTAAGAGAGAATCCTTCAGTTGGTTGGATATAGATGGTCAAGATATTTGGTGCTAATGGTTCTCCAAAGATAGAGTCCATTTGCTTAAAGACGATATTGACGTGAGTTCCTTTTTCGGTCAGGCGTTTCCCTGTACGGAAGAAAAAGGGAACACCACGGAAACGATCGCTATCTACAAAGAAGGCGCCAGATGCAAAGGTTTCTGTTGTAGATTCAGGATCGACATTTGGCTCGCTTCGATAGGAAATGTATTTCATACCATCGATTTTACCAGAGCGGTACTGACCACGGATAAACTGTTCTTTCAATTCTTCCTCAGTTGGATGATAGAGGTTTTTAAAGACCTTTATCTTTTCAGCACGAATCTCATCCTTTGTAAAGCTAGCTGGTTTGTCCATGGCTAGAAGAGAGAGAAGTTGGAGAGTATGGTTTTGCACCATATCACGAAGGGCACCAGATTGATCGTAGTAGCCACCGCGTTCTTCTACACCCAAACGTTCCGCAAAGGTAATCTGAACATTATCGATGTGTTCGCGATTCCAAACATTCTCAAAGATCATGTTGGCAAAACGAACAGCAAAGATACTCTGAATCATCTCTTTACCTAGGTAATGGTCGATACGGTAGATTTGCTCTTCATCGAAGGCCGCAAGGAGATCTTCGTTGAGTATGCTAGCTGTTTCGTAGTCTGTACCAAATGGTTTCTCAACGATCAAGCGCTCAAAACCTTTGCCATCAACAATGTTTTCAGATTTGAGGTGCTTGGCAATGGTTCCAAAGAACTGAGGTGCCATAGACAAGAAGAAGAGCTTATTGTGTTCAGCTTGGTATTTTTCGTTGAGCTCAGCTTGTAATTGACGCAAAGCAATGTAATGTTCCGTATCATTCACATCATGGCTTTGATAGTAGAAGTGGCTGGCAAATTCTTGGGCTTGCTCGGTACTATCTGCCAAATCAAGGATGGACTCAACAACTACAGATTCAAAATATTCCTTACTCCAAGGTCTACGAGCTGTTCCGATAACAGCAAAATGCTCAGAGAGATTGCCTGATTTATAGAGTCTGAAAAGGGAAGGGTAGAGTTTGCGTTTAGCTAAATCTCCACTCGCACCGAAAATTGTAACAATAACCTTTGATGACATCTAGCTACCTAATTTCTATATTTTTTCCTAGTTGGACTAGGGATGAGATTTCCTCATTATCATAGTTTTTATTTTATCATAATTTTCAAAAAAAACAAAAAATCCAATACGCAATTAAAAAACTGTAAGGAGAACCTTACAGTTTTGTTTTATACATTTAAGACCTTGTCCAAGAACTCTTTTAGACGAGGGTGTTGCGGGTTATCGAAGATTTGATCTGGAGTTCCATCTTCCAGGAATTCACCATCAGCCGTAAAGATAACGCGGTTGGCAACCTGACGAGCAAATCCCATCTCATGGGTTACGATAATCATGGTCATGCCTTGTTCTGCCAATTCCTTCATAACATTCAGTACATCTCCAACCATTTCAGGGTCAAGAGCGGAAGTTGGCTCATCAAAGAGCATGATATCAGGATTCATGGCAAGTCCACGAGCGATAGCTACACGCTGTTTCTGACCACCTGAAAGGCTATCTGGGTTAGCATTAGCTTTGTCTGCAAGACCGACTTTCTCCAGCAACTCCATCCCCAATTTTTCAGCTTCTTCTTTGGTCATTCGTTTGTGTTCAATAGGAGCAAAAGTGATATTTTCTAGGACGGACATGTGAGGGAAGAGGTTGAAATGTTGGAAGACCATTCCCACGTTTTCGCGAACATGGTCGACATTGGTTGATTTTTCAGTCAGATCATAACCATTTACTGTGATGTGGCCACTCGTTACCTCCTCAAGAAGGTTAAGGCTACGGAGGAATGTGGATTTACCAGAACCGGAAGGACCGATGATACAGACAACATCTCCTTCATAGAATTTAGTTGTAATTCCTTTTAAAACTTCGTTTTTTCCATAATACTTATGCAAATCATTTACATCAATTTTTAGTTTTGCCATTAACGAATCCTCTTTTCTAAGCGTTTCGCTAGTCTAGTCAAAAGCGTGATAATTACAAGATAGAAGATAGCAAGGATTGCATACATCTTGAAACTTTGGTAGTTACGGGCGATGATGATCTTACCAGTTTGGAAGAGTTCAACCAAACCGATAGCAGAGACGATGGTTGTATCTTTAAGAGCGATAACGAATTGGTTGACAAAGTTTGGCAACATCAATTTAGTTGCTTGTGGCAAGATAATCTTACGCATGGTTTTTCCGTAAGAGATACCAAGACTGCGGCTGGCCTCCATTTGGCCAACTGGAACAGCTTGGATCCCACCACGAACAATTTCAGCGATATAAGCAGCTGCATTGAGTGAGAGGGCGATAGTACCAGCTACAAAGTCATTGATTGGACTTTGTTGGCCTGTAATGGACTCGATGAAGTTTGGAATACCCCAGAAGATGAAGGCTGCAAGAATCATCAATGGGATACCACGGATAACGTCAACGAAAATCTCAGAGATCAGACGAAGTGATTTGTATGGGCTAACGCTAAACATACCAAAGATAATCCCGATGACAATGGCAATTGCAAATGAGATAAGAGCTAGAGCAAGAGTGATTCCAAGTCCACTAAGGAGTTGTTTGTAGTTGTTTTGAAGCAAGCCCCAGATAGTAGTTTCGTCAACTGTACTTGTAGAGTCAGTTGAAGTTTCGCTAGCTAGATACTTGTCAAGAATCTTTTGGAATTCACCGTTAGCTTTGAGGTTCGCAAGTCCATTATTGAACATCTGGATCAATTCTGGATTTGTTCCTTTTTTAACCGCAAAGGCTGTTTCACCGATTGGAGTTCCAGCGATTGGCGTTTTCAATTTTTGCCCTTGGCTGATAGAATATTTGAGAACTGGCTCATCATCCATCACGGCATCAATAGATCCAGTATTCAGACTGTCATACATAGAAGCGCCATCTGCGAAAGTTTTAATCTTATAGCCGTATTTGCTTTGATTTTCAGTAAGGAACGTTTGAGAAGCAGTTCCGTTTTTAACACCGACAGTTTTATCCTTGAGGTCTTCATAAGAAGCAATTGTGCTTGATTCTTTCACACCGAGAATCGTATTTGCTGTGTAGTATGATTCTGAGAAGTCGAAGGTTTCCTTACGAGCATCTGTTACAGACATACCAGCAATGATACCATCTGCTTGTCCAGCTTGAACAGCACTAATGGCTGCATCAAATCCTGGATTGGTAATCTCAATTTCAAAACCTTGATCTTTGGCAATGGCCTTGATAAGATCCATATCAATACCGGTGTATTGATTGCTTGAATTTTGAAAGACGAATGGGGCGAAAGATGAGTCGCTGGCAATAATATACTTGCTTTTCACAGGAGTAGCTTTTTGTCCAGCAGCAGTAGTTATTGTTGGGCTTGCCGTAGTTTTAGAAGCCGTCCACTTTTGGATGATTTGCTCCAAGCTACCATCCTTCTTCATTTGTGCTAGGGCTTCGTTAAACTCGGTAACCAAGTGTTCATACTTGCTCCCTTTCTTGACACCAAAAGCAAAGCTTCCAACAGCCTCGCCATCCATATTGATGCTGAGATCTTGTCCTTGGTTAATCGCATACTCAATAACAGGTTTATCATCCATGATGGCGTTCACAGCACCAGCACTTAGACTGTTATTCATCAAATCACCTGTATCAAAGGTTTTGATAGAGAAACCGTATTTATCTTTGATACTTTCGAGGAAACGTTGAGCGGCAGTTCCGTTCTTAACTCCAACTGTTTTCCCGCTAAGTTCCTCATATTTGGTGATTTTATTTGCCTTTGTGGTAGCAATGACAACTTTTGTATCATAATAGGTATCAGACATGGTAAAGACATTTTCGCGTTCTTTTGTTTTTGTCATACCTGCCATAATAGCATCTGCTTGACCTGACTGCACTGCATTTACAGCTGCGTCAAAGCCGGGATAAGACATTTGGATGTTCCATCCTTTGATTTCTGCGACTTTATTGATAATATCAACATCAATCCCTTTATAGGTTTGATCTGAATCTTTAAACTCAAAAGGTGCGTAAGCTGTATCAGACACAATCTTAACAGTATCAGCTTTTGCCATACCTAGTGAGAAAATGGGAAATAAAATGAGCAAACATGCTAGTATTTTTTTCTTCATTTTTAGTCTCCTTTTCCGAATATTTTCCCATTATATCAGAAAATGAATGAAAAGGCAAATTTTATGGATTTTATGTAAGGAAATGTAACATGAAATACTCACTCTTATCAACCTAGAGTAGAGTCTGAAAAGTAAATTTATGGTAAAATAGAAGGATAGAAAAATGCAGATGAGGCAATCATGATTAATAGAATTACAGATAATAAATTTAAACTAGTATCAAAATACCAACCTTCAGGAGATCAACCCCAAGCGATTGAGCAGTTGGTTGACAATATCGAAGGTGGAGAGAAGGCCCAAATTTTGATGGGGGCGACGGGTACAGGGAAGACCTATACCATGAGTCAGGTCATTTCCAAAGTTAATAAACCAACTTTGGTCATTGCCCATAACAAAACGCTAGCTGGGCAGCTCTATGGAGAGTTCAAGGAATTTTTCCCTGAAAATGCAGTCGAGTACTTCGTATCCTACTATGATTATTATCAACCAGAGGCCTATGTCCCTTCGAGCGATACCTATATTGAGAAGGATAGCTCGGTCAATGATGAGATTGACAAGCTTCGACACTCAGCGACTTCAGCTCTTCTGGAGCGTAACGATGTCATCGTCGTAGCTTCTGTCTCTTGTATCTATGGTTTGGGTTCGCCCAAGGAATATTCTGATAGTGTTGTTAGTCTTCGTCCAGGTCTGGAGATTTCTCGTGATAAACTCTTGAATGACTTGGTTGATATTCAGTTTGAACGCAATGATATTGATTTCCAACGGGGAAGATTTCGCGTTCGAGGGGATGTGGTGGAGATTTTCCCAGCTTCCCGTGATGAGCATGCCTTTCGAGTAGAATTTTTCGGTGATGAGATTGACCGTATCCGAGAAGTTGAGGCTCTGACGGGTCAGGTATTGGGAGAAGTGGATCATCTGGCGATTTTCCCTGCTACTCACTTTGTGACCAATGACGACCACATGGAAGTTGCTATTGCCAAGATTCAGGCAGAGTTGGAGGAGCAGTTAGCTGTCTTTGAAAAGGAAGGCAAACTGCTAGAAGCCCAGCGTTTGAAACAGCGGACAGAGTATGATATCGAAATGCTGCGTGAGATGGGTTATACAAATGGGGTTGAGAACTACTCACGCCACATGGATGGTCGTAGCGAAGGAGAGCCTCCTTATACGCTTCTTGACTTCTTCCCAGATGATTTCTTGATTATGATTGATGAAAGTCACATGACTATGGGGCAAATAAAGGGCATGTACAATGGAGACCGTTCTCGTAAGGAAATGTTGGTCAATTATGGTTTCCGTTTGCCGTCTGCCTTAGATAATCGTCCTCTCCGTCGGGAGGAGTTTGAGAGTCATGTGCATCAGATTGTATACGTTTCAGCGACACCAGGTGACTATGAAAATGAACAGACCGAGACAGTGATCGAGCAAATCATTCGTCCAACAGGGCTCTTGGATCCTGAAGTGGAAGTCCGTCCAACTATGGGACAGATTGATGACCTCCTAGGTGAAATCAATGCCCGTGTTGAAAAGAATGAACGAACCTTTATCACAACCTTGACCAAGAAGATGGCAGAAGACTTGACCGACTACTTCAAAGAAATGGGCATCAAGGTCAAGTATATGCACTCGGATATCAAAACCTTGGAGCGGACGGAGATTATCCGTGACCTACGTTTGGGTGTTTTTGATGTTTTGGTCGGAATCAATCTGCTCCGCGAAGGGATTGACGTTCCTGAGGTAAGCTTGGTTGCTATTCTAGATGCTGACAAGGAAGGTTTCCTTCGTAACGAACGTGGATTGATTCAGACCATTGGACGTGCTGCTCGCAATAGCGAAGGGCATGTCATCATGTATGCAGACACGGTGACCCAGTCTATGCAACGTGCTATTGATGAAACGGCTCGTCGTCGGAAAATCCAGATGTCTTATAATGAAGAGCATGGTATCGTACCTCAGACAATCAAGAAAGAAATCCGTGACCTGATTGCTGTAACTAAGGCAGTTGCTAAGGAAGAGGACAAGGAAGTCGATATCAATAGCCTCAACAAACAAGAACGTAAGGAACTCGTCAAGAAACTCGAAAAACAAATGCAAGAAGCCGTCGAAGTGCTTGACTTTGAACTGGCTGCTCAGATCCGCGATATGATGCTGGAAGTGAAGGCGTTGGGGTAGTGAAGGAGAAAACGAATGAAAATTTTAGTCATCAATGGACATCCTGACAAGGGAAGTTTCTGTCAAGAAATTTTTCGAACGATTGTAGAAAATATTGACTCAAATCATCCTGAGCTTGAATCTATTAACCTAAATGAGATAGATTTTGATCCTGTGTTACGTTATGGTTATCGAAAACGTATGGAAGAGGACTCTTTCATACTTCGCTCTCAGGAATTAATTCAGTGGGCAGATCATTTCATTTTTGTTTATCCAATTTGGTGGAGTAGTATGCCTAGTTTATTGAAGGGTTGGATTGATCGTGTTTTCATGCCAGGAATTGCGTACTCTGCCAATAATCAAGGAAGTTTTATTTGGAATTACTTAAGAGGTCAGCAGTTTAAGAAGTTACTAAAAGGAAAAACAGCCAGTATTTACGCAACATCCATGGCACCAACATGGTGGTACAAAGTATTTTCAGGTCCTATCAATATCCCAGACAGTTATGGAATATCAGTATTAAAGAATGCTGTCCTGAATCATTGTGGAATCAAAACAACGAAAGTTTCAATTTTGGGTGAGTTAGGGCGTGAGGTGAATACAAATTCTACAAGACAAAAATATCTGCAAAAAGTTGCTGAGGAAGTCAAGTCGTTGGATTAGGAAAAAGTATGGTTTATTTAAGAAAACTAATTGAAGAAGATCTGTTGTCTTTGTGGGAAATTGCTTATTCACAATCTGATCCAATTTGGAAGCAGTATGATGCTCCCTATTATGACGATTATCAGCATTTTCCTAATTTTCAAGAATTTAAACTACAAAAATCAGAATCCGCTCTAAACAACTCAAATCGCCTTGGTATTTTTGTTGATGATAAACTAGTTGGGACTGTTTCGCACTACTGGGTATGTAAACAAACAAGATGGATGGAATTGGGAATTTGTATTTATGACAAGAAATTTTGGAACTTTGGAATTGGAAAAGCTGCTATGCTACAGTGGATAGATCAGACATTTCAGGATTACTTGGAGTTGGAGCATCTTGGTTTGACAACTTGGTCAGGAAATCTTGGTATGGTAAAACTTGCTGAAAAATTAAGAATGAAAAAAGAAGCTCATATTCCAAAAGTTCGTTATTACCAAGGCAAATATTTTGATAGTATTAAATATGGTATTTTGAGAGAAAAATGGGGGAAAATAAATGAATCTTACTATCAAAAAGATGGAAACTCCTGAAGAGATAGAAGGTAAATCCCTCGTTCACTGGCAAGCGTGGAGAGAGGCTTATGACGACCTTTTGCCTGCAGAATTTCAGGAGACAATCACATTAGAAAGATGTCGATTCTTTAGTCAAAAGTATACAGAAAATACATTGATTGCGATAGATGGCATGAAGGTAGTTGGTTTTATCAGTTATGGAAACTTTCGTGATGAGACTATTCAAGCTGGTGAAATTATGGCTTTATATATTTTAAAAGACTATTATGGAAAAGGTATTGCTCAGAAGTTAATGAAGGAAGCTCTGACGACTCTTGGACAGTTCTCTGAAGTATTTTTATGGGTATTAAAAGAGAATAAGCGAGCGATTGCTTTCTATCAAAAAATGGGTTTTACTGTTGATGGTCAAGAAAAAATACTTAACCTTGGAAAAACGATCACTGAAATTAGAATGGTATGTAAGAAATCATCAGAATCTGAGAGTTAAATGCAAGGACAGTTGCGATTTGTTTTCTGATTATACAATGAACAAATAATCAAGTTTTAGAATATATTTTAAATAGAGGGAAGTTACTATGAATTTGAAAGAGAAAACTTATGAGAAATCATCAGGCTTAGACTCTGTCCGTTTTTGGTTACAAGGGCATCGATTTGTCAAATTTATGCTTGATATTATATTTTATATCAGCTTGTTCCTAGTTATAGAATTTACAACATCACAGAACAAAAGCATTCCAGCTGATTTTCGGTACAGAGAGCTTTTATTTCCCTTGCAATTGAATCTTTTTATCTTGGGTAATAGGCTCTATGCTCTCTTTTTGTCAGTGAAAACGGAAAAAGAAAGGACTCTTAAAAGATTTTGTGAACCCTTTATTTATATCAATGTCCTTAGCTTCATTTTTCAACTGATTGGCGTGAGAAAAAGAGGAAGAGTTGTTCTCTCACCTTTGTTTTCACTGGAGTCATCCTATATCTGGTTTCCTATTGTCATCTACCTTCTAGTCTTGATGTTAACCTTGGCAATCTTCTTTCTCTCTAAAGCTTCAAAAAAAGGAGTAGATGAAAATGAAGATGAGTAGACAAATGAAGTACAAGACAAAAGAAAAGTCTTCTTGGACTAAGATGATTTATCTTTGGATGGAAAGGCACCGAAGGATTGGTCAACTCCTGGATACGAGTGTGTTATTCGGATCTTTGTTTGTATCATTTCTTGCTGCCTCTTTCATTGGTTCTCCATTCCCAAACTTAAACTATCTTTCTCCCTTAAGCTTTAATCTTTTCCTTCTGCTCTTATCAACCTATTTCTTTGTCTTTCGTTTTAGTAGTGATAAACTTCAGAAATGGCGTTACTTTTCATGGGGATTTATTGGGTTCAATGGTCTTCTTTTTCCCTTTCATCTCTTGGTAGGACTGAATTGGCTAGGGCGTCGCAAGTCAACGAATTTCCCCCCTATAATTTCTATGGATCCAGCCTATGTCTGGGCTCCTATTGTAAGTTATCTCTTTTTCTTTTTCTTAGGGCTGGGCATTCTGCTTTTGGTTATACGGATAGAAAAGAGAAGAAGGAGTCGTAAATGGAACGAAAGATTAAGAAACTAAAGAAGATCAAACAACAGGTCAGAAAAATGAGAAAAATCCAGAAAAAGTATTCTTTGGTAGCTCACATCCAATTGTGGATGGGAAGGCATCCAAAGCTTGCTTCTTTTATGGATGGTGGCATAATATTATTTTCTATTTTTGGTATCATGTATGTGTTGTTTGGGACAACACTTATCCCGAAACCATATCAGGAAATATCCTATGTCTTGCCAATTATTATGAATTTTGTCTTTTTGGTTCACACATTCTATCAAGGTATTTTTAGAAATGGTTTTAGCAACAAGGCTTCAGTACAAGGATTTTTAAAAACTTTTCTATTCATAAACGGACCTATTTTTCTCCTCCACTTACTTGTTGGGGTGAAAGGGAGAAATGTTAAAAAAATTCCTTCCCTATTATCGATCGATTATCGCTACATCTGGCTCCCGATTGCTACCTATCTAATCTTTTTCTTCATTCCAGCGATATTGATGGTGATTTTGAAATATAAGGACAAAAAGAGGAAAAATCATGACAAAAGAAAATCTAACTAAGTTAATTTCGTTTAAGACACTTTATTTGGCTTTGCTGACCTTTGTGGTTCTTCATTTGGCGTTGTTGGTTTTTGGACTATCTTTTACGCCGATTTTGTGGAATAGTTGGTTTTTCATTCTTTGTTTGACCTTCCTAATCCATCCCTGGAGAATCTTTTATAGAACAAGAGATGCTAAATGGTATCACCTTATTTTTCAAATATTTAGTGGATTGGTGACATTTTACCTTTGGTTTGCAGCATTCTTTGTTTTATCAGTTATCTCGGATCCAGCCATCCCTATCAATATAGACTATCGCATAGAAGATAAGGAAATCATCATTGCTAGAGGTTTTTTGGCCCGTACTACTTATGACCATCATGAATTGATCAATCCCTTTATCATGAAGTCAGAAGTAGAATACAACGAAGATACATTTTAATAACTTAGAAAGCGAGCAAATCTATGTCCCGTGCCCAAGCAACCATTTTAACCAACATCTGTCTGATTGAAGACCTCGAAACCCAGCGAGTGGTGATGCAGTATCGCTCTCCTGAAAACAATCGCTGGTCTGGCTATGCTTTTCCAGGAGGACATGTTGAGAATGGCGAGGCCTTTGCCGAGTCTGTCATTCGTGAAATATACGAAGAAACTGGCCTGACCATTCAGAATCCTCAACTAGTCGGCATTAAAAATTGGCCCTTAGATACAGGTGGGCGCTACATCGTTTTTTGTTATAAGGCGACAGAGTTTACTGGGAATCTCCAATCTTCAGATGAAGGAGAAGTATCTTGGGTACAAAAAGACCAGATTCCAAATTTGGATCTGGCCTATGATATGTTGCCTCTGATGGAAATGATGGAAGCACCTGACAAGTCTGAGTTCTTCTATAGCCTCCGTACAGAAGATGGATGGGAGAAAGAAATTTTCTAGTTGTATGATTACTGGAACGGTGTTAACCTTTAATGATTGGTACTTAAATATAGGATAAGTATGTCGGTGTATGTCAACTGAATACTTCAAAATTTCCTATTCTTCTTTTCTATCTTTATCTTTAACAATCTCCACCTTCAATTTTGAAATCGGAGATATTTTATTTTATGGTATAATCTTAAAATATGAAAGGAAGTAAAAGAAAATGGCTGATAAGGTAATTGAACAATATGCAAAACAAGATAATCTTGACATTAGAGTAAAGCTACATAAGAAGTATTCAAAAAATAAATTAGGGTTTAATAATTGGATATTTTCCAACTACCAAATCACTGATGAGGTAAAGGTCCTAGAATTGGGATGTGGTACAGGAGAACTATGGAAAAGTAATAGTGATTCTATTGATAGAATGAAGCAGTTGGTTATTACAGATTTTTCTAAAGATATGGTAAAAACAACGAAGTCAGTGATTGGAAATAGGAACAATGTCAACTATACAATAATGGATATTCAAAAGATTTCTTTTGAGAATGAAACGTTTGATATTGTTATTGCTAATATGCTTTTACATCATGTAAATGATATTCCTAAAGCTCTCTTCGAGGTTAATAGAATCTTAAAAACAGGAGGCATTTTTTACTGTGCCACATTTGGTGAAAATGGAGTTGTAGATTATTTAGCAAGTTTATTTAAAGATGAGATCAATCAAGATTTGGAAAATAAAACGTTTACTTTACAAAATGGCAAAAGCCAACTGAGTATGTATTTTGACTCTGTCGAAACATTACTCTATGATGATGAGTTACAGGTAACTAGTATAGATGACCTAGTTAAATACATTCAATCCTTTAAAGGAATTTCAGAAATAGGTTCGCTAGAAGAAAAAGTCATTCGTAAAAGATTAGAAATGCATTTTCATAAGGGTATGTTAATCATTCCTAAAGAATATGGTATGTTTATTGCTCGAAAAGAAAATTAAGGGAACGATATTGTAAAAAATTTGGAGAAAATTTTCAATGTAAAATGAAACGGATAGTGTTTAGAGCATGTTACAGCTAATTCTCCATATATAAACCTCAAATTTTTAGATTTGAAGAAGTTTCTTGGGTGCAAAAAGACCAGATTCCAAATTTGGAACTGGCCTATGATATGTTGCCTTTGATGGAAATGATGGAAGCACCTGACAAGTCTGAGTTCTTCTATCGCCACCGCACAGAGGACGGCTGGGAAAAAGAAATTTTCTAGTCTTTTACTAAATAACCTAACTGATCCAAAGCCTCCTCAATATAGTGGAGGTCTTGTTGTGTCTCGGCTTCAACAAGGTGGTAATGGATGCCGTCTGTCAATTCAGAAAGGGGTCTAAAGTCTGAATTCTCGACTTGTTCCAGAAAGTGCTGGACATCTCGGCGGCAGGTGAGTTTGAGTAGGGTTTCAATTTCGCCATAAACGGGATGATCGATTAAGATATTTTGAACACGACCGCCATTATCTACAATGGCTAGTAGTTCCTGACCGATTTCTTCAAGTTCATGTTTCACTTTAAAGAGTTTGTGGACGTAGGGGCTGGCATCATTTTCTTTGTAGATATAGCCACGATTGGTGGATAGGATAGGAGCTCCATCTGCTCGGAGAATAGCGATGTCCTGTACAATGACTTGGCGCGTAACATGGAAGTGTTCAGCCAAGGTTTGACCATTGAGAGCTTTTGGCGCCTCTTTTAACAGTTTGAGAAGAGCTTGTTTGCGATCCTTTGTCATAGTTTTTCCTTTTAGCGACGTTTTCGAAGCACTTTATAGACAGCTAGTGCTAATGTATAGTCTACCATACTATGGATGATTGTGCCAAAACCAACTAGGACAAAGAGAACATAAAACATATTTTCAACGTTTGTCCCTGAAGTAGCATAAAAGATGATACAAGCTATTACTTCAGCGATAGCATGAACAACACCCAAAACAAAGTTAAAAATCCAAGATGCCTTTGGTTTATCCAAGGTTTCAGGGAATTTCTTTAAGTACAAAGCCCCCAAAGTACCAAAAACGATGTGAGAGAAGGCACGAAGTACAATAACAGGCGGATAACCTGCCATCAGGAAACCAAGACTAGAAGCAATAATCACAAAAGCAGCCATCAAAGGCGAAAGAAACATGGCGATAAAGATGGGGATATGACTTCCCAAGGTGTAAGAAGCCGGTGGGATAACGATTTTAAAAGGCATAATGATTGGAATCAAAATCGCTATTGCAGTGAGTAGGGCAGTCATGGTCATAAACTGCGTTTTTTTTCGTATATCCATAAGAACCTCCATTTATCTGTATATACACAAGTATAGTACAATAAATCACCAATCAAGTCAAGAAGCATTATTGATTTTTCAGAAAAATTTGGTTAAAATGTGGTAAAGAATAATAGGAATTGAGGAGAAAATGTGATGATACTTTTTGTTTACCTAATCGTGGTAATCGTGATGATGTCAAAACAGGAAAAAGAAGGGAAAGTAGTCTCAGGTTGGACTCGTTTCCTAGTTTATAGTTTATTGGTCCTTTCGCTACTTTCTCTATTAGCAAGTAGCCTGGCTGTTTCACTTTTTAGTCTCCCTTTATTAGGTTTTCTTTTGATGGCAGCAATACTCGAAATTGCTTATTTCGTCAGATTGGTGATTGCATTTGGTTTGATTTTACTATCACTAACCCTATATTTGGATAGCCAAAAAAGTCAGCAACCTACACCGCTTTCGCATCAACTCCTGCGCTTTGGCTTTCACATTCTATTGATGTTTCTCATGTTTTAAATGCTAAACTCCACCTTCAGGATGAAAGTGGAGTTTATTTTTTATTTCTTCAAGGTTTCGAGACGGGGGACAATTGCTACTGTTAGAACGGCAGAGATGACAAGCTCGGCAATTGAGTTTGTAGAAATAACGGTTGCCAGGAGTTTTTGGATATTGCCGTCGAAGACATTTCCAAAAAGGAAGAAGATTCCCCCAAGGACAAAGACGGTGTTGGTAAGGGAACCGAGAGCACCAGCAAAGATGAGACCTGTCCTGTTTTTTAATAATTTATAAACCAAGTAAGGTGTCAGACCAATCAAAACGCGAGGGACAATAGCGATAATCGCAGAATAGATGTTTCCGTTCGGTACGAATGGAGAGAAGAGGTAGCTGGTTGGAAGGATGGTAATCGTATTTACCGTTAAGCTCAATAACCCCATAAGAAAACCAAGTGTAACTCCAACTCGAGGACCATAGATGATACTAGCAATGATTACTGGAATATGAACGATAGTTGGTTTAATTGGAAATGGGAAAAGGTTAAATAGGAGAGAGCTCAAAAAGTGGATAACGAGCATAACTGCAAAAAAGATAGCAATGGGAGCAATGTTAGAGCGTTTGTTCATTGAGGGTTTCCTTTATTCTTTCTAAAATAGTATTCAGGTCAGCTAGGGCGCCTTTGCCGTGATCGCCACAGGCTAGTAGAGATTCTTTTGGAGAGATAATCTGATAACCATAGGTCTCTAATGTTTTTAGATTAGCCTGAGTTGCCGGATGGTCATACATGTTTGTATTCATGGCTGGTGCGACTAACTTTTTGACATGTTCTGGCAAGGCAAGTGCTGTGCTTGTCACCATGTTGTCCGCAAATCCATGGGCTAACTTTGCGATGGTATTAGCAGTAGCTGGGGCTACAATAAAAAGGTCGGTTCTTTTGCCTAGTTCGATATGATTGACTTGCTCAGGAGCGGGTTCCTGCATGACATCAAGATGGACAAGATTCTGTGAGAGTACCTGTAGTGTCAACGGTTGAATAAACTCTGTAGCGGCTTGAGTCATTAAGACAGTGACATGATGGCCTTGTTTCTTCAAGGAACTGACTAAATCAGCTGATTTATAGGAGGCAATGGAACCTGTCACTGCGATGAGAATATTTGCCATGGCTTTCCTTTCTATGAATCGTATGCTTGAATTTTTTCAAGAAGGAGATTTGCTATTTCCTCTTTGGTTTGAACGGATTGGAGTTGCTCTTTCTCAACAAAGATTGCATGATGCTGATTCGCTGAGATTTGAGTCAGGTCATTTGCGATGATTAAGTCTGCTTGGTTCTTGATAAGACTCTTTCGTGCGATCTCAATGAGATATTCTTCAGAGACATCAACCAGCAGTTTAAAGCCAATCAGATGAATGGTAGGATTCCATTCCTTGACTAGAGATATGATTTTGGGTGTTTTTTTCAGGAATAAAACCTGCACCTCATCAGTTGAAGAAATCTTAGCTTGATGATTCTGCTTGTTTAAGAATTCTTCTAGATTGGAGCTAGCCTGAACGTCATCAAGCCCTGTCATATAAACAGGAGTGTAGTCAGACACGGCCATTGAATGAATCAAGACTTGATAATCCTTGACACGTTCTTGCATCACAACAAGAAGGTCGTTGGTATTGTTAATTTCTCGAATGCTTAGGTTGGGATGAGCTTCTGGCTTCAGAGCTCGTTTTGTCGTTATCAAACAAACTTCATGCCCCGCAGCAAGCAAGGTTTCTGTGATGATTTTTCCCAAGCGACCAGTTGAATGGTTAGTGATTGAGCGGACACTATCGATAGCTTCACTGGTACCGCCCGATGTGACTAAAATTTTCATAGCACTATTGTACACAAAAATAAACAGTAAGTAAAATGAAAGCGATAAAATTTTGCTAAAACAAAGCTACACTATAGTTTCAAACTATAAAGCCATATAAAATTTTTCAAAGGGCTCTAAAAATCTTGAAAAAAGGGATATTTACGAACGTTTAGAGAGTTTATGGGTGTTAAAAATCTTATTTTGTGTTATAATGAGTTATCATATTAGATGTTAGAGGAGTTTGCTATGAAAACAGATATTGAAATCGCACAGAGCATTGAGTTAAAGCCAATCGTGGATGTTGTGGAGAAACTTGGTATTTCTTACGATGATTTGGAATTGTACGGAAAGTACAAGGCTAAGCTTAGTTTTGATAAAATTCGTGCGGTTGAGAACAATCCAGTTGGTAAATTAATCTTGGTTACTGCTATTAACCCAACACCAGCAGGTGAAGGAAAGTCAACCATTACCATCGGTCTTGCAGATGCCTTAAACAAAATCGGCAAGAAAACCATGATTGCTATCCGCGAACCATCTCTTGGACCAGTAATGGGGATTAAGGGTGGTGCAGCCGGTGGTGGTTATGCCCAAGTGTTGCCAATGGAGGACATCAACCTCCACTTTACTGGAGACATGCATGCCATTACAACTGCTAACAATGCCCTTTCTGCATTGATTGACAACCACTTGCACCAAGGAAATGAGCTGGGAATTGACCAACGTCGTATTATTTGGAAGCGTGTTGTGGACTTGAACGACCGTGCTCTTCGCCATGTGACTGTTGGTCTTGGCGGTCCTCTAAATGGTATTCCACGTGAGGATGGTTTTGATATTACAGTTGCTTCTGAAATCATGGCGATTTTGTGCTTGGCGACGGACATCGAGGACTTGAAACGCCGTTTGGCGAATATCGTTATCGGCTATCGCTATGACCGTACCCCTGTTTCTGTAGGTGATTTGAAGGTTGAAGGTGCCTTGGCTTTGATCTTGAAAGATGCCATTAAACCGAACTTGGTTCAGACAATTTATGGTACACCTGCCTTTGTACATGGTGGTCCATTTGCCAACATTGCTCATGGATGTAACTCTGTTTTAGCAACAAGCACAGCCCTTCGCTTGGCTGATTATACTGTTACTGAAGCTGGTTTTGGTGCAGACCTTGGCGCTGAGAAATTCCTTGATATCAAGACACCAAACTTGCCAACTTCTCCAGATGCGGTAGTCATTGTTGCAACCCTCCGTGCCCTTAAAATGAATGGTGGTGTGGCTAAAGATGCTTTGACAGAGGAAAATGTTGAGGCAGTTCGTGCAGGTTTTGCTAACTTGAAACGCCACGTTGAGAATATCCGTAAATTTGGAGTGCCTGCAGTCGTCGCGATTAACGAATTTGTTTCTGATACTGAAGCTGAAATCGCAGCCTTGAAAGAACTCTGTGCTTCTATTGATGTGCCAGTTGAACTAGCAAGTGTCTGGGCCAATGGCGCGGAAGGTGGAGTAGCGCTTGCTGAAACGGTTGTTCAGACTATTGCTGAAAATCCATCCAACTATACTCGCCTTTATGACAACGACCTTTCTGTCCAAGAAAAGATTGAAAAGATTGTTACTGAAATCTATCGCGGTAGCAAAGTCAACTTTGAGAAGAAAGCTCAAACACAAATCGCTCAAATCGTTCAAAATGGTTGGGACAAATTGCCAATCTGTATGGCGAAAACTCAATACAGTTTCTCAGACAATCCAAATGCACTTGGAGCGCCAGAGAACTTTGAAATTACCATTCGTGAGTTGGTACCAAAATTAGGTGCAGGCTTCATCGTTGCCCTAACTGGTGATGTCATGACCATGCCAGGACTTCCAAAACGTCCAGCAGCTCTCAACATGGATGTTGAGAGTGACGGAACCGTTCTAGGATTGTTCTAATAGTTTAATTGAAGTCAAATGAGTTTGGAGAAACTATCCAAGCTCATTTTTTATCTAGATATAAGTAGTTGTCTTCAATTGATGAGAGAGTTATTTACTACACGCAACCGATCTATGTAAAGATATTTTCCCTGATTTTTGATATAATAGAAACATTGACTTCGAGAGTAAGGAAGAGAAAATGAACGCATTATTAAATGGAATGAATGACCGTCAGGCTGAGGCGGTGCAAACGACTGAGGGCCCCTTGTTAATCATGGCAGGTGCTGGTTCTGGAAAGACTCGTGTTTTGACCCACCGTATTGCCTATCTAATTGATGAAAAAATGGTCAATCCTTGGAATATCTTGGCTATTACCTTTACCAATAAGGCTGCGCGTGAGATGAAGGAGCGTGCCTATGGGCTCAATCCAGCTACTCAGGACTGTCTGATTGCGACCTTTCACTCCATGTGTGTTCGTATCCTACGTCGCGATGCGGATCATATTGGCTACAATCGTAATTTCACCATTGTAGATCCAGGAGAACAGCGAACCCTCATGAAACGAATCCTCAAGCAATTAAACTTAGATCCGAAAAAATGGAATGAACGGACCATTTTGGGAACCATTTCCAATGCTAAGAATGACCTGATTGATGATGTAGCTTATGCTGCCCAAGCTGGCGATATGTACACACAAATCGTGGCCCAGTGTTATACGGCCTATCAGAAGGAGCTTCGTCAGTCTGAGTCCGTTGACTTTGATGATTTAATCATGTTGACTCTGCGTCTCTTTGATCAGAATCCTGACGTTCTGACCTACTATCAGCAGAAGTTCCAATACATCCACGTGGATGAGTACCAAGATACCAACCATGCCCAGTACCAACTGGTCAAACTTTTGGCTTCACGCTTTAAAAATATCTGCGTGGTTGGGGATGCGGACCAGTCTATCTACGGTTGGCGTGGTGCTGATATGCAGAATATCTTGGATTTTGAGAAAGATTACCCTAAAGCCAAGGTCGTTTTGTTAGAGGAGAATTATCGTTCAACCAAAACCATTCTCCAAGCTGCCAATGACGTCATCAAAAACAATCAAAATCGCCGCCCCAAGAATCTCTGGACCCAGAATGCTGATGGGGAACAAATCGTCTACTACAGAGCCAACGATGAACAAGATGAGGCTGTTTTTGTAGCCAAAATCATCGATGAACTTGGTCGCAGCCAAAACTTCCTCCACAAGGATTTTGCAGTTCTTTATCGGACTAATGCGCAATCCCGTACTATTGAGGAGGCCTTGCTCAAGTCCAATATTCCTTATACTATGGTTGGAGGGACCAAGTTCTACAGCCGTAAGGAAATTCGCGATATTATCGCTTATCTTAACCTCATTGCAAATTTGAGTGACAATATCAGTTTTGAGCGTATTATCAACGAGCCTAAACGTGGAATTGGACCAGGTACTGTTGAGAAAGTTCGCGACTTTGCTAACCTACAAGAGATGTCCATGCTAGACGCTTCAGCCAATATCATGCTGTCTGGCATCAAAGGGAAAGCAGCCCAGTCTATCTGGGACTTTGCCAATATGATTCTGGGTTTGCGGGAACAACTGGACCAATTAACCATCACCGAGCTGGTGGAGGCTGTTCTAGAAAAAACAGGTTATGTCGATATTCTTAATGCTCAGGCAACCTTGGAAAGCAAGGCGCGGGTTGAAAATATCGAAGAGTTCCTATCTGTTACCAAGAACTTTGATGACAATGCTGATAGTCAAGAAGAAGAAACAGGTTTGGATAAACTCAGTCGTTTCTTGAATGACCTAGCCTTGATTGCGGATACGGATTCAGGCAGTCAGGAGACATCGGAAGTAACCTTGATGACCCTCCATGCAGCGAAAGGACTCGAGTTCCCAGTTGTCTTTATCATTGGGATGGAGGAGAATGTCTTTCCGCTTAGCCGTGCAGCTGAAGATCCAGATGAGCTAGAAGAAGAACGCCGTTTGGCCTATGTAGGTATCACACGCGCAGAAAAGATCCTCTATCTGACCAATGCCAACTCACGCTTGCTTTTTGGTCGTACCAATTATAACCGTCCAACTCGTTTTATTAATGAAATTAGTTCAGACTTGCTTGAGTATCAGGGCTTGGCTCGACCAGCGAATACTAGCTTTAAGGCATCTTATAGCAGTGGCGGAGTGGCCTTTGGTCAAGGTATGAGCCTAGCTCAGGCCCTTCAAGAACGAAAACGCAATGCCGCACCAAGCTCTATCCAGTCAAGTGGTCTTCCATTTGGACAGTTTGCAGCTGGAAATAAAAAAGATTCGACTGATACAAGTTGGTCCATTGGAGATATTGCACTCCACAAGAAGTGGGGAGAGGGAACGGTCCTTGAAGTTTCAGGTAGTGGTGCTACGCAGGAATTGAAAATTAATTTCCCAGAAGTAGGGCTGAAAAAACTCCTAGCCAGTGTTGCCCCAATTGAGAAAAAAATCTAATTTTCCATCCTTCTCACGAATAATAAAGTGAGGAGGATTTTTATGTACAGCATTTCATTCCAAGAAGATTCACTCTTGCCTAGAGAAAGACTGGTTAAAGAAGGAGTAGAGGCACTGAGCAATCAAGAATTGCTAGCTATACTACTCAGAACCGGAACACGTCAAGCTAATGTTTTTGAAATTTCCCAGAAAATCTTGAACAGTTTGAGCAGTCTAACTGATTTGAAAAAAATGACCCTGCAGGAATTGAAGAGTCTGTCTGGTATTGGACGCATTAAAGCTATTGAACTACAAGCAGTGATTGAACTGGGGAATCGCATTCACAAGCATGAAACCCTTGAGATGGAAAGTATTCTCAGTAGTCAAAAGCTAGCCAAGAAAATGCAACAGGAACTTGGTGATAAAAAACAAGAGCACCTAGTGGCGCTCTATCTCAATACTCAAAATCAAATCATCCATCAGCAGACCATTTTTATCGGATCTGCTACAAGAAGCATTGCTGAACCGAGGGAAATCCTTCACTATGCCATCAAGCATATGGCGACTTCTGTTATTTTAGTCCACAATCATCCTTCAGGTGCAGTAGCACCTAGCCGAAATGATGACCATGTAACCAAGTTAGTCAAGGAAGCCTGCGAGCTAATGGGACTGGTATTTCTGGATCATCTGATTGTCTCGCATTCTGATTACTTTAGTTACCGTGAAAAGACGGATTTGATTTAAAGTTCGTTAACAACGTAGTCAAATAGTGTTTTATCCTTGGGGCGGTTTTCAAAGAGAAATTCAGGATGCCATTGAACACCAAGATAAGGGAAACCGTCCGTAGTTGTCACAGCCTCAATGATTCCATCTTTAGGATCATGTGCTACAACCTTAAGATTTGAAGCTAGATCTTTAATGCTCTGGTGGTGGAAGGAGTTGATATGAGAGATTTCTCCATAGATCTCTCGGAGAATGGTATCAGGTTCCGTTACGAGGCGTTGTGTTGTGTATTCGGCTGAACAGTCCTGCCAATGATCCTCGATATCTTGGTGAAGCGTGCCCCCCATAGCGACATTGAAAAGTTGAGTACCCCGACAAACAGAGAAAATTGGTTTCTTTTGCTTAATCGCTTCTTTGATAAGTGCTAGTTCAAAAATATCTCTTTGAAGGTGGTAGTCATCACTATCAATAGCCTTTGGTTCACCATAGTATTTTGGATCAACATTTTGCCCACCCGTTAGGATGAGCTTATCAATGATACTGATGTAATAGGCAGCCATTTCTTGATCACCAATCGGTAGGATGATTGGAATTCCGCCAGCGTCCTTGACTCCTTCAACAAAGCCCTTTGCTGCATAGCTCATCATGATGTCATCATCTGGGTGAGCTTTTTCATTTCCTGTAATCCCAATAACTGGTTTTTTCATAAATGCTTTCGCTTTCTAATCCTCTTTACGCATAAAATAGAGGAGAGTTTGGAGTTCGCTTGTCAAATCGACATACTGAACGACCACATCTTTTGGGAGGTGAAGGTGAACAGGGGAAAAGCTGAGAATACCTTTTATACCTGCATCAACCAAAAGATTGGCAACTTCTTGTGATTGAACACTTGGAACTGTTAGGATAGCAGTTTTGACATCTGCTTCTTTGATTTTTTCTTTAATCTGTGAGATACCATAGATTGGAATCCCATCAGGTGTCTGGCTTCCAACTTCTGGATGGTCATCTAGGTCAAAGCCCATGATAATTTTCATCTTGTTACGCTCGTGGAAGCGGTAGTGGAGAAGGGCATGTCCCATATTTCCAATTCCAACCAACATAACATTTGTAATTGAGTTATCATTTAGGAGATCAGCAAAAAAATTCATCAATTTTTTGACATCGTAACCAAAACCACGACGACCTAGTTCACCAAAATAGGAAAAATCCCGACGAACGGTCGCAGAATCGATACCGATAGCCTCTGCAATTTGCTTGGAGTTGGCACGTTCGATTTTTTCTGCATGAAATCTCTTAAAAATTCGATAGTAAAGAGAGAGTCTTTTTGCTGTTGCTTTTGGAATAGCAGACTGTTTATCTTTCACAAAATCACAACCTTTCTATTCTTCTATTTTATAGAAACATTGTGAAAAAATCAACAAAAACAAGAAAAAACTAAGAAATTTCTTAGTTTTTATCTGAAAAATGAGCTTGTGATAGAAAACGGTAAAGGTCGCCAACCAATCCTTGATAAATCACCTTATCATTCAGTGTTAAGGAGCTGATTAGGAGAGTATCAGGTAGGGTCACACAGCCTGATAGAGATAACATGAGCTCTTCGTAATCCTTATATTCAAGTATACGTTCTACGTGATAGTTATCTTGATAGGTAAGTCGATACATAGTCAATTATCTTTCTTCTTTAGTGAAGATACCGCGTTCTACTAAACTGTCCATGAGGAAGTAGAATTTTTCCTGATGAATGTGGTGGTCTTCTGATTTAAAGATATTGACCAAACGAAGGCCAGACTTGTCAGTGATGTTGAGTTTAGCACCTGTAAGGTCTTTATTGATGATGATTTTTAGTTTGAAACCTTCACCACTGTTAGGTACTTTTTCAAGTAGACGAGTCAGTTCGTAGTTTCCAACTTTTGTTTCAAAGAAAGTATTATCTTTCAGTGTGAACTT
Organism: Streptococcus oralis subsp. oralis; assembly: GCF_002096595.1. Taxonomy (GTDB): domain Bacteria; phylum Bacillota; class Bacilli; order Lactobacillales; family Streptococcaceae; genus Streptococcus; species Streptococcus oralis_D. The sequence continues at coordinate 213,096 of NZ_NCUR01000010.1, forward strand.
TTTGACAGTTGGGCTAAGTGTGTAGTCGTAGCGACAGTTTTGTAGTTTAATGGTTTTTTCGAATGCCATTAGATTAATCTCCAATAATATTTTTTAAGGTTTGTGCGAGTTGTTTCAGTTCTTCCTCAGTGTTAAGAGGAGAGAGACTGATACGGACAGATTCTTTCAAACGATGCGAATCAGACCCATAAAATGCTTCAAGCACATGACTGGTTTGCACAATACCAGCAGTACAAGCTGAACCGGTAGAAATTGAAATTCCTTCAAGATCTAACCGTAGCAAGAGCAAATCATTTTTTTGACCAGGAAAGCCAATGTTGACAACATAAGGTAGTTGGTGATTGCTTTCATTGAGATAGTAGTCGAGACCTGCAATTTCTTCTAAAAAAGTAGATTTAAGTGCGCTTAGTTTTTGGTAATGCTCAACTTGGTCATTTAAATCCTCTTTGAGAGCAGCGACCATGCCTACAATGGCAGCGAGATTTTCTGTTCCAGCCCGTTTTTTTTGTTCTTGGTCCCCACCGTGAAGGTAGGAATCAAAGTCTCCAGTCAATGCGTAAAGAAAGCCGACACCTTTTGGTCCATGGAATTTGTGGGCAGAAGCGCTGAGGAAATCAATTCCTAATTCCTCGGGATGGATAGGAATTTTTCCGATAGCTTGAACAGCATCTACATGATAAGCAGCAGGATGATCTTTTAAAATAAGTCCAATCTCAGCGATAGGTAAGAGGTTACCTGTTTCATTATTAGCATACATGGTGGAAACGAGAATGGTATCGTCACGTAAGGCTTCTTGAATTTGCTGGGCCGTTATTTCTTGATTTACTGGTTGGATGATAGTTGCTTCAAAACCAAAATGTTGAACCAGATAATCGATAGTCTCAAGCACAGAATGGTGTTCAATAGCTGTAGTAATGATATGTTTTCCACGTTCTTGATGACGGAGACAATAGCCAATGATGGCTGTATTGTTACTTTCTGTACCGCCAGATGTAAAAAAGATATGTTGAGGTTTGGTTCCTAGTAAGTGGGCTAAGTCCTGACGAGCTTCTCGCAAGAGTTTGCCAGCCTGCCGACCATGACTATGAATACTAGAAGGATTACCATGAGTTTCTTGCATGACCTTGGTCATTTCTGCAATAGCTATTGCTGACATAGGAGTCGTTGCAGCATTGTCCAAATAAATCAAAGAATCACCTTATTTCTTTTTGTTGTAAGCAAAGAGTGGGCTGACTGGTTTTCTTTCATGGATGCGGACGATAGCATCTCCGATTAATTCGCTAGCAGTAATGTAACATACATTTTCTGGAGTTCTTTCTTTGGTTGCTACTGAGTCTGTCACAAGGATTTCTTTGATGTTTGTAGCGTCAAGAAGGTCTGCTGCCCCTTCAACAAATAAACCGTGACTAGATACTGCATAAATCTCAGTTGCGCCTTCACGTTCAACGATTTTGGCTGCTTCAGAGAAAGTACGACCAGTATTTAGGATATCGTCAATCAAGATAGCCTTTTTGCCTTCAACATCCCCAATGATATAGCCTTCGTTACGATCAGAATCGTCTTGCGCGTAGTCAATGATAGCGATAGGAGCGTCAAGATACTCAGCCAAACTACGTGCACGTTTAACACCAGAGTTCTTTGGACTAACAACAACAACATCAGAACCAAGAAGTCCTTTATCACAGTAGTGTTTAGCAAATAGAGGAACAGTATAAAGATTGTCTACAGGAATATCAAAGAAACCTTGGACCTGAACAGCGTGGAGATCAAGCGTTAGAACACGGCTTACACCAGCTTTGACAAGCATATTGGCAACCAGTTTTGCAGTGAGGGGTTCGCGAGAAGAAGCGATACGATCCTGACGCGCATAACCAAAGTAAGGAAGGACAACGTTGATACTATGAGCACTTGCACGTACACAAGCATCAACCATGATCAACAACTCCATCAAGTGGTTGCTAACAGGGTAGCTGGTTGACTGGATGATGTAGACATCGTAACCACGAACACTTTCTTCAATGTTGACCTGGATTTCGCCGTCAGAAAATTGTCGAGAGGATAATTTCCCGAGAGGTACACCAACTGTATCCGCAATCTTTTGAGCGATTTCATGGTTAGAGTTTAGGGTGAAAAGTTTCATGTTGTTTCTATCTGACATTATAGACCGTCCTCTGTAAACTTTGTGAATCTTCTTTGAGAAAGTTTTGTTTTTCAAAGCCAGATTCTTTTATTTTTATCTTTTCTATTTTACCAAAAAAAGGAGATTATTTCAGCTTTTTTTCATGCTTTTAATAAAACGAATTAATTTTGATGGAGCTTTCTGATAAGTTATCTGATTTTCATCTAAAAATTTCTGAAAATCGGCTTTCCCTTTTTCATGGTCAGTGACTTCAAGCTCGAGTTCATAGTCCGTCTGGTCAAAGTAGTGACTTTCATCTAAGGCCATTAAGCCAATTTCTGTTTTCGTTTCATAACGCAGAGTTGAAAGGCAGCCTAGAACAAGCCAGTCATGGCTTTCGATGTCAATCTTAGCGAGCTTCTCTAGAACGAGCCCTTGAGGCAGTTTTTGTTTTTCTAGGTATGATTCAGCTTCTGGAAGAGTTAGTTTCTGGTTGTATTCCATATTTCCTACAGTTTGAGGCACTTTCAAGGTCAATTCCGCCCAATCTGCAAAAGTGCGAATGCGCATGGCAACCTTCTTTTCACGCAATTGGAAATCTGGTGTGTCAATGTAGTAGTTTTTCTGAAGGACGGGTTGGATATGAGAAAACTGTTTTTTTAGATGATCATATTCCTCTTTTTTCAGAAGTGTTTTCAATTCTATTTCTAAATGTTTCATTTTTTCAACCTTTTCTATATCTTTGAAAGCGATTTATGGTATAATGGACAATGTATTTATTGTATACGAATGTACTGAAAAAATCAAAGATTTTCGACAGAGCAATCAAACATTACAAGGGAGAAAGTATGACCATAGAATGGGAAGAATTTTTAGATCCTTACATTCAGGCTGTTGGTGAATTGAAGATAAAACTTCGAGGAATTCGCAAACAGTATCGTAAGCAAAACAAGCATTCTCCGATTGAGTTTGTAACGGGTCGGGTAAAACCGATTGAAAGTATTAAAGAAAAAATGGCTCGTCGAGGAATTACTTATGCAAGTCTAGAACATGATCTGCAAGATATTGCTGGTTTACGTGTCATGGTTCAGTTTGTTGATGACGTTAAAGAGGTAGTTGAGATTCTACGTAAACGCCAAGATATGAGAGTCGTTCAGGAACGAGACTATATCACTCATCGTAAGGCTTCGGGCTATCGTTCTTATCACGTGGTTGTTGAGTACACGGTTGATACGATCAACGGGGCTAAGACGATTTTGGCGGAAATTCAAATACGGACGTTAGCCATGAATTTCTGGGCTACGATTGAACACTCGCTCAATTATAAATATCAGGGCGATTTTCCAGAAGAAATCAGGAAAAGACTGGAAATCACGGCCAAAATAGCCTATCAACTGGATGAAGAAATGGGTAAGATTCGTGATGATATCCAGGAAGCGCAGGCTCTCTTTGATCCATTGAGCAGAAAATTAAACGATGGTGTAGGAAATAGTGACGATACAGATGAAGAATACAGGTAAACGAGTTGACCTCATAGCAAATAGAAAGCCACAAAGTCAGAAGGTCTTGCATGAACTGAGGGAAAAACTCAAGAAACAACATTTTATACTGAACGATACCAATCCCGACATCGTTATTTCTATTGGTGGCGACGGGATGCTTTTGTCTGCCTTTCACAAGTATGAGAATCAGTTAGACAAGGTTCGATTTGTAGGTGTTCATACAGGGCATTTGGGATTTTACACAGATTATCGTGATTTTGAGCTGGATCAATTGGTGACCAATCTCCTACTCGATACTGGTGCCAAAGTTTCTTATCCAGTCTTGAATGTTAAGGTAACGCTTGAAAATGGAGAAGTGAAAATCTTCCGAGCCTTAAATGAAGCGAGCATCCGTCGATCAGATCGCACCATGGTTGCGGATATCATCATTAACCACGTTCCGTTCGAGCGATTTCGTGGAGATGGAGTGACTGTTTCAACGCCAACGGGAAGTACTGCCTACAACAAGTCCTTGGGTGGAGCTGTCTTGCATCCGACCATTGAAGCCTTGCAGTTGGCGGAAATAGCAAGTCTTAACAACCGAGTCTATCGCACTTTGGGATCATCAATCATTATTCCCAAAAAAGATAAGATTGAACTTTTGCCGACACGCAATGATTACCATACGATATCAGTCGATAACAGCGTCTATTCCTTCCGTAATATCGAACGGATTGAGTATCAAATCGACCATCACAAGATTCACTTCGTAGCGACTCCAAGTCACACTAGTTTCTGGAATCGTGTCAAAGATGCCTTCATCGGCGAGGTGGATGAATGAGGTTCGAATTTATCGCAGATGAGCACGTCAAAGTCAAAACCTTCCTCAAGAAACACGAGGTTTCCAAGGGACTTTTGGCCAAGATTAAGTTTCGAGGCGGGGCTATTCTGGTCAATGGCCAAGCTCAAAATGCGACTTATCTCTTAGATATTGGAGATAGAGTAACTATTGACATTCCTGCAGAGGAAGGGTTTGAGAGCCTTGAAGCTATTGATCGACCACTCGATATTTTATATGAGGATGACCATTTTCTGGTTTTGAATAAGCCTGATGGAGTAGCTTCCATCCCCAGTGTCAATCACTCCAATACCATTGCCAATTTTATCAAGGGCTACTATGTCAAGCAAAACTATGAAAACCAGCAAGTTCACATCGTGACTAGGCTTGATAGAGATACATCTGGTTTGATGCTTTTTGCCAAGCACGGCTACGCTCATGCACGTTTAGACAAGCAACTGCAACGAAAGTCTATCGAAAAACGATACTTTGCTTTGGTTAAAGGAGCTGGTGTCTTGGAGCCTGAAGGGGAGATTATTGCCCCGATTGCACGTGATGAAGATTCCATTATCACAAGACGAGTTGCCAAGGGTGGGAAATACGCCCATACATCATATAAAGTTGTAGCGTCTTATGGAGATATTCACCTAGTCGATATTCGTCTTCATACTGGGCGAACTCATCAGATACGAGTGCATTTTTCTCATATCGGTTTTCCTTTGTTGGGAGACGATCTCTATGGAGGCAGCCTAGACGACGGTATTCAGCGCCAGGCCTTGCATTGTCATTATTTATCTTTTTATCATCCCTTTCTAGAGCAAGATTTGCAGCTAGAAAGCCCATTACCGGATGATTTCAGCAATCTTATTACTCAGTTATCAACTAATACTCTTTAAAATCTATTTGGAGTATAATTTATTTTCTTAAAGGAGAAAACTCATGGAAGTTTTTGAAAGTCTCAAAGCCAACCTGGTTGGCAAAAATGCTCGTATCGTTCTCCCTGAAGGGGAAGAGCCACGTATTCTTCAAGCGACAAAACGCTTGGTAAAAGAAACAGAAGTGATTCCTGTTTTGCTTGGAAACCCTGAAAAAATTAAAATTTATCTCGAAATCGAGGGGATCATGGATGGTTATGAAGTGATTGATCCCCAACACTATCCTCAATTTGAAGAAATGGTTGCTGCCTTAGTAGAGCGTCGTAAGGGCAAAATGACTGAAGAAGAAGCGCGCAAAGTTTTGGTTGAAGATGTCAACTACTTTGGTGTGATGCTAGTCTACTTGGGCTTGGTTGACGGTATGGTATCTGGTGCGATCCACTCAACTGCCTCAACAGTTCGCCCAGCCCTACAAATCATCAAAACTCGTCCAAACGTAACTCGTACTTCAGGTGCCTTCCTTATGGTACGTGGTACAGAACGTTACCTATTTGGAGACTGTGCCATTAATATCAATCCAGATGCAGAAGCCTTGGCTGAAATTGCCATCAACTCAGCAATTACAGCTAAGATGTTTGGTATTGAACCTAAAATTGCTATGCTAAGCTATTCTACTAAAGGTTCAGGCTTTGGTGAAAGTGTCGATAAGGTCGTAGAAGCAACTAAAATTGCTCACGACTTGCGTCCTGACCTTGAGATTGATGGTGAGTTGCAATTTGACGCCGCCTTTGTTCCCGAAACTGCAGCTCTTAAAGCTCCAGGAAGTAATGTAGCTGGTCAAGCAAATGTCTTTATCTTCCCAGGTATCGAAGCCGGAAATATTGGGTATAAGATGGCAGAACGTCTCGGTGGTTTTGCGGCTGTCGGACCTGTTTTGCAAGGTTTGAACAAACCGGTTAACGACCTTTCTCGTGGATGTAATGCAGACGATGTGTACAAGTTGACCCTTATCACAGCAGCTCAGGCAGTTCATCAATAAGGTTTAGTCCTCTTTCCCATGGGAAGAGGCTTTTTAGTACTGAGAAAAAGACAGTTAGAAGCTTCTATGTTATACTAGATATATGTTAGATTTGAAAGAATACGGTATCGTTATGTGGCCGGAGGAGAAGATTATTTCTTTTCGTGAGAAACTCCTCAACTGGTATGATGAAAACAAGCGAGATTTACCTTGGCGAAGAAGTAAAAATCCTTATCACATCTGGGTTTCTGAAATCATGCTTCAGCAGACTAGGGTAGATACGGTTATTCCCTACTATGAGCGATTCTTAGACTGGTTTCCAACTGTTGAAAGTTTGGCAAATGCGCCTGAGGAGCGTTTACTGAAAGCATGGGAAGGTTTGGGCTATTATTCCCGAGTACGCAATATGCAGACTGCATCCCAGCAGATTATGGCTGACTTTAGTGGTCAATTTCCAAACACCTATGAAGGAATTTCTAGTTTGAAAGGGATTGGCCCCTATACTGCTGGTGCAATTTCCAGTATCGCTTTTAATTTACCCGAGCCAGCAGTTGATGGCAATGTCATGCGAGTTTTAGCGCGCTTGTTTGAGGTAAATTATGATATCGGAGTTCCCAGCAATCGCAAGATTTTCCAAGCTATTATGGAAATCTTGATTGACCCGAAACGACCAGGTGACTTTAACCAAGCTCTGATGGATTTGGGCTCTGATATAGAGTCTCCGGTTAACCCTCGACCAGAAGAAAGTCCTGTTAAGGAATTTAGCGCAGCCTATCAGAATGGAACTATGGATCGATATCCGATCAAAGAACCCAAGAAAAAGCCTCTTCCAATTTATCTCAAGGCTTTGGTTGTACGCAATGACCATGGTCAATATCTACTTGAGAAAAATGAAAGTGAGAAACTGTTAGCCGGTTTTTGGCACTTCCCACTGATTGAAGTTGACGATTTCTCTAGCGATGATAATCAACTAGATCTCTTTTCACAAGTCAAGGAGGAAAACAGAGCATTTGGACCAAGCCCCCAAGAAAGTTTTGAGCAGGATTATGATTTGGAGGTTGATTGGTCCCATCAAGTTTTTGATCAAATCAAGCATGTCTTTAGTCATCGTAAATGGCATATTCAAATCCTATCAGGTCAGGTGACAGGATCAAAACAGTTCTCCGACAGAGAAATTCGCTGGCTATCCCCTCAAGAGTTTGCTGACTATCCACTTGCGAAACCTCAACAAAAAATTTGGCAGGCTTATAAAAACAACTCTTGAAGATGAAGGCTTACAGTAGCCATTTGTGCCTACTTTGCATTTTTTTGTTATAATAGATAGAGAAAAAGGTGATAAAATGAAAAAAATATTAATTGTAGATGATGAGAAACCAATCTCAGATATTATTAAGTTTAATATGGCCAAGGAAGGTTATGAAGTCGTTACAGCCTTCAACGGTCGTGAGGCGATCGAGCTATTTGAAGCTGAGCAACCCGACATTATTATCCTAGATTTGATGCTACCTGAAATCGATGGTTTAGAAGTAGCCAAAGCCATTCGCAAGACCAGTAGTGTTCCTATCATTATGCTCTCAGCTAAGGATAGCGAGTTTGACAAGGTTATCGGTTTGGAACTGGGTGCAGATGATTATGTCACAAAACCCTTCTCAAATCGTGAGTTACAGGCGCGTGTCAAGGCTTTACTTCGCCGTACCGACCTGGTTTCAGTTGATAGCCAAGAGTCTGATGAGAAGAAGACGCAGCCTTTACAAATTGGCGATTTGGAAATTGTTCCAGACGCTTATGTGGCCAAAAAATACGGTGAGGAATTAGATTTGACCCACCGTGAGTTTGAGCTCTTATATCACTTGGCTTCCCATATTGGACAAGTGATTACGCGTGAACACTTGCTTGAGACTGTTTGGGGTTATGATTATTTTGGTGATGTTCGTACAGTGGACGTGACCATCAGACGTTTGCGTGAAAAAATTGAAGATACTCCAAGCCGTCCAGAGTATATCCTCACCCGTCGTGGTGTTGGCTACTATATGAGAAATAATGATTGAAGATATTAGACAAACTATTCTGACCAGTGATTTTATCTTTATCTTGATTTTACTTGGCTTTATCTTGGTGGTAACCTTGCTCTTACTGGAAAACCGTCGAGATAATATCCGTCTCAAAGAGATAAATCAAAAGGTTAAGGACTTGATTGCAGGTGATTATTCTCAAGTTTTGGACTTGCAAGGAAGTACAGAAATCACCAATATTAGCAATAACCTCAATGATTTGTCAGAAGTTATTCGTTTGACCCAAGAAAATCTGGAACAAGAGAGTAAAAGACTGCATAGTATTCTTTCTTACATGACAGATGGAGTGCTTGCAACCAATCGCCGTGGCCAGATTACCATGATTAATGACATGGCCAAGAAACAATTAGGTGTGCAGAAAGAAGATGTCCTTAACAAAAGCATTTTAGAATTGCTTAAGATAGAGGATGAGTATGAACTGCGTGACCTGATTACACAGATTCCAGAGTTGACGATTGATTCCCAAGATGTGAATGGTGAATTCCTGAGCCTTCGTGTACGTTTTGCTCTGGTTCGCCGTGAGTCAGGATTCATCTCTGGTTTGGTTGCCGTTTTACATGATACAACCGAGCAGGAAAAGGAAGAACGTGAGAGAAGACTCTTTGTTTCGAACGTGAGTCATGAGTTGCGGACTCCTTTGACCAGTGTTAAATCTTATCTTGAAGCCTTGGACGAGGGAGCCTTGTATGATCCTGTAGCCCCTGATTTTATCAAAGTTTCGCTTGATGAAACTAACCGTATGATGCGGATGGTGACGGATCTCTTGCATCTCTCTCGTATTGATAATGCGACTACTCAGTTGGATGTGGAGTTGATTAACTTTACAGCATTCATCACCTTTATTCTCAACCGCTTTGATAAGATGAGAAGTCAGGATGACGAGAAAAAATATGAGCTTGTCAGAGATTACCCAATCAATTCAGTTTGGATCGAGATTGATACTGATAAGATGACCCAGGTGATTGATAATATTCTTAACAATGCCATTAAGTACTCACCAGATGGTGGCAAAATCACTGTTAGCATGAAGACCACTGATGACCAGATGATTTTATCCATCAAAGACCAAGGTTTAGGTATTCCAAAGCAAGATTTGCCTAAGATTTTTGACCGCTTCTACCGTGTGGATCGTGCAAGAAGCCGGGCTCAAGGTGGTACTGGTCTAGGTCTAGCTATCGCAAAAGAAATCATCAAACAACACAATGGCTTTATATGGGCAAAAAGTGAATACGGTAAGGGCTCAACCTTTACCATCGTGCTCCCTTATGATAAGGATGCCGTAAAAGAAGAAATATGGGAGGACGAAATAGAAGACTAAAATGGGTGAAAAAGGCTTTAAATACAGTATTCTAGCATCAGGCTCCAGTGGAAATTCCTTTTATCTGGAAACCCCAAAAAAGAAAATCCTAGTAGATGCAGGCTTATCTGGTAAGAAAATTACTAGCCTGCTAGCTGAAATCAATCGCAAACCTGAAGATCTGGATGCGATTCTGATTACGCATGAGCACTCAGATCATATCCATGGGGTCGGTGTCTTGGCTCGCAAATATGGCATGGATCTTTACGCAAATGAAAAGACTTGGCAGGCTATGGAAAATAGCAAGTATCTTGGCAAGGTTGATTCTTCTCAAAAGCATATCTTTGAAATGGGCAAAACCAAAACCTTTGGCGATATCGACATTGAGAGTTTTGGGGTCAGCCATGATGCAGTAGCACCACAGTTTTACCGCTTTATGAAAGACGACAAGAGCTTCGTCATGTTGACCGATACAGGTTATGTTAGTGACCGTATGGCAGGAATTGTCGAGAATGCGGACGGCTACCTCATCGAGTCCAACCACGATGTGGAGATTTTGCGAGCAGGATCTTACGCTTGGCGTCTCAAACAGCGAATTCTATCGGATCTCGGTCACCTTTCTAACGAAGACGGTGCTGAGGCCATGATTCGTGCAATGGGAAATCGAACAAAGAAAATCTATCTTGGTCACTTGTCCAAAGAGAACAATATCAAGGAGCTGGCTCATATGACTATGGTCAACCAGCTAGCCCAAGCGGATCTGGGAGTCGGAGTAGACTTTAAAGTTTACGATACCTCACCAGATACTGCAACACCATTGACAGATATATAAAAAAGAAGGCGAGTGCCTTCTTTTATTCTGTGTTTTATAAGGAATTTAGTGTGGTATAATGATTAAAAAAACTAAAGGAGTAGCAGTGTGAAGAGAAAATGGCTATTAAAGGATTACTATGACACAACGATTATCATACTTGCATTGATATCCGTTGTCCTTGTTTTGCTTGGATTTGCTGAGATGATTGATTTGGATAATCCACCCTACAGTATTATTGACTTGCTACTTTGGTTTATTTTTGTGGTGGATTATGGTTGGCGGTTCTTTTCAAGTAAAGAAAAATTGAGATTTATACTTGAAAATATATTCGACTTGCTAGCTATCCTTCCTTTGAATGCTATTTTTACAGTATTTCGCTTAGGGCGTATCTTCCGCTTAGCAAGGCTGACAAAATTACTGAAACTAACTCGTCTTTTAAGAGTCGTTGGATTGACTGGCAAGTTGGAAAAAAAGGTTGGAAAACTCTTACGAACAAATGGCTTACTTTATATTTTCTATCTCAATTCTTTTATTGTACTGGTAGGGAGTTCAATTTTATCAGTTGTTGAAGAAAAATCTTTTTCGGATAGTCTTTGGTGGGCGCTTGTAACGGTAACGACTGTTGGTTATGGAGATATTGTTCCTGCGTCGATTTTTGGGAAGTGGTTAGCTGTTTTACTAATGCTTGTTGGTATTGGAACAATAGGAATGTTAACGAGTTCCTTGACGAATTTTTTCGTGAAAGAGAATCCAGATGAACAGATAAAACTCGATAAACTACAAGATGAATTATCCAGTCAGAGAATACTACTTGAGAAACAATCTGAGAAGATAGAAGAACTACATAGAATGATACAAGACTTGCTTGAAAAAAAGTAATTTAGACCATACAAAAACCACTCAACGAGTGGCTTTTTTACAATCCTGCAAATTCTTTGATTTCTTGTGCTGACATGGAAGAGTCGCAACGGACATTGATTTGGCCATCAGCAACATGAACGAATCCCGGAACAGTTGGGATACCATAGCGTGAACGGAAATCTTGCAAAGCATTGAGTTGGCTAGGTTCTTCGCTATTGATGAAGTAGATGTGTGCTTTGGTTTCAGCTACGACGCCTGCTAATGTACCAGCAAATTTACGGCAGTAAGGGCAAGTTTTACGACCAATAAAGAAGGTTGCTGTTTCTTTATTATCGAGTGCTTCTTGTGCACGCGCAACTGTAGTGACTTCAAGGTCTTTAATGTTTTCTAAAAATTGTTCCATGAGATTACCTCGCTTTCATTGATAAGTCTAGTATGCCATAAAGTTTCTAAAAATGCTTAGATTTGATACGAAAAAAAGATGAGATTGGTTGGTCTCATCTTTTATAGATTTTTATTTTACAAACGCATTGATTTCTGCTTCGATGTTGGCAATCTTAGCTTGTGAATCTTCATTACTTTCACCCACAACAGCAATGTAGAACTTGATTTTTGGTTCTGTACCTGAAGGGCGAACTGCAATCCATGAACCGTCAGCAAGTGTGTATTTCAAAACATCACTTGGAGGAGTTGTCAAGTTTGTAACAGTACCGTCAGCAGCAGTAGCAGTTTGAGCCTTGAAGTCTTCTACGACAGTGATAGTTGTTGCGTTCCATTCTTTCGGAGCATTGTTACGGAATTTAGCCATAATCGATTTGATTTGTTCTGCACCATCAACACCAGAAAGAGTAACAGAGATAGTCTTTTCAGCGTAGTATCCGTATTCTTTGTAGATTTCTTCGATACCATCAGCAAGTGTCAAACCACGTGAACGGTAGTAGGCAGCAAGCTCAGCAACGACAAGAACGGCTTGGATTGCGTCTTTATCACGTACGAATGGTTTGATCAAGTAACCGAAGCTTTCTTCAAATCCCATCATGTAAGTGTGATTGTGTTTTTCTTCGAATTCTTGGATTTTCTCTGCGATAAATTTGAAACCAGTCAAAACGTTGAACATGGTTGCGCCGTAGCTTTCAGCAATCTTCGTTACCAAGTCAGTTGATACGATAGACTTGCAGAGAGCTGCATTTTCAGGAAGAGTACCAGCATTTTTGTGAGCTTCCAAGATGTATTTAGCCATGATAGCACCGATTTGGTTACCTGAAAGGTTAAGGTAGCTACCATCTTTTTGAAGAACTTCAACACCAACACGGTCAGCGTCAGGGTCAGTTGCCACAAGAACGTCTGCACCAACTTGACGACCAAGTTCTTCAGCAAGGGCAAAGGCTGCTTGGCTTTCTGGGTTTGGAGATTTTACGGTTGAGAAGTCAGGGTCTGGAGTTGCTTGTGCTTCAACAACCTGAACAGAGTCAAATCCTGCTTGAGCAAGAGCACGACGAGCCAACATTTCACCCGTACCATGAAGTGGTGTGTAGACAATTTTCATGTCTTTACCAAATTCTTCGATCAAGGCTGGGTTGATGTTTACGTCTTTGACTTCTTTAAGGTATTCCACATCGACAGCTTCGCCAATGACTTCAATTAAGCCAGAAGCTTTTTCAGCTTCAACATCAGCAACTTCAACAGCAAATGGATTTTCAATCGAACGGATGTAAGTTGTCAAAGCGTCTGCATCGTGTGGAGGCATTTGACCGCCGTCTTCACCGTAAACCTTGTATCCATTGAACGGAGCTGGGTTGTGGCTAGCAGTAATCATGATACCCGCAAAGCAGTTGAGGTGACGAACTGCAAATGACAGTTCTGGAGTTGGACGAAGGCTTTCAAATACGTAAGATTTGATACCATGTTTTGCTAGAACTGCAGCAGATTCAAAGGCAAATTCTGGTGAGAAGTGACGGCTATCGTAGGCAATTGCCACACCGCGTTCTTTTTCATTTCCACCTTTTGACTCAATCAAACGAGCCAAACCTTCAGTTGCTTGACGAACAACGTAGATGTTGATGCGGTTTGTACCAGCACCGATCAAACCACGCATACCAGCAGTACCAAATTCAAGATTGGTATAAAAGGCATCTTCCTTTGTCTTTTCGTCCATATTTTTTAAGTCTTGGCGAAGGTAGTCTGGAAGGTCAGCAAAATCGACCCATTTTTGATAATTTTCTTGGTAAGTCATAGAGTGTCTCCTTTGTTTATTTGCTTTAATCGCCTTCATTATATCACGATTTGACATTTTAGTAAAACGTTAGCATAACTTAAAATGTAGGAAATTTACTTATGCACTTTAGCGGGAAAATGGTGGGTACCATGCTAACTTATACTAAGTTAGGGATGAAAACCAATTATCCAATTTTTTAAAATATTAAAAGTTATAGTATTTTTGTGGAATTTTTGAATAAAGTAAATCGTCAATATTGTTATATTCTGTTCTTTTTATAAAGAATCCTTTAATGTATCAAATGAACAGATAGAAAAATTTAATGTAAAACTCTATAAATTTAAGATATTTTGAAAAATTCTGGTTTCTGTTTTGAATTTTATTGTGTGTATGGTAAAATATAGTAAATCATTAAAGGAGAATCCATTATGAAAAAAATTCTTAAGCATTCTGCTTTGCTTTTATCAGCTTTAGCACTGGTTGCCTGTGGAGCTCAAAAAAAAGCAAGCGACAATGGTACAGCTTCAAACTCTAACTTTGAAGTTTCTGTAAAAGACGGCATGTATGTATTGCCTAAAGATGAGGATTCATCATCAACGTACCTTGCTCTTCAAGTCGAAATCAAGAATAATCGTGATAAACAGTTTAGTTTTACTAGCCAAGATATTACGCTTTATAATGAAAAAGATGAAAAATTACAACCAATTCAAATTTACGAAAGCGACAGTAAAACTAAATTTATGTCATATGGAGACAGTCTTTCTAAAGGAAAGAGTGTTGCTGGTTATGTAGTGTATGAAGTCGATAAGAATGCTAAGTATGAACTCCACTTTGCACCTAGCTTTTACGATGACATCAAAGAAAATTCTAAAAAGAATAACGATGTAGCGATTAAGGTGGACCCAAGTCAGTATGAAGACAATATTGATGAAGCAAAAGATGTAATGAAAAAATATGTCGATGCTGTTTACCTTAATGGGGAAAGTTCTGGTGGCGGAACGAACTTGAGTGCTACTGATAACAAATCGCAAGTTGTTGCGCTTGCTGATGATAAAAAATCTTCTGATAATAGTGCTGAATTCACAAACGATGCGAAAGCTGATAAAGAAGAGTTTATCAAGAAATTTACAGAATCATTCGGAAAAGGCTTCTATAACTACAAACCGTCTGATTCAGAACTTAGAACATTCGCAGATGCCTACATCAAAGCAAACGCTAAGAGAGCAAAAGTTGATTACAAGGTGAAGACATATTTGCCAGACTATGCTGTTGTTTATGTTAGACCAGAAACAATTGACTTGGATAACTTGAATGTCTATGAATTGAGCCGTAAGTTCTACGAAGAAAACAAAGGTAAATATAGCAACTACTCAGAAGCTATGAAAGCTGGCGAAAAATACATTTTAGAAAATGCTCCAAGTCAATTTGATTCAACTCCTCTAGACACTAGTGATAACATGAAAAAAGAGGGTTATGAAATTAAAATGACGAAAAAAGATGGAAAATGGACCATTGATACCTCGTCTAAGAACTATGAATTGAAAGATATGGCTCGCACATTCCGTGGAGGCATTGGATACTAAGATGAAAGGTTCGAGTGTTTGACTCGAACTTTTTTCGTTGCAATTGTGCAAAAGAGAAAAAGATAGTAAAATAGGGATATGATTATTTTACAAGCCAATAAAATTGAACGTTCTTTTGCAGGCGAGCTTTTGTTTGATAATATCAACCTGCAGGTAGATGAACGAGACCGAATTGCTCTTGTTGGGAAAAATGGTGCTGGTAAGTCCACACTTTTGAAGATTTTGGTTGGAGAAGAGGAGCCAACTAGTGGAGAAATCAATAAGAAAAAAGATGTTTCTCTGTCTTACCTAGCCCAAGATAGTCGTTTTGAGTCTGAAAATACCATTTATAATGAAATGCTTCATGTCTTTGATGATCTACGCCGTACGGAGAAACAACTGCGTCAGATGGAGTTGGAGATGGGTGAAAAGTCTGGTGAGGATTTGGATAAACTGATGGCGGATTATGATCGTTTATCAGAGAATTTCCGCCAGGCTGGTGGCTTTACCTACGAAGCTGATATCCGCGCTATCTTAAATGGTTTCAAGTTTGATGAATCTATGTGGCAGACGAAAATTGCTGAGCTTTCAGGTGGTCAAAATACTCGTCTGGCACTGGCTAAAATGCTCCTTGAAAAGCCCAATCTCTTGGTCTTGGACGAGCCAACCAACCACTTGGATATCGAAACCATTGCCTGGTTGGAAAATTACCTAGTAAATTATAGTGGTGCACTCATTATTGTCAGTCACGACCGTTACTTTTTGGATAAGGTTGCGACGGTTACACTCGATTTGACCAAGCATTCCTTAGATCGTTATGTAGGTAATTACTCTCGCTTTGTTGAGTTAAAGGAGCAAAAGCTAGCTACTGAGGCAAAAAACTATGAAAAGCAACAAAAGGAAATCGCTGCTCTGGAAGACTTTGTCAATCGCAATTTAGTACGAGCTTCGACAACCAAACGTGCCCAATCTCGGCGCAAACAACTCGAAAAAATGGAGCGCTTGGATAAGCCTGAATCTGGGAAGAAATCAGCTAATATGACCTTCCAGGCTGAAAAAACATCTGGTAATGTTGTCCTAACAGTTGAAAATGCAGCCATTGGTTATGATGGAGAAATACTCTCTGAGCCAATCAATCTGGACCTTCGTAAAATGAATGCTGTTGCCATCGTTGGACCAAACGGCATCGGGAAGTCAACCTTTATCAAGTCTATTGTGGATCAGATTCCCTTTATCAAAGGAGAGAAGCGTTTTGGTGCCAATGTTGAGGTTGGATACTATGATCAGACTCAAAGTAAGCTAACACCAAGTAATACTGTTCTAGATGAACTTTGGGATGATTTTAAACTGACACCAGAAGTTGAAATCCGCAACCGTCTTGGTGCCTTCCTTTTCTCAGGAGATGATGTTAAAAAATCAGTTGGCATGCTGTCAGGTGGCGAGAAAGCTCGTTTACTTTTGGCTAAGTTGTCTATGGAAAACAACAACTTCCTGATCCTTGACGAGCCAACCAACCACTTGGATATTGATAGCAAGGAAGTGTTAGAAAATGCCCTGATTGACTTTGACGGAACCCTTCTTTTTGTCAGCCACGACCGTTACTTTATCAATCGTGTAGCCACTCATGTACTGGAATTGTCTGAGAGTGGTTCAACCCTCTACATTGGGGATTATGACTACTATGTTGAAAAGAAAGCAGAAGTAGAAATGACTCAGACAGAAGAAGCTTCAACTAGTAATCAAGCAAAAGAAACAAGCCCAGCTAATGACTATCAGGCCCAGAAAGAAAGTCAGAAAGAAGCCCGTAAGCTCATGCGACAAATCGAAAGTTTAGAAGCTGAAATCGAAGAGTTAGAAAGTCAAAGTCAAGCCATTTCTGAACAAATGCTGGAAACCAATGATGCTGAAAAGCTCATGGAATTGCAGGCTGAACTGGACAAAATGAGCCATCGTCAGGAAGAAGCCATGCTTAAGTGGGAAGAATTATCAGAGCAGGTGTAAGAAATGGAACATCTTGGAAAGATATTTCGTGAATTTCGAACAAGTGGGAAGTACTCCTTGAAAGAGGCGGCAGGTGAATCATGTTCAACCTCTCAATTATCTCGCTTCGAGCTTGGGGAGTCTGATTTAGCAGTTTCCCGTTTCTTTGAGATTTTGGATAATATTCATGTTACTATTGAAAATTTCATGGACAAGGCTAGGGATTTTCAAAATCATGAACATGTTGCCTTGATGGCACAGATTATTCCGCTTTACTATTCAAATGATATTGCAGGTTTTCAAAAGCTTCAAAAGGAACAGCTTGAGAAAGCAAAGAGTTCGACCAATCCCCTCTATTTTGAGCTGAATTGGATTTTGTTACAGGGGCTGATTTGTCAAAGAGATGCTCGTTACACGATGAGTCAGAGTGATTTGGAAAAAGTAGCAGATTATCTTTTTCAAACAGAAGAATGGACCATGTATGAGTTGATTCTTTTCGGGAATCTCTATACTTTCTACAATGTGGACTATGTAGCTCGGATTGGCAGAGAAGTCATGGAGCGGGAAGACTACTACAAGGAAATTGGTCGGCATCGTAAACTCGTTTTGATTTTATCTCTTAACTGTTACCAGCATTGTTTGGAAAACCGTTCCTTTGCGGATGCGGAATATTTTGAGGGCTATGTGGAGAAGTTGATTGGAAATAGTATCAAGCTTTATGAGCGCAATATCTTCCATTATCTCAAAGGTTTTGCCCAATACCAGAGAGACTTGAAAGCAGAAGGTTGTAGTCAGATGCAGGAAGCTATGCATATTTTTGATGTGCTTGGACTTCCAGAGCAAGTGGCTTACTATCAGGAACATTATGAAAAATTTGTAAATCCTTAAATTTCCCAAATAAGGGAAAAATAAAGAGACTCCTTTCAGTTTTGATACAATAGTTTCAAAATTTGAGAGGAGCTTTTTATATGAATCGACATGCAATCCAGTTGATTAGTCGTGGGGCTATTAATAAGATAGGAAATATGCTCTATGATTATGGAAACAGTGTTTGGTTGGCATCAATGGGAACGATAGGACAGACTGTTCTTGGGATTTATCAAATTTCTGAGTTGGTTACATCGATTCTGGTCAATCCCTTTGGCGGAGTGATTTCAGACCGCTTTTCGCGTCGCAAAATTTTGATGACGACAGACCTGGTTTGTGGTATTCTCTGTTTAGCTATTTCTTTCATCAGAAATGATAGCTTGATGATTGCTGCCTTGATTTTTGCCAATATTGTTCAGGCAGTTGCCTTTGCATTCTCTCGTACAGCCAATAAAGCTATTATAACTGAGGTTGTAGAGAAAGACGAGATTGTGACCTATAATGCTCGCTTAGAGCTCGTTTTGCAGGTTGTAGGCGTTAGCTCCCCTGTACTTTCTTTCCTCGTTTTACAATTTGCCAGTCTCCATATGACGCTCGTTTTAGATGCCATTAGTTTTTTCATCGCATTTACATTAGTAGCTTTTCTTCCCAAAAATGAGAATCAGTTACAAGAGAAAAAGACTTTCAGCTGGAAAAATATTTTTTCTGATATGAAGGAAGGACTTGGCTATATTTGGCGCCAGCAAGAGATCTTTTTCCTTTTGTTAGTGGCTTCCAGTGTTAATTTCTTTTTTGCAGCTTTTGAATTTCTCCTCCCTTTTTCAGAACGGCTTTACGGGGTAGAAGGAGCTTATGCAAGTATTTTGACTATGGGCGCTATTGGTTCGATTATCGGAGCTCTTCTAGCTAGTAAAATAAAGGCAAGTGTCTATAATCTTTTGATTCTATTGGCTTTGACTGGAGTTGGAGTTTTTATGATGGGGTTAC
Organism: Streptococcus oralis subsp. oralis; assembly: GCF_002096595.1. Taxonomy (GTDB): domain Bacteria; phylum Bacillota; class Bacilli; order Lactobacillales; family Streptococcaceae; genus Streptococcus; species Streptococcus oralis_D. Next base: position 232,082 of record NZ_NCUR01000010.1, read on the forward strand.
CACTGCCAACTTTTCTTTCCTTTTCTGGAAATTTAGTTTGTGAACTGTTTATGACGATTTTTAATATTCACTTTTTTACTCAGGTGCAAACCAAGGTTGAGGGGGAATACTTGGGGAGAGTGCTAAGCACCATTTTTACCTTAGCCATCCTATTTATGCCGATTGCAAAAGGCTTTATGACGGTGCTACCAAGTGTCCATCTCTCTTCTTTTCTGATAATTGGAAGCGGTGTTATCATCCTGTCTTGTTTATCCCTCGTTTATGTGCGAAGTCGTTTTAAAAAAGAGTTATAATTTCTCTTTTTAAGAAAATATTACACTACAAACCATTTTTCAGTCCTTCTCTATTGTGAGGAGGGCTTGCTTTGTGGTAAAATGGGATTATGAATGAAAGAATGAATGAGTTAGTTGCCTTACTCAACCGCTATGCGACCGAGTACTATACGAGTGACAATCCCTCGGTTTCAGATAGCGAGTATGATCGTCTCTACCGAGAGTTGGTCGAATTGGAAGCTGCCTATCCAGATCAAGTTTTAGCGGACAGTCCGACCCATCGTGTTGGTGGTAAGGTTTTAGATGGTTTTGAAAAATACAGTCATCAGTATCCTCTATACAGTTTGCAGGATGCTTTTTCACGTGAAGAGTTAGAAGCTTTTGATGCGCGTGTGCGAAAGGAATTACCCCACCCGACCTATATTTGCGAGCTGAAAATCGATGGTTTGTCTATCTCGCTTACGTATGAAAAGGGAATTTTGGTAGTCGGTGCGACACGTGGGGATGGTTCTGTTGGTGAAAATATCACCGAAAACCTCAAGCGTGTCAAGGACATTCCTTTGACCTTGCCAGAAGAACTTGATATCACTGTTCGTGGAGAGTGTTACATGCCACGCGCTTCCTTTGATCTGGTCAACCAAGCCCGCCAAGAAAATGGAGAGCCTGAATTTGCTAATCCTCGTAACGCGGCAGCAGGCACCTTACGTCAGCTGGATACAGCAGTAGTGGCCAAGCGTAATCTTGCGACTTTCCTCTATCAAGAAGCCAGCCCTTCAACTCGTGATAGCCAAGAAAAGGTCTTGGAGCATCTTGGACAGCTTGGCTTTGTAGTTAATCCAAAGCGAATCTTGGCTGAAAGTATAGATGAGATATGGGATTTTATCCAAGAAGTAGGACAAGAACGGGATAAACTGCCTTACGATATTGATGGAGTGGTCATCAAGGTCAATGACTTAGCAGGTCAAGAAGAACTCGGCTTTACTGTTAAAGCGCCCAAGTGGGCAATCGCTTATAAATTTCCTGCTGAGGAAAAAGAAGCTCAACTCCTTTCAGTTGACTGGACAGTAGGTCGTACGGGTGTTGTGACCCCGACTGCCAATCTAACACCTGTTCAGCTTGCTGGGACAACTGTTAGCCGTGCAACACTGCACAATGTAGATTATATTGCTGAAAAGGATATCCGAAAAGACGATACGGTTATCATTTATAAGTCTGGAGATATCATCCCTGCAGTTTTGCGTGTAGTAGAGTCCAAGCGTGTTTCTGAAGAAAAACTAGATATTCCGACTAATTGTCCAAGTTGTGACAGTCACCTGCTTCACTTTGAAGATGAAGTGGCCCTCCGTTGTGTTAACCCTGATTGTCCAGCACAAATCATGGGAAGTTTGATTCACTTTGCCTCTCGAGATGCCATGAATATTACAGGACTTGGTCCATCTATTGTTGAAAAGCTTTTTGCTGCCAATTTAGTCAAAGATGTGGCAGATATTTACCGTTTGAAAGAAGAAGATTTCCTCCTTTTAGAAGGTGTCAAGGAAAAGTCTGCTTCTAAACTGTATCAGGCCATTCAAGCATCCAAGGAAAACTCTGCTGAAAAGCTCTTGTTTGGTCTGGGAATTCGCCATGTCGGAAGCAAGGCTAGCCAACTCTTGCTCCAACATTTCCACTCTATTGAAAATCTAGCCCAAGCTGATCCTGAGGAAGTAGCAAGTATTGAAAGCTTGGGTAGTGTGATTGCTCAAAGCCTTCAGACTTATTTTGCTACAGAAGGATCAAAGATTCTCTTAGACGAGTTGAAAGAAGCTGGAGTCAATCTGGACTACAAAGGACAGACACTAGTGGCAGATGCGGCCTTGTCAGGTTTGACCGTTGTACTCACGGGGAAATTGGAACGCCTCACACGTTCTGAAGCCAAAAATAAACTCGAAAGTCTGGGTGCCAAAGTCACAGGCAGTGTTTCCAAGAAAACGAATCTTGTCGTAGCAGGAGCAGATGCAGGAAGCAAGCTCCAAAAAGCGCAAGAACTTGGTATCGAAGTTAGAGATGAAGCTTGGCTAGAAAGTTTGTAAAGAATAGTTGAAAACTAGATGTTAGATAGTCTGGAACTATCTCTTCTGATGTGTTTTTATATCTATTAAAACTATTCTCTATAGTGCTGAAATTCCCGTTAAATTCTTCAGCATGACTTAAAAATTGAAATTAGGAATTAGGAAAAGAAATGTATAGATACCCAGTAGTCATCCATTTTCACCGAAAAAATGGGGATTATGATGCTTGTTCATTCAGTAGAAAACAGGCAGATATTAAAGAAAATTTGTATTATGAAAATGACTATTTTGGAGCAAAATTCTCCTTTACAGTCACAAGTGCAGAAAGGCTTGATACTTTGACCTTTTCTGCTGAAATAGATGGTAAGACAAAAGACTATCTTCTACGGTTTAACTATTACCCACTGTTGACTGAGGTTTGGATCTTAGATGGTGATGAGACGGTTTATTATTCTGAAAATCCTGCCATTGCAAGTCCTTACTATATAGATCGAAATCCGTTTGCTTTTGATAAAGCTTTTCACAGTGAAAGTTTCGATCATCATTGGGGATATCAAGGAGAGTTAGGTTACAGTATCTCAGACTACCAGACAAGCTTTAAACTCTGGGCTCCAACCGCTACAGCTGTTCAAGTGGTCGTTTATGAAAATACAAGTAACGACGCGCCGATTTGGAAAACCTTTAACCTTGAGCGTGGGAATAGCTATTCATACAGCCATAAGTACAATACCATTGGTGTTTGGAGTGTAGACCTGGATGAAAATCTTGCAGGTAAAGCCTATCAGTATCAGATTGAGTTTCCGCACCACCAGACTTTGACACGAGACCCATACACTATCGCTACAAGTCCTGACGGGAAACGTTCCGTAATTCTCTCTCAGCAAGATAGACAGGTAGAAGGATTTAAAGTCAAACATGGGACAGACGCTCCTTGGCGTTTGGAAAATCCATGTAAAGCCGTTATCTGTGAGATGCACATTCGTGATTTTACAAAATCGCCGACATCTGGGGTTCCAGAAAACCTTCGAGGGACCTTCCTTGGGGCTGCCCATACTGGAACGGTTAACCAGTATGGGCAAGCAACAGCCTTTGACTATATCAAAGAACTCGGCTGTAATTATGTTCAGCTCCAACCAATCTTTGATCGTCATAAGGAATACGACGAGGACGGAAATGTAACCTATAACTGGGGTTATGACCCTCAAAACTACAATGCCCCAGAACCAAGTTTCTCTAGTAACCCAAATGATCCTGGACAGGTTATTCGAGACCTCAAGACCATGATTCAGGCATATCATGATGCGGGAATCGGTGTCATTATGGATGTTGTTTATAACCATACCTTCTCAACGGTTGATGCACCTTTCCAAACAACTGTTCCTGATTATTACTATCGTATGAATCCAGATGGAACCTTCCAAAACGGCACAGGTGTTGGAAATGAAACCGCAAGCGAACACGAAATGTACCGCAAGTATATGATTGACTCACTCCTTTATTGGGTGAAAGAATACAATATTGACGGATTCCGTTTCGACTTGATGGGAATTCACGATGTTAAAACTATGCAGGCAATTCGTTGGGCATTAGATGAGGTTGATCCCCGTATTATCACCTATGGAGAAGGTTGGGATATGGGGACTGGTCTTGCACCTTATGATAAGGCCAAGAAGGACAATGCCTACCAGATGCCAAATATTGGATTCTTCAATGATGATCAGCGTGATGCCATCAAAGGAGGAGAAGTTTATGGCACAATCAAGGCAGGATTTGTTAGTGGTGCAGCTACAGAACCGATTGTAGCCAAAGCTATTCTTGGTAGCCGAGAGTTGGGTTCATATCTTAGTCCAAACCAAGTTCTTAACTACGTGGAAGCCCATGATAATTACAACTTGCATGATTTGTTGGTAACCCTTCATCCAGATCACAGTTCAGATAAGATTATGCGACAGGTTGAGACAGCAACAGCGATGAGCATTCTTATGCAAGGGATGTCCTTTATAGAGCTGGGTCAAGAATTTGGACGCACCAAACTCCTTGCTACTGGAGAAAATGGCGAGCTGACTGCGGCAGATAGAGAACGGGCCATGAATAGTTACAATGCTCCAGATAGTGTCAACCAGATCAACTGGGATTTAATCAATGAGAGACAAGAGAGCATTGACTTTATTCGCCAGATTATTCGCCTAAAAACACAAACACGTGCTTTCTCTTATCCTACATACGAAGAAGTTTATCGTCATGTCTTTGTCCATACAGCTGCTGAAAATAGTGGGTGGATTGTTTACGAAATTCACGGTGGATCAGAGCACTTATTGGTGGTATTCAACGCTAAAGGAACTTCCTTCTACTTTGAAAATGCGGGAAATCTTGAAATGCTGGTGTCCAATAGTCGTTCAAAAGAGTCTAATGTGATTGATGATATCAGCGTTGCAGTCTTGAAGGTACTTTCATAGTAAATGCTACAAAAAGGTTTAGTTAAATCTAGACCTTTTTTGATTTTTATTGAAAAACCAATATCTAATAGGAATAAATTTCAAATAATTTGAAGAATCAAGTTTGTGAAAAAAATATCAATATTTTCCAAAAAGGGGTTGTAATTTTCTGAAAATTTGATAAAATAAGTTTTAATCATTTTCAGGAGGAAGAGAATTTGACACATTATCAGAATTTAGTGAATGGAAAATGGAAATCATCAGAGAATGAAATTACCATTTATTCTCCCATCAATCAGGAAAAGCTGGGAACAGTACCCGCAATGAGTCAGGCTGAAGTAGATGAGGCTATGAAAGCAGCGCGTGCAGCTCTCCCAGCATGGCGTGATTTAGCACCAGTTGAGCGTGCAGCCTATTTACATAAGACAGCAGACATTTTGGAACGTGATAAAGAAAAAATTGGTACCATTCTTGCCAAAGAGGTTGCAAAAGGGATTAAAGCAGCCATTGGAGAAGTAGTACGTACAGCAGAATTGATTCGTTTTGCTGCTGAGGAAGGTCTCCGTATCACTGGACAAGCAATGGAAGGTGGCGGTTTTGAAGTTGCAAGTAAAAATAAACTAGCCGTTGTTCGTCGTGAGCCAGTTGGAGTGGTGTTAGCTATCGCACCATTTAACTACCCAGTCAACCTTTCTGGATCCAAGATTGCTCCGGCCTTGATTGCAGGAAATGTCGTTATGTTTAAACCACCAACACAAGGATCTATTTCTGGTCTCTTGTTGGCTAAAGCATTTGACGAAGCCGGAATCCCAGCAGGTGTCTTCAACACCATCACTGGACGTGGTTCTGAAATTGGAGACTACATCATCGAACACAAGGAAGTGAACTTCATTAACTTTACAGGTTCAACACCGATTGGGGAACGTATTGGTCGTTTAGCTGGTATGCGCCCAATTATGCTTGAACTTGGTGGAAAAGATGCAGCAATTGTCTTAGAAGATGCAGATTTAGAAAATGCAGCTAAGCAGATCGTAGGTGGTGCCTTTAGCTACTCTGGTCAGCGTTGTACCGCTATCAAACGTGTTTTGGTTGTGGAAAGCGTAGCAGACAGATTGGCTGAATTGCTCCAGGCTGAAGTTGCTAAGCTAACTGTCGGTGATCCATTTGACAATGCAGATATCACACCTGTTATTGACAATGCTTCAGCTGATTTCATCTGGGGATTGATTGAAGATGCTCAGGAAAAAGGAGCCAAAGCGCTCAGCCCAATCAAACGTGAGAATAATCTCATTTGGCCAGGACTTTTTGATTATGTCACAAGAGACATGAAATTAGCCTGGGAAGAACCATTTGGACCAGTTCTCCCAATTATCCGAGTTGCAGATGCCAACGAAGCACTAGAAATTGCTAATGAATCAGAGTTCGGTCTTCAATCTTCAGTCTTTACAAATGACTTTAAGAAGGCGTTTGAAATCGCTGAAAAACTTGAAGTGGGAACCGTTCATATTAATAATAAAACACAACGTGGACCAGATAATTTCCCATTTCTTGGTGTAAAAGGTTCTGGTGCAGGAGTGCAAGGAATTAAATATAGTATTGAAGCGATGACAAATGTTAAATCCATTGTTTTTGATGTGAAATAATTTATAAAATCAGGAAAACGACTTCCTGATTTTATTTTTTTCAAAAAAATACAGTTTAAAATTGATAAAAAACGAATATTTTGGTATTATAATAAAAAAATATATGGAAATTGTTTCGTATTCTATTTTCAGGATATCTTTTTTAAAATGCTAGATAATTTTTTGAAGACTTTCATAAAAAAATATGATTTCCTTCGTAAATTACTTGAAAGTTATCTTAAAAGAGTGTATAATAGAATTATAGAAAACGCTTACAAAAGAAAGGGGATTGAATGAATAATCAAGAAGCATTAAGAACCTTTACTACAGGTGAGAACTTTCACCTCCAGCATTATTTAGGAGCGCATAGAGAGGAGAAAAACGGAGAAATAGGCTATACCTTTAGGGTTTGGGCACCAAATGCACAAGCAGTTCATCTAGTTGGGGATTTTACTAATTGGGTTGAGAATCAAATTCCTATGGTTCGTAATGAAGCAGGTGTTTGGGAAGTCTTTACTAGTCAGGCTCAGGAAGGTCAGATTTATAAATATCATATCACGCGTGCAAATGGTCACCAGATTATGAAGATTGACCCGTTGGCAGTTTATTTTGAAGCTAGACCGGGCACAGGAGCAGTTCTGACCAATATCCGTGAAAAGAAATGGAAAGATGGTCTTTGGCTAGCACGTCGCAAACGTTTGGGATTTTTCGAGAGACCAGTTAATATATACGAGGCTCACGCAGGATCTTGGAAGCGAAATCCAGACGGTAGTCCCTATACTTTTTCTCAACTGAAAGACGAGTTGATTCCATACTTAGTTGAGATGAACTATACACATATTGAGTTCATGCCTTTAATGGCACACCCACTTGGATTGAGCTGGGGCTATCAGCTTATGGGTTACTTTGCTTTTGAACATTCCTATGGCAGACCTGAGGAATTCCAAGATTTCGTTGAAGAGTGTCATATAAATAATATCGGTGTTATCGTAGACTGGGTTCCAGGTCATTTCACCATTAATGATGATGCCTTGGCATATTATGACGGTACACCAACTTTTGAATACCAAGATCACAACAAGGCTCATAACTATGGTTGGGGTGCTCTGAATTTTGACCTCGGAAAAAATGAGGTCCAGTCTTTCTTGATTTCAAGTATTAAATTTTGGATTGATTTTTACCACTTAGATGGTATTCGGGTCGATGCAGTGAGCAATATGCTGTATCTAGATTATGATAATGCTCCTTGGACTCCAAACAAAGACGGTGGAAACCTTAACTATGAGGGTTATTATTTCCTTCAACGTTTGAATACAGTTGTTAAGCTAGCTCATCCAGATATCATGATGATTGCAGAAGAAAGTTCATCAGCGACAAAGATTACTGGTATGAAAGAAATGGGCGGCCTTGGATTTGACTATAAATGGAACATGGGCTGGATGAACGACATTCTCCGTTTCTACGAGGAAGATCCGATTTATCGTAAGTATGACTTTAATCTTGTGACCTTCAGCTTTATGTATGTCTTCAATGAAAACTATCTCTTACCTTTCTCACATGATGAGGTAGTTCATGGTAAGAAGAGTATGATGCATAAGATGTGGGGAGATCGCTACAATCAGTTCGCTGGTCTGCGCAATCTCTACACCTATCAAATTTGTCATCCAGGTAAGAAACTCTTGTTCATGGGTAGTGAGTACGGGCAATTCCTAGAATGGAAGTCTGAGGAGCAGTTAGAATGGTCTAATCTAGAAGATCCGATGAATGCCAAGATGAAGCATTTCACTTCACAACTGAATCAATTCTATAAAGACCATCGCTGTCTGTGGGAAATTGATACCAGTTATGATGGCATCGAGATTATCGATGCTGATAATAGAGATCAGAGTGTCCTTTCCTTTATTCGTAAGGGCAAGAAGGACGAAATATTAGTCTGTGTCTTTAATATGGCTCCAGTTGAACGTAAGGAATTTACGATTGGTTTACCTGTTGCAGGTATTTACGAAGAAGTTTGGAATACAGAACTAGAAGAATGGGGAGGTGTGTGGAAAGAGCACAATCAAACAATTCAGACTCAAGAAGGCTTATGGAAAGATTATGAGCAGACTTTGACCTTTACCTTGCCTGCCATGGGAGCAAGCATCTGGAAGATCAAGCGTCGTTTGAAACCAGCTAAGAAAAAAGAATAATGGGCTGTTGATTAAAATTTTTTAGATTTTAAAAACGGATGTACTTGTATTGGACTTGAAACACAAGAGAAATGGATTTCCTATTATTTTTATAAAAAGTTTGACTTCCGACCTTCTTTCGATTTTAACGTTCACATGTCTTTATAAAGGAGTAGAAAATGAAGAATGAAATGCTAGCTTTGATCCTTGCGGGTGGGCAAGGAACACGTCTCGGAAAACTCACTCAAAGCATTGCCAAACCGGCAGTGCAATTCGGTGGGCGCTACCGTATCATTGACTTTGCTCTTTCCAACTGTGCAAACTCTGGAATCCATAATGTTGGTGTGATTACTCAGTACCAACCTCTCGCTTTGAACAACCATATCGGAAATGGCTCTAGCTGGGGATTGGATGGTATCAATTCAGGTGTCTCTATTTTACAACCTTATTCAGCCAGCGAAGGAAACCGTTGGTTTGAAGGGACTAGTCACGCTATCTACCAAAACATTGACTACATCGACAGTGTTAATCCTGAGTATGTTTTGATTCTTTCTGGTGACCACATCTACAAGATGGACTACGATGATATGCTTCAGTCACATAAAGATAACAATGCCAGTTTGACAGTAGCTGTCCTAGACGTACCTCTCAAAGAAGCTAGCCGTTTTGGTATCATGAATACAGATGCCAATAACCGTATCGTTGAATTCGAAGAAAAACCTGCGCAACCTAAGTCTACAAAGGCTTCTATGGGGATTTATATTTTTGACTGGAAACGACTTCGCAATATGCTTGTTGCTGCTGAAAAGAGCAATGTGGATATGTCAGACTTTGGGAAGAACGTTATCCCTAACTATCTCGAGTCTGGTGAAAGTGTATATGCTTATGAATTTAATGGCTACTGGAAAGATGTAGGTACGATTGAGTCACTTTGGGAAGCCAATATGGAGTACATTTCGCCAGAAAACGCATTGGATAGTCGCAATCGTCAGTGGAAAATTTACTCTAGAAACTTGATTTCACCACCAAACTACTTTGGTGCGCATGCACACGTTGAAGATTCATTGGTCGTGGATGGCTGTTTTGTAGATGGCACTGTTAAACGTTCGATTCTATCAACAGAAGCACAAGTACGTGAAGGTGCTGAGGTCGTTGATTCTGTCATCATGAGCGGGGCTATTATTGGTCATGGAGCAAAGATTACTCGTGCTATTATTGGTGAAGGTGCCATTATTGCAGACGGCGTAGAGATTGACGGAACTGACGAAGTACAAGTAGTAGGATACAATGAAGTAGTGGGGGTAGCAACAGATGAAGATTGATAAATATTCAGCCATTTTAGGAAACACAGTTGGTTTTCATGATATGTCAACGTTAACAGAACACCGTCCGGTAGCTAGCTTACCTTTCGGTGGAAAATACCGTTTGATTGACTTCCCCCTTTCCAGTCTTGCAAATGCAGGTGTTCGTAGTATCTTTGGTATTTTCCAACAAGATAATATCAGCTCTGTATTCGACCATATCCGTTCAGGTCGTGAGTGGGGCTTGTCCACCCTTCTAAGTCACTACTATCTAGGAATTTACAATACTCGTGTTGAAAGCAGTACGGTTGGAAAAGAGTATTACCAACAGCTTCTTACCTACTTGAAACGTTCAGGTTCAAACCAAACCGTTTCGATTAACTGCGATGTGCTGGTGAATATTGACTTGAATCAAGTCTTCCACTTACACAATACAACGAAAGGTCCGATCACAGTTGTATATAAGAAACTTCCGAAGAAAGACATTTCAGATGTGAATGCTATCTTAGAAATTGATGAAACTGACCATGTTCGTTCGCACAAACTCTTTGATAACAAATCTACGGATGAACTCTTCAACATGTCTACAGATATCTTTGTTGTGGATACTCCTTGGTTGATTGAACGACTTGAAGAAGAGGCTCAGAAAGAATATCCTGAAAAGTTACGCTATGTTCTTCGTGATTTAGCTGCAAAAGAAGGAGCTTTTGCTTACGAATACACAGGCTACTTAGCGAACATTCATTCTGTTCAGTCCTATTATCAAGCAAACATCGATATGCTTGAATCTAAAAAATTCTACTCTCTTTTCTCACCAAATCAAAAGATTTATACAAAAGTTAAGAATGAAGAACCAACCTACTACGCGAATACTTCAAAAGTAAGTAATTCTCAGTTTGCTTCTGGTAGTATCATTGAGGGCGAAGTAGTTCAGTCAGTTCTATCTCGTAACATTTATGTTCACAAAGATAGTGTAGTGAAGGACAGCATTTTATTCCCTCGTGTTGTGATTGGCCAGGGTGCCCAAGTTGAATATGCTATCTTGGACAAGGGTGTTGAAGTTGCGGATGGTGTTACCATTCGAGGAACAGCAGAACATCCAGTTGTAGTTAAGAAGGGTGAAACAGTAACAGAGGATATTTATTCATGAAAATTTTATTTGTAGCAGCAGAAGGAGCACCCTTTTCAAAAACAGGTGGTTTGGGCGATGTCATTGGCGCACTTCCTAAATCACTTGTAAAAGCGGGGCACGAAGTTGCAGTTTTCTTGCCTTACTATGATATGGTAGAAGCTAAGTTTGGGAACCAGATAGAGGATGTTCTCCACTTTGAAGTTAGTGTAGGATGGCGTAGACAGTACTGTGGTATTAAAAAAACTGTCTTGAATGGGGTTACCTTCTACTTCATTGATAATCAATATTATTTCTTCCGCAGTCATGTTTACGGGGATTTTGACGATGGTGAACGCTTTGCCTTCTTCCAACTGGCTGCTCTTGAAGCCATGGAACGCATTGACTTTATCCCTGACCTTCTCCATGTCCATGATTACCATACAGCAATGATTCCATTCTTGTTAAAAGAAAAGTACCATTGGATTCAAGCATATCAAGGAATCAGAACAGTTTTAACTATTCATAATTTGGAATTTCAAGGTCAATTTTCTGAAGGAATGTTATGGGATTTGTTCGGTGTTGGCTTTGAACGCTATGCTGATGGCACCCTTCGCTGGAATGATTGCCTTAACTGGATGAAGGCTGGTATCCTATACGCGGATCGTGTCTCAACCGTATCCCCTAGCTATGCACATGAGATTATGACCAGTCAGTTTGGTTGCGGTTTGGACCAGATTCTTCGCATGGAGTCAGGTAAGGTTTCAGGTATTGTCAATGGTATTGACGCAGATCTTTATAATCCTCAAACAGACCAACTTTTAGACTATCATTTTGATAAGGAAGATTTGTCTGGAAAAGCGCAAAATAAGGCAAAATTGCAGGAGAGAGTCGGTCTACCAGTACGAGCAGATGTGCCTCTAGTTGGGATTGTCTCTCGTTTGACGCGCCAAAAAGGTTTTGATGTTGTTGTAGAAAGCTTACACCGTTTCTTACAGGAGGACGTTCAAATAGTCCTTTTGGGAACAGGGGACCCGGCTTTTGAACATTCCTTCTCTTGGTTTGCGCAAGTCTATCCAGACAAGCTATCAGCAAATATCACTTTTGATGTCAAGCTCGCTCAAGAAATTTACGCAGCTTGTGACCTCTTCCTCATGCCAAGTCGTTTTGAACCATGTGGCTTGTCACAAATGATGGCGATGCGCTATGGAACTCTACCATTGGTTCATGAGGTTGGTGGATTGCGTGATACGGTTCAATCCTTCAATCCGATCGAAGGAACTGGTACTGGATTTAGCTTTGACAATTTAACACCTTACTGGCTTAACTGGAGTTTCCAAACAGCCTTGGATGTTTATAAGTACCAGCCGGACGTTTGGAGAAATCTACAAAAACAAGCTATGGAATGCGATTTCTCATGGGATACAGCCTGCAAATCTTACCTGGACTTGTACTATAGTTTAGTCAACTAATAGATAAAATCGTATGATTCTTTCATACGATTTTTGGGCTGTTTAGAAAAGAGGAGAAGTGATGACTCAAGTAATGGGGCTCTGTGTTATGGATGTTGATGGCACCCTAATAGCAGAAGAAGTGATTGATCTTTTAGGAAGAGAAGCAGGTTGCGAAGCCGAAATTTCGCAGATTACAAGCCAGACAATGCGAGGTGAACTGGATTTTGAAACAAGCTTACGAGCAAGAGTGGCTTTGTTAAAAGGTCTTCCGGTTTCGGTCTTTGATACTGTCTTCAAATCCATTCATCTGTCCAAGAATGCTCAAGAATTTATCTCCATACTTCAAAAGAAGGACATTCTAGTCGGTCTAGTTTCTGGTGGGTTTGCACCAATAGTTGAGAGATTAGCAGAATCCCTTGGTATCTCCTATTTCTCTGCCAACCAGTTGGAAGTCAAAGACGGTTTTTTAACAGGTCGACTAGTTGGTGAAATTGTGACAGGTCAAGTAAAACAAGCTACTCTTGAGAATTGGAGAAAGGAATTAGGACTTTCCAAAGAAAGAACGATTGCCATCGGTGATGGAGCTAATGACCTTTTGATGTTAAAGTCAGCAGGTCACGGTATAGCCTTTTGTGCCAAGGAGGTCGTAAAAGCTGAGATAGCTTGTCATGTAGATACGAGGGATCTTTTAGAAGTTTTGCCTTTGATTGATTTCTTAGAATGAGAGGGAACTATGAAAATTGTAATCGCACCCGATTCTTTTAAAGAAAGTTTGACGGCAGAAGAGGTCGCTCAAGCTATAAAAAGGGGCTTCGAACAGTCAATAGAGGATGTAGAATGTTTGCTCTGTCCTGTTGGCGATGGTGGGGAAGGAACTGTAGATGCTATTCGACATTCTCTTGAACTCGAAGAAAAATGGCAAGAGGTTACGGGACCTTTTGGTATAAATGAAGCAATGCGTTACTTTCAAAAAGGTCAAATAGCGCTCTTTGAAGTTGCTGACTTGGTTGGTCTTGGAAAGATTCCGCGGGAGAAACGAAATCCTCTTCGCATCCAAACCAGAGGTATTGGAGAGTTGATTCGCCATCTCATTGATCAAGGAATGAAAGAAATTTATATCGGAGTTGGCGGTACGGCTAGTAATGACGGTGGGATAGGCATTGTTGCTGGTTTAGGTTATCGTTTTTATGATAAGAAGGGAAAAGAATTGCCTGCTTGCGGTCAGACATTACTTGAGTTCGAGTCAGTTTCAGACAGTGAGTTGTATAGGATTCCTGAAGATGTGAAAATCCGCATTTTAGCAGATGTCGTGAGCCCTTTATGTGGTCATCAAGGAGCAACCTATACATTTGGAAAACAAAAGGGCTTGGAATCTGCTTTGTTTGAGACAGTAGATCTGGCTATACAGGAGTTCTATGAAAAATTCTCACCTTCCACCCTGTCTCTTAAAGGAGCAGGAGCCGGCGGTGGCATTGCTGCTGGGCTCTGTACCTTTGCTCAGGCCTGTATCGTATCTGGGATTGATACTTGCTTGGATTTGATAGACTTTGACAAGAAAGTTTCAGATGCCGACTTGGTTATTGTTGGAGAGGGCAGACTGGACAGTCAAAGCTTCGCTGGGAAAGCTCCTATCGGTGTAGCAAAAAGAACCCCTAACGGAGTTCCTGTTATCGCTATTTGCGGTAGTCTTTCTGAGGATTTGCCTCCCCTACCATTCGAAAATATACAAGCAGCATTTTCCATTTTAGAGAAATGTGAACCTTTAGAGAATAGTTTGAAAAATGCAAGTCTCTATTTGGAGCACACAGCTACTAATATTGGCCGTTTATTAAATATGAGAAAGGATTAACCAAACCATTTTTTCCAGATGGATTTTTTAGGAGCCTCTGCCTTTTTCTCTTCCCAGAGGTCTGAGAAAGCAAGTCTAAGGTCCTTCTCGTCTACTTGAACAGATTCATTTGTATGAATGACAAGACCGAAAGGAGAGGTGATATGATCATCTGAAACAATAGTAGCCTGACAGTTGCTTTCCTTTGCTTGTTTTAAGTAAAAGACCTGTTTGTCAAACTCGATATTTGGTGAAATCTTCACAAAAAGAGGTTCTGTCTTTTCTTGAAAATGTTCCAAAATCGTTAAAAATCCCTTTTGTAACTGAAGGTTATTGGCTGTCTCAACATCCGCATAGCCTAGAACTCTTTCCTCGAAAGTACCGAGGTAGCGGCGTTGTTCATCTGGGTTTAATTTCGGCCCACCATGAGCTTTTTCTAGTAGTTGTTTTGATAAATCTGTCATAAAAACAGTATATCACAAAAATCGCAAGAAAACAGACAAAAGAAAGCGATTACTTTATAAAGTTAAGGAAAATTTGCACAAAGATAACGTTTTTTCTTGAAAAACGCTTATTTTTAAGGTATCATAGAGGTGTAAAAAATTTAACTCAAAGGAGAGTAAAAAATGTCAATTATTACTGATGTTTACGCTCGCGAAGTCCTAGACTCACGCGGTAACCCAACACTTGAAGTAGAAGTTTATACTGAATCAGGTGCTTTCGGACGTGGTATGGTTCCATCAGGAGCTTCTACTGGTGAACACGAAGCAGTTGAACTTCGCGACGGTGACAAATCTCGTTACGGTGGTCTTGGTACACAAAAAGCTGTTGACAACGTAAACAACATCATTGCTGAAGCAATCATCGGCTACGATGTACGTGACCAACAAGCTATTGACCGTGCTATGATCGCACTTGACGGTACTCCTAACAAAGGTAAATTGGGTGCAAATGCAATTCTTGGTGTGTCTATCGCTGTAGCTCGTGCTGCTGCTGACTACCTTGAAATCCCACTTTACAGCTACCTTGGTGGATTCAACACTAAAGTTCTTCCAACTCCAATGATGAACATCATCAACGGTGGTTCTCACTCTGACGCTCCAATCGCTTTCCAAGAATTCATGATCGTGCCTGCTGGTGCACCATCATTCAAAGAAGCTCTTCGTTGGGGTGCTGAAATCTTCCACGCACTTAAGAAAATCCTTAAATCACGTGGTTTGGAAACTGCCGTAGGTGACGAAGGTGGATTCGCTCCTCGTTTCGAAGGAACTGAAGACGGTGTTGAAACTATCCTTGCTGCGATCGAAGCTGCTGGATATGTTCCTGGTAAAGACGTATTTATCGGATTTGACTGTGCCTCATCAGAATTCTACGATAAAGAACGCAAAGTTTACGACTACACTAAATTCGAAGGTGAAGGAGCTGCTGTACGTACTGCTGCAGAACAAATCGACTACCTTGAAGAATTGGTAAACAAATACCCAATCATCACTATCGAAGATGGTATGGACGAAAACGACTGGGACGGTTGGAAAGCTCTTACTGAACGTCTTGGTGGTAAAGTTCAATTGGTTGGTGACGACTTCTTCGTAACAAACACTTCTTACCTTGAAAAAGGTATTGCAGAAGGTGCTGCTAACTCAATCCTTATCAAAGTTAACCAAATCGGTACTCTTACTGAAACATTTGACGCTATCGAAATGGCGAAAGAAGCTGGTTACACTGCCGTTGTATCACACCGTTCAGGTGAAACTGAAGATTCAACAATCGCTGACATCGCAGTTGCAACTAACGCAGGACAAATCAAGACTGGTTCACTTTCACGTACAGACCGTATCGCTAAATACAACCAATTGCTTCGTATCGAAGACCAACTTGGTGAAGTAGCTGAATACCGTGGATTGAAATCATTCTACAACCTTAAAAAATAATCTAGTTCAGTGAACAAGGTTTGAAGCCCCTCGGATTTTTTCCG
Organism: Streptococcus oralis subsp. oralis; assembly: GCF_002096595.1. Classification (GTDB taxonomy): domain Bacteria; phylum Bacillota; class Bacilli; order Lactobacillales; family Streptococcaceae; genus Streptococcus; species Streptococcus oralis_D. Next base: position 248,293 of record NZ_NCUR01000010.1, read on the forward strand.
AAGGGCTATTTTTGTATTTAGGGGGCAAAAAAGGGGCAGTGTTTATGGTATAATAGACAAAAATACGTGAATTAGAAAGAAATTATGTCTAAAGAAATTGATATTGAGTATTACCACCAGCTAGCCTTGCAAAAGCAGAAGGAGCACCGCAAAGTGTTAGCTAATCTAAAGAAAAAACCACCAAAGAATCTAGATAAGATTGCACAGCAGATTCACCAAGAAGTTTTTGATGAGATTGATTGTACTGCCTGTGCTAACTGTTGCAAGACATTGGGGCCTGACTTTAAGGAAGCCGATATTACCCGTATTGCTAAGTACTTTAAGATGAAATTACCAGCTTTTGAAGCGGAGTTTCTGCAGGTAGATGAAGATGGTGATAAGGTTTTTAAATCCATGCCTTGTCCCTTTCTAGGAGGAGATAATCTCTGCTCCATCTATGACGTTCGACCAAAGGCCTGCCGAGAATTCCCACATACAGACCGCAAAAAGATCCATCAAATTAATCATTTGACGATTAAGAATACCTTGACCTGCCCAGCGGCTTATCTCTTTGTTGAGAAATTAAAGGATAAGTTATAGAGATTTACACCTTTAAATCTTGTACAAAGATTCTAGGGCGGAAATATCTGATATCTGATAGACTATAGATAGAATTGAACGTGGCCTAAAAGCTGTTCGAAAAAGAAAAAATTTCTAGGACTAGAAGCTCTAGTGTCAATTTTTCTATTTTCACTTTGCTTTTAAGGACTTTTTTATCTTGTGGAGGTAAGAAGAAACGAATATGATGCATCAGTTCAACCAAACCATGGATTATTTGGAGCAGCAGCTGACTGGAGAAGTGGATATGAAAAGATTTCAGCAGCTATCGGGCTATTCTTACCCTCTCTTTAGTAGGCTATTTTCTATCCTGGCAGATATGACATTAGCAGAATACTTGCGCAATCGCAGGCTGTCGGAAGCAGTGACAGACTTGCGTGAAAGCTCTGAGAAGGTCATTGACATAGCAATGAAATACGGCTATGACTCTGCGGATGCTTTTAGTGCGGCCTTTAAGAAATTCCATGGTGCAACTCCCTCAGAAGTTCGAAATGGAAAACCTTATCGGGTCTTTCCTAAGCTTCAATTATCCTTAAAAATCACAGGAGGAAAGAACATGGATATCAAGATTCAAAAGAAGCCTGCATTTACCGTGGCAGGCGTCCTATTGGAAGCTATTGACAATAGCAAATGCCCGTCTGCTTGGGAGTATCTCTATGCTCATCACAGCTTTGAAAGCCTAGAAAGTTTAGGTAGTGGCCAATACTTTGGCGTCTGCTCGGATGTCAAAGAAGGCGAAATCATCAACTATATGGCTGCTTATGATGTGACGGATAAAACTAAAGCAGAAGAATTGGGTCTGTCAATCAAAGAAATCTCCGAAGCTGAATATGCAATCGTACCAGTCAAAGGCCCTATACCAGCAAGCATCCAACATGCTTGGAAATATGTCTTGGAGGTCTTTTTCCCAGAAACTGGCTATCGCCACTCAGGAGCGCCAGACTTTGAAGTCTATACTGAAGGAGACATGTCGTCACCAGACTATCAAATGGAACTCTGGATACCAGTGATTAAGAACTAGATAATTTTCTGACATTTTATAAAGATGCAAATCGAACTCTGTAGAAGATACCTTTTACAGAGTTTTTCTTTGTTTGGGATTGGTAATTTCTGAGAAAAACAATAAATTTGATTTTACTTAAATTTAAGTATAAGGAATTTTTAAGCATTTGCTTGTATACTTTTCCAATCATCAAAGAAAGAGGTGTAAATATGAACCATCTAGTTATTCCAGCTTACGAACCTGACTACAATCTCATCAAACTGATTGAAAAGATTCACAACAGGAGCGATTTTTACATCATTGTCATTGATGATGGAAGTTCAGCAGAATGCCAAGACATTTTTGCTCAAGCAGAGGATTTTGCGACGGTGCTTCACCACCAGGTCAATCAAGGAAAAGGCCAAGCTCTGAAAACAGCCTTTGAGTACATTCAGTCTCTTAATAAGTCAGGGACTGTAGTTACAGCAGACGCAGATGGCCAACACAGGATCTGGGACATTTTCCGTAATATGACAAAATCAAATGAAAATCCTAATACACTTGTCCTTGGTGTCCGTGCTTTTACTGGCAAGGTTCCCTTGCGTAGTCGTTTTGGGAACAGCTTGACTCGTATCTTGTTTAAACTGCAAACAGGTGTCGCTGTATCCGACACACAGACAGGATTACGTGCCTTTTCAACGGCTATGATTCCTTTTATGCTTAAGATAGAAGGACAACGGTATGAATACGAGATGAACATGCTCCTTGAAGCAAGTCAAGTCTACCCAATCTTAGAAGTTCCGATTGAAACGGTCTATATTAACGATAATGCGGCCTCTCACTTCCGACCTATTCGGGATGGTTTGATGATTTATAAAAATATTTTAAAGTTTGCCCTCTCGTCTTTTAGTAGTTTTATCGTAGATTATGTGGTTTACGCTCTCTCTATTCTATGCTTGAGCTTTATTCCAACTGGTTTGCGTGTTCTCCTCTCAAATGGTTTGGCACGTGTGACTAGCTCCATCTTTAACTTTTCTACCAACAAAAAATTGGTCTTCAAGAACAAGGCGAGCAGTTTTAAAACAGGATCAGGCTATTTTGAATTAGCAGTTGGTCTCTTTATCTTAGACACCATCCTGATTCGACTCTTTAATTCAGGTCTTGGAGTCAACTTGCTAATCGCGAAGATTTTTGTTGGAATCATGCTCTTTATCCTCTCTTGGACAGTTCAAACCCGCTTTATTTTCAAAGAAAGGACTTGTAGCCCATTATGAAAGTTTTAAAGAAACCCTATCTATACGCCTCGGTCTTGGGCTTGTTCCTGACAAGTTCCTTCACCTATTCGATGTTGAAGACCTTTGTTCTCGCTGAAACGATTTCCACTGTCTCTAATACCAGCTCAACTTCTAACACCACGGCAGCAAGTCAGGCAGCAAAAAATGCCCAAGTGACAGATACTAGCTATTCAGATGGAAATATCAGTGTCACCCTAACTGAAAAGACTGTGGAAGAAACTCAGGTCTATGTAGCAGATATAACCCTCAGTTCATTGGACTATCTGAAAACAGCTCTAGCTCAAAACTCCTATGGAACCAACGTCACAGCTAAAACCTCTGTAATGGCTGCTGAAAACAATGCTATTCTAGCTGTCAACGGTGACTACTATGGAGCAAATAGCTCTGGTTATGTTATCCGTAATAGAGTTGTATATCGGTACAGTGTCCGTGAAGATGCTAGTAACGGTGACCTTGCTATTTACAAGGACGGCTCCTTTAAAATCATCTACGAGGACCAAGTTTCAGCCGATCAGTTGGTTCAGGACGGTGTCGTCAATCTACTGGCATTTGGTCCGTCTCTAGTTGAGAATGGAGAAATATCTGTTGATACCAATACAGAAGTCGGTCAGGCCATGTCATCAAATCCTCGTACAGCTATCGGGATCATAGATGAAAATCACTACATCATCATCGTTTCGGATGGTCGTACCTCTGAAAGCAAGGGCTTGTCACTTTACCAGATTGCAGAAGTGATGAAATCTTACGGAGTGAAGACAGCCTATAACCTTGATGGTGGTGGTTCCTCAACTCTCTACTTTAACGGTCAGGTGATCAATAAACCGACTACAGGTGGAAGCAAAATATCAGAAAGGGCGGTGAGTGATATTGTCTACATCGGTTACTAAAATCAAAAACAAACGCCTCAAAAAAACACTCGTTAGCTATAGCCTTCTCACCATTTTCTTTTTTGCATTTAGCCGTATCTACGAGTCCTTTAGTTTTGGCGAGACCTCGCTTCATATGCACTATCTCTTTGTAGTCCCTCTAGTAGGGGGCATCGTTCTAGCATTATTGTTGAAAATCATGCCAAACCTAGGGCGACTCAGTCTAAACTTGTGGAACTCGGCAGTTGCAGTCCTAACAGCTGGAATGCTATTTCGTGGAATCGTCAACCTCTCAGGTCGTTCAACAACACTAGATCAACCTTACTGGTATGTTGGCCTTGCCTTCGCCTTGCTAGCTATAGTATCGCTTTTGCTTCAGAAGAAGAACAGTAAGGAATTAGCATAAAAAATAAAGAAACTGGTTGTTGAGAGAGACAGCCAGTTTTCTTGTGGAAATTCATGTCTGTAAATTAAACATGCTATATTTTTTGTTTGGATTTTATGGGGCATGCGAATAGTTTTCTCGGTATAATAGTCTCATAGAAGATAAGGAGACAGGAATATGCAGATGTATTTTGGAGATGTATCACTTTGCTATAGCTATTCATTGGCAATGGCATTGGATGGCTATGGTTATGACTTTAAAGCAGAGTTTTTAGAGGCAATCATGGTGATGGGAAATGGCGCTAGTATCGTAAAGAAAGATGACCAGCACCCTCTAGTATTCTTTGATAACGGAATGCCAGATCTTTCTATCTCTCATTCTTTAAAAATACTTAGATTTGACTATGAGGACTTCTATCTAAAGGATGGAGCGGAAGTAGATTTGGAAGAGATAAAAAGAAAGTTGGAAACCTTTCTGACTAATGGACCTGTCGTACTGGGACCTCTTGATATGGGCCATCTGACTTATAATCCTAATCACACAATCCTTTATGGTGTGGATCACTTCGTAACCGTGTATGGCATTGATCATCAGCACCTCTATTTGCATGATCCAGCTGGTTTTGCCTGTATGAAGGTTGCTTTTAATGACATTTTAGAAGCTTGGAAGGCGGAGGCTATTGACTATAAGCGTGGTTCTTACTCCATGTGGGGAAATTTTAAGAAGGTCAAGAGTCCTAGTCAGACTGAAATCTATCAGGAAACAGCAAGGATTATGAAAAACCGATATCTGAATGGTCAAAGTGGTGTTTTGGAATACTATGCAAAAGCAGTTGCTAAAAACGGCTTAAATACGGAGCAAAAACAATTGCATCAGTATTTCAGCTTTAAACTTGCTGCTGTTCGAAATCTCTATCTCAGTAAATTCTTAAAAGACCATGATCCCGAAGGGGCACGATTAAAAGAAGAATTGGCTACTCTATTTGGTCAAGCCCATCTTTCATGTTTAAAAGAAGATTACCAAGAACTAGCCTACTTGCTCTATCAGATAGCTGAAGTGGATGGTCGCTTTAGAGATTTATATGTAAACTAGTGACTATAAGCATAAAATAACTAGTTAGTAAAAGCAGTTTTTCGTAAAATGAAGAACTGCTTTTTGATTATGGTATAATGAAGTAAGAAAACACCTTTACCTAATTGAAAATGAAGGGAGAACTCCTATGCCTAGACCAAGAACAAAAGAGGAGCTAGTGCTAGCCTCTAAGGAAAACTATGAAAAGCTCAATCACTTTATATCTAAATTAAGTGAAGAGGAGCTACAAACTCCTTTTGATTTTTCAAAAGACCAAAAGAAAAAAGAAGCTCACTGGAAAAGAGATAAAAATCTACGGGATGTTCTGATCCATCTCTATGAGTGGCAGCAGTTACTTTTGACCTGGGTACATTCTAATCAAAAGGGACATGAAAGACCTTTTCTCCCTAAGCCTTATAATTGGAAAACTTATGGGGAAATGAATATCGCTATTTGGAAGAAGCACCAGAAAACGTCTCTAGAAGAAGCGACTAGGCTACTAGAACAATCACATAAAGAGGTTTTAGAGTTGATGGAAGGTTTCAGCAATGATGAATTGTTCACAAAAGGTGTCTATAAGTGGACAGGAGGAACAAGTCTAGGCTCCTACTTTGTCAGTAGCACTTCCAGTCACTATGATTGGGCTATCAAAAAACTCAAAGCTCATCAGAAAAATTGTAAGAATAGCTAGTTGAAGTGCTATTGAAATTCACCAAAGGTTCTTCTAAGCTTCGAATAGCTCAGTTATCTTCATTTTTGAGTTCTTCTAGCTTTAGAATCCTTCAAAAATTAAAATTTAAGGCTGTCATAGACTTAGAATAGCCATAAAACATTTATTTTATAGTAATTCTAAAGTTAGAATTGCATTGATATTAATGTAATCGAACTGTTCGATGTTTAGAATGCCTTTATTCTGTGAAATCTTGAGTAGAAACTGATTCGAATGGTTTTTTCTGATATAGGATGATAGATAGATGGGTGAGATGATGAGCATACAAAAAGAGAAAGTTAGAAAAGAGTTGATGTCCCTCTGTTTGGGAGAGTTTACAGCCGTCCTATCCTTTTGGTTTTGTTTTTTTCTTTTGAAAAATCGGCTTGGTGACGTGAATAGTCTAGTAACCATTCTCTATCCTCTGTCTTTACTGACATTTATTTTGCTTCAAGGTTCAATCTATTGGGCAATTTTGATTAGAAGACTCTCGAAACCTCAGTTCGGAAGTGGAAGTGTGCCCAAACTATATGGTTGTTTCAGAATACTAGACCTTGTTTTACTTATTTCAGGCTTTGCTTTTATTTTCTGGAATACACAGAGTTTCCAAGTGGCTATTATAGCCACACTGATACAACTTTTTGCCCTTATCGAATGGGTTAATTATTTCCTCCTACGCCTATCTTATAGTTTGAACCCACTTGTTTTATGGAAACGAATTGTTAAGGGAAAACTTGAAAAAAGCAGAATAGCCAAGGAGTTGAGGTAGGGGGAATGAATGTATGTTTTAGATACTATCAATATAAAACTTTAGTTGACGTTAAATAATATTAAAAATGAATAGGAGAATCTTTATGTCTGTAGGGTTAATAGTTGGTTATAATTGGTGGACTATAGGAGAAGGGAGTCTTTTTAATTCATTCTTTTCGACTATTTATGTTCGCTTAGAGAATAATGAGTGGGGAAGTAAATACCCAATAATTATGAATGAGTTATATAGGGGATATGTTCCTTTTGAATCTATTGAAAGCGGGATAGCTGAGTTGTTATCTATCCAAGAGGAGTTGAAAAAATTTCTCCCTCTGGATGTTATATGGGATTTTGAAGATTTGTCACTCACTCCTCCTTGGGGAAATAATATCGCAGAGCATATAACAAATTTATCGCATTATTTCATAACGAGTTCCGGAAAAGATTTCTTCGAAGTTTTGCTGACTAGTTTTAGATTTGCACTTGAGCACGGTCAAAATGTGAGTGTAAAAAGTATTTGAAACTCAATAAATCAAAGATTCATTTATACTATAATATTCTTAATGAATTTTCAGAAAGGAAACTCAATGCCCTACAAATTTCTACTCTTCGACCTTGACCACACCTTGCTTGATTTTGATGCTGCTGAGGATGTAGCTTTGACACAACTTCTAAAAGAAGAAGGAGTTGCGGATATTCAAGCCTACAAAGACTATTACGTTCCCATGAACAAGGATCTCTGGAAGGATTTGGAACAAAAGAAAATCAGTAAACAAGAACTGGTTAACACGCGCTTTTCTCGTTTATTTGCCCATTTCGAACAGGAAAAAGACGGTAGGTTACTTGCCCAGCGTTATCAATTTTACTTAGCTCAGCAGGGACAAACTCTTTCGGGCGCTCATGAACTCTTGGACAGCCTCATCGAGAGAGATTATGAGCTATACGCTGCGACAAATGGCATCACTGCCATTCAGACGGGACGTTTGGATCAATCTGGTCTGGCACCTTATTTCAATCAAGTTTTTATCTCCGAGCAGTTACAAACACAAAAACCTGATGCACTATTCTATGAAAAAATCGGTCAGCAGATTGCTGGATTTAGTAAAGAAAAGACGCTGATGATTGGAGATTCTCTAACCGCTGACATTCAAGGTGGCAATAATGCTGGCATAGATACTATCTGGTACAACCCTCATCACCTCGAAAATCACACACAAGCCCAGCCGACTTATGAAGTTCATTCTTACCAAGACTTGCTGGATTGTTTAGATACAAATACTATTAAAAAGATAACATTTTAAAGGAGACGCTCTAATGACTAAAAAAATGCCAATATTACTATCGAAGAGTACATTAAAATTTCTGAAGTTGATTTTAATGAAGCTGTAAATTATGAATTTATATCTGACAATTGTCGATTAGCAAATAGTATTTATCAATCTCTTTTTAAGTTTTATGATAAGAAAAATTTCTCTGGCGATTTAATTTTTACTTGGAAATCTCCATCATTAGTCAAAGAAGGGGATTATATTGGGAGAAGGGATTCACAAGTAGATAATCTTAGAGTAATTGGCAATATATTTCCGAATTATATTACTGATCGAAAATATAGCCTCAATATGAATCGTAATAGCTGTATGGGAGATTTTCCTCATGACTTTTTTGATATATACCTAGATCATGTAGCGAAGTATGCTTACGAACAAAAAGTTAATAATATTAAAGAGTATTATCCTTTAAAAAGAGCGATTTTACACCAAGAGAATGTATTGTATTTTCAAAAGTTTTCTAATTTTGACGACTTTTTAGAAAAAAATTATTTAAAGACTATATGGAAAGTTTCTAAAGAAACTCCTTTTTCTGAAATGGATTTTAATAAGTTTAAAAATATTTCAGAAAAGATAATCTTCGAAAGAGGAAGTAAAATGCTTAATGATTTAAAAAGTAATTATAAAAAATAGCCATTCTTTATAAACCGTATTCACGTATTCAAATCGTATATATAGTCGATTTATTAAATCTATAGATAAACTGTAAAAAGTGGTTTAGATAGCCACTTTTTGCTATAATAGAGGCAGTAAAAACGAAGGAGTCGGCTATGGAACACTCGTCTTGGCATGCTTTGATTAAGGAACAATTACCTGAAGGTTATTTCGGGAAAATCAATCAATTTATGGAACAGGTCTATGCTCAGGGAACTGTTTATCCACCTAAGGAAAAAGTTTTTCAGGCTCTCTTGACTACACCGCTTGAAGAAGTTAAGGTTGTGATTCTAGGGCAAGACCCCTATCACGGGCCAGGTCAAGCGCAGGGTTTGAGTTTTTCTGTACCCGATGCTATCCCAGCTCCGCCGTCCTTGCAAAATATCTTGAAAGAATTGTCGGATGACATCGGAGCTAAGAAATCCCATGATTTGACAGCTTGGGCTGAGCAAGGAGTCTTGCTTCTCAATGCTTGCTTGACGGTTCCTGCTGGGCAAGCCAATGGTCATTCTGGGCTAATATGGGAGCCCTTTACTGATGCTGTGATTCAGGTTGTAAATAATCTAGACAGACCTGTAGTCTTTGTACTCTGGGGTGCTTATGCACGCAAGAAGAAGGCCTTGGTTACCAATCCTCACCACTTGATTATCGAATCAGCCCATCCTAGTCCTTTATCGGTTTATAGAGGATTTTGGGGTTCCAAGCCTTTTTCCAAGGCTAATGCATTCTTAAAAGAGATAGGACAAGAGCCAATCGATTGGCTTAGATAAGGAGAGAATATGCCTCAGTTAGCGACTATTTGCTACATTGATAACGGAAAAGAACTGCTCATGCTCCATCGTAATAAGAAACCCAATGATGTCCACGAAGGCAAATGGATTGGTGTGGGTGGTAAGCTAGAGCGAGGGGAGACACCTCAGGAGTGCGCAGCGCGTGAAATCCTCGAAGAAACAGGCCTCAAAGCCAAGCCAGTACTTAAAGGTGTTATCACTTTTCCAGAATTCACACCAGATTTAGACTGGTACACCTATGTTTTTAAGGTGACAGAGTTTGAGGGTGACTTGATTGACTGCAATGAGGGGACGCTGGAATGGGTTCCCTATGACGAGGTTTTGAGCAAGCCAACTTGGGAAGGTGACCACACCTTTGTTGAGTGGCTTTTAGAGGACAAACCCTTCTTTTCAGCCAAGTTTGTTTATGATGGGGATAAATTATTGGATACCCAAGTTGATTTCTATGAATAAAGGAGAAAGCAGATGCTACTAATCAAAAACGGTCGTGTAATGGATCCTAAGTCTGGTTTGGATCAAGTGTGTGATATTTTAGTCCAAGATGGGAAAATTATCAAAATTGCTCCGGAAATCAAGGAAGAAGGAGCAGAGCTAATTGATGCTACGGGTCTTGTAGTTGCGCCTGGACTAGTTGATATTCATGTTCATTTCCGTGAACCTGGTCAGACCCACAAGGAGGACATCCATACTGGGGCACTAGCGGCTGCTGCAGGTGGTTTTACAACGGTTGTCATGATGGCTAATACTAGTCCAACCATTTCGGACGTAGAAACTTTGCAAGAAGTTCTTCAGTCAGCTGCCAAGGAAAAAATCAATGTCAAGACAGTTGCGACTATTACCAAGAACTTTAATGGGCAAGACTTGACAGACTTTAAGGCGCTTTTAGAAGCAGGTGCGGTTGGTTTTTCTGATGATGGTATTCCGCTTGAGAGCAGTAAAGTGGTCAAGGAAGCCATGGAAGAAGCTAAAAAACTTAATACTTTTATTAGTCTTCATGAGGAAGATCCAGGTTTGAATGGGATTCTTGGATTTAACGAAAACATCGCTAAGGAACATTTTCATATCTGTGGAGCGACTGGGGTGGCTGAGTACGCTATGATTGCGCGTGATGTTATGATTGCCTATGCAACCAAAGCCCATGTTCACATCCAGCATTTGTCTAAGGAAGAAAGTGTCAAGGTAGTGGAATTCGCTCAAGGTTTGGGAGCACAGGTCACAGCAGAAGTAGCGCCACAGCATTTCTCTAAGACAGAAGCTCTTCTTTTAACTCAAGGAAGCAATGCCAAAATGAATCCTCCACTTCGTTTGGAGTCAGACCGTCGTGCCGTTATCGAAGGTCTCAAGTCAGGTGTTATCACAGTTATCGCAACGGACCACGCGCCTCACCATGCAGACGAGAAAAATGTAGAAGATATCACTAAAGCACCATCTGGTATGACAGGTTTGGAAACCTCTCTTTCTCTTGGTTTGACTTATTTGGTGGAAGCTGGTGAGCTATGCTTGATGGAATTGCTTGAAAAAATGACTGTCAATCCAGCCAAACTTTACAACTTTGAAGCTGGTTACTTGGCTGAGAATGGTCCAGCGGATATCACTATCTTTGATGCGAAGGCTGATCGTACTGTTGGTCCAAACTTTACTTCAAAATCAGCTAATTCTCCATTTATTGGTGAAACTTTAAAAGGGCAGGTTAAATATACCATCTGTAAGGGACAAATCGTCTATCAAAACTAGATGGGATTCTGCTCTATAAACTATAAGAATAGAGAGCGTATATGTATCCAACCCATCAATTTAAAGACAAGTTTGTCTTATTTCTGAAGATATTTTTCCCTATCCTGATCTATCAATTTGCCAATTATTCTGCCTCTTTTGTTGATACAACTATGACTGGGCAGTACAATACCATGGACTTGGCGGGGGTGTCAACCGCAACGAGTCTATGGAATCCTTTCTTTACTTTTTTAACAGGGATTGTTTCGGCCATGGTTCCCATCATAGGCCATCATCTGGGACGGGGCAAAAAGGAAGAAGTAGCATCTGATTTTTACCAATTCATCTATTTAGCTTTCGGACTGTCTTTGCTCTTGCTTGGCATGGTAGTATTCTTAGCGCCACCTGTCTTAAACCATATTGGTCTAGAAACTCAAGTGGCGGCAGTTGCAGTTTCTTATCTTTGGTACCTTTCTATCGGGATTATTCCCTTGTTGCTTTTTAGTGTCATTCGGTCATTGTTAGATTCTCTTGGTTTGACCAAACTATCTATGTATCTCATGCTCCTATTACTTCCGCTCAATAGTGGTTTTAACTATCTCTTGATATATGGAGCTTTCGGTTTCCCTGAGCTTGGTGGCGCAGGAGCAGGGCTAGGAACTTCGCTAGCCTATTGGGTTTTATTGGGCATTTCCCTGCTTGTTTTGTTCAAACAAGAAAGGTTAAAAGCGTTACATCTTGAAAAACGCATTCCACTAAATATAGATAAAATCAAGGAAGGTGTTCGATTAGGTCTACCAATCGGGGGAACCGTATTTGCTGAAGTAGCCATTTTCTCCGTGGTTGGACTAATCATGGCTAAGTTTTCATCGCTCATCATTGCCAGTCACCAGTCAGCTATGAATTTTTCCAGCCTCATGTATGCTTTTCCTATGAGTATTTCCTCTGCTATGGCGATTGTTGTGTCTTACGAGGTGGGGGCCAAACGTTTTGAGGATGCAAAAATCTATGCTCGTTTGGGGAGAGTAACCGCCCTTATTTTTGCAGGTCTTACCCTGTCTTTTCTCTACATTTTTAGAGATCGTGTTGCAAATCTATATGGAAATGACCCTCAGTTCATTGAAACAACTGCTGTATTTCTAACCTACAGTCTCTTTTTCCAGCTAGCTGATACCTTTGCGGCTCCGCTCCAAGGAATTTTAAGAGGGTATAAGGACACTATCGTTCCTTTCTATCTTGGCTTAATCGGATATTGGGGAGTAGCGATACCACTAGGATATCTACTAGATCAAGTAACTGACTTAGGGGCATTTGCCTACTGGATTGGGTTAATTGCCAGCTTGATTGTTTCTGGTTGTTTGTATCAATGGCGTTTGAAAACTGTAATGAAAAGATTGAGCTAATTTTAAGAAATTATCCTGAAAAATTACTTTGTGAAAAAATACTCTAACCAGAGAGAATCCCTGTTTTAACAGGGATTTATTTTTTTATATTGTGAAATTTTATTAGCCATATACTTTGACAGCGTATACTAAAAAAGGTAAAATAGTAAGGTAAGTACAAAGTTAGAAAGGCAAGATTATGTCAACTTTAGATAAAAATCTTTTGCTAGAGATGTTCCGTAAGATGGAAGAAATCCGTCGCATGGACTTAAAAATCGCTCAGTTAGTGAAAAAGGGGAAAGTTCCCGGTATGACTCACTTTTCTGTCGGAGAGGAAGCTGCTAACGTCGGAGCTATGTTGGCTCTCAATCCAGATGATCTGATTACCTCAAATCACCGTGGACACGGGCAAGCTATTGCTAAGGGGATTGACCTTAACGGAATGATGGCTGAAATCCTTGGAAAATACACTGGAACCTGTAAAGGAAAAGGTGGTTCTATGCATATCGCTGACCTGGATGCGGGTAACCTCGGTGCCAATGGTATCGTAGGTGGTGGTATGGGAATCGCTGTTGGTGCAGCACTCAGTCAGCAAATGCAACATACTGGTAAAATCGTTGTCTGCTTCTTTGGAGATGGTGCGACCAACGAAGGTGTTTTCCACGAAGCAGTGAACATGGCTTCTATCTGGAACCTGCCAGTCATTTTCTACTGCATTAACAACGGTTATGGGATCTCTGCGGATATCAAGAAAATGACCAATGTGGAGCATATCCATCAACGTAGTGCGGCATATGGAATTCCTGGAATGTTTATCGAAGATGGAAACAACGTCATCGATGTCTATGAAGGATTTAAGAAAGCTGTAGATCATGTTCGTGGTGGCAATGGCCCAGTCTTGATCGAAAGTGTAACCTATCGCTGGCTTGGTCACTCATCATCTGACCCTGGTAAATATCGTACGCGTGAAGAAGTGGAATTGTGGAAACAAAAAGACCCAATCGAAAACCTTCGCAAATACCTCATTGAAAACAATATTGCAAGTGCAGAAGAATTGGAAGAAATCCAAGCACAAGTCAAGGAAGCAGTAGAAGCTTCTGTTAAATTTGCGGAAGAAAGCCCATTCCCACCACTAGAATCAGCATTTGAAGATATTTACGCAGACTAAGGAGAAAGAGATAAAAATGGAAACAAAAACAATGTCGTTCCGTGACACCATTATCCTTGCTATGTCTGAGGAAATGCGTCGCGATGAAAATGTGTTCTTGATGGGAGAAGACGTCGGTGTCTTCGGAGGAGACTTCGGAACTTCTGTTGGAATGCTCGAAGAATTTGGTCCAGAACGTATCCGTGACTGTCCGATTTCTGAAGCTGCCATCTCTGGAGCAGCAGCAGGAGCAGCCATGACAGGACTTCGTCCAATCGTCGATATGACCTTCATGGACTTCTCGGTTATTGCCATGGACAATATCGTCAACCAAGCTGCTAAAACACGTTATATGTTTGGTGGGAAAGGTCAGGTTCCAATGACTGTACGTTGTGCAGCTGGTAACGGAGTTGGTTCTGCGGCCCAGCACTCGCAATCTCTAGAGTCTTGGTTTACACACATCCCTGGTCTCAAGGTTGTAGCTCCAGGTACGCCTGCTGACATGAAAGGACTTCTCAAGTCTTCTATCCGTGATAACAACCCAGTTATCATTCTTGAATACAAGTCAGAATTTAACCAAAAAGGGGAAGTTCCAGTTGATCCAGACTACACAATCCCACTTGGGGTTGGGGAAATCAAACGTGAAGGTACAGATGTAACAGTCGTTACTTATGGAAAAATGCTTCGCCGTGTGGTTCAAGCTGCTGAAGAATTAGCAGAAGAGGGAATTTCAGTTGAAATTGTGGACCCACGTACCCTCGTTCCACTTGATAAGGATATCATCATTAACTCAGTGAAGAAGACTGGTAAGGTCGTTCTGGTCAACGACGCCCACAAAACAAGTGGCTATATCGGAGAGATTTCAGCAATTATTTCAGAATCAGAAGCATTTGATTATCTAGATGCACCAATCCGCCGTTGCGCCGGAGAAGATGTGCCAATGCCTTACGCGCAAAACCTTGAAAATGCAATGATTCCAACAGTTGAAAGCATCAAAAATGCAATCCGAAAAACTTATAATAAAGAATAATACATAATATAAGTTATGTAAATTATAAGAATTTCTGACTTACTAACTTGAGTTATATTTTGTATCCAAGTTGTATGTAAAGTTGCGACAATTTTTTGACGAATCGATAATATTCGACAAAAAACTTAGTAAGTCTACTAGGTTGGCCGCCAGATAGCGGCAACCGTAGTAACTTGAGATACGTTCCGTGTCCAAGTTACTTGTAGAGTTGAACACGGGCTAAAAGCTCGGAAAAAAGATAAATCTCCTTGGCTTCATCGAAGCCAGCGTTGATTTCCTATTTTTCAGTCGCTTTTTATGCCCTTAGTATCATGTAATTGAATTCGGACTGAGGTCTGTGAAAAAAAGATAGATTTCCTTGTGTTCATCGAACACATCGTCAATCTCCTATTTTTTCATTGCCCTCTTCGTCCTTAATATCTTATATTCGAACACGGGCTAAAAGCTCGGAAAAAAGATAAATCTCCTTGACTTCATCGAAGCCTACGTAGATTTCCTATTTTTCGGTCACTTTTGACGCCCTTTGTATCATAAATAGAATTGGAGAGGTCATGGCTGATGACAAGCTAAGAGCGACTCCTGCGGCTAGAAAGTTAGCGGATGATCTAGGGATCAACCTCTACGACGTTTCTGGCTCAGGTGCAAACGGTCGTGTCCACAAAGAAGACGTGGAAACTTATAAAGACACAAATGTGGTTCGCATTTCGCCACTTGCAAAACGAATTGCCCTCGAACATAACATTGCTTGGCAGGAAATCCAAGGAACAGGTCATCGTGGTAAAATCATGAAGAAGGATGTTTTGGCCTTACTTCCTGAAAATATCGAAAACGACACTATCAAGTCTCCTGCTCAAATTGAAAAAGTAGAAGAAGTTCCAGACAATATCACTCCTTATGGTGAGATTGAGCGTATTCCAATGACACCAATGCGTAAGGTTATCGCACAACGAATGGTTGAATCCTACCTAACTGCGCCAACCTTCACACTCAACTACGATGTCGATATGTCTGAGATGCTGGCTCTTCGTAAGAAGGTTCTTGAGCCAATTATGGAAGCAACTGGTAAGAAGACTACTGTAACAGACCTTCTTTCACTCGCTGTTGTGAAAACATTGATGAAACATCCTTACATCAACGCTTCATTGACAGAAGATGGCAAGACCATTATCACTCACAACTATGTCAACCTTGCGATGGCGGTTGGTATGGATAATGGTCTAATGACACCAGTTGTCTATAATGCTGAAAAGATGAGTCTTTCAGAGCTGGTTGTAGCCTTCAAGGATGTCATTGGTCGTACATTGGATGGTAAATTGGCTCCAAGCGAACTCCAAAATTCAACCTTCACAATTAGTAACTTGGGAATGTTTGGCGTTCAGTCCTTTGGCCCGATTATTAACCAACCAAACTCAGCTATCCTCGGGGTTAGCTCAACAGTCGAGAAACCTGTAGTTGTCAATGGTGAGATTGTCATTCGCCCAATCATGAGTCTAGGATTAACCATTGACCACCGTGTTGTAGATGGTATGGCTGGTGCTAAGTTTATGAAAGACTTGAAAACCTTGATTGAGAATCCAATCTCAATGTTGGTTTAAAAATACAGTATTTATTTTTAGAGATATAGATAAAGGAAGTAAGACATGGCCTTAGAAGTAATTATGCCAAAAGCCGGCGTGGATATGACAGAAGGACAAATCGTCCAATGGAATAAAAAAGTCGGAGAATTTGTAAAAGAAGGAGAAATCCTTTTGGAAATCATGACTGATAAAGTCAGCATGGAATTGGAAGCCGAAGAAGATGGATACTTGATTGCCATCCTCAAAGGAGATGGTGAAACTGTCCCTGTAACGGAAGTTATCGGTTACCTTGGAGAAGAAGGGGAAAATATCCCAACAGCTGGAGCGGCTGCACCAGAATCAAAACCTGCACCTGCAGCTAGTGCCTCAAACGACGATGGTAAGAGCGATGATGCTTTTGATATCGTTGTAATTGGTGGAGGTCCTGCTGGATATGTAGCGGCCATTAAAGCTGCTCAACTTGGTGGTAAGGTTGCCCTTGTTGAAAAATCTGAACTCGGTGGAACCTGCTTGAACCGTGGCTGTATCCCAACTAAGACATACCTTCACAATGCTGAAATCATCGAAAATATCGGTCATGCAGCAAATCGTGGTATCGTCATTGAAAATCCAAACTTCACTGTAGATATGGACAAACTTTTGGAAACTAAATCTAAAGTTGTCAATACCTTGGTAGGTGGTGTTGCGGGTCTTCTTCGTAGCTACGGAGTTACTGTTCATAAGGGTGTTGGTACGATTACTAAAGACAAGAATGTCTTGGTAGATGGTTCTGAATTGCTTGAAACCAAGAAAATCATCCTTGCTGGTGGTTCAAAAGTCAGCAAGATCAACGTACCTGGTATGGAATCTCCACTTGTGATGACCAGCGATGATATTCTTGAAATGAACGAAGTTCCAGAAAGTCTTGTTATCATCGGTGGTGGGGTTGTCGGTATCGAACTCGGTCAGGCCTTCATGACATTTGGTTCAAAAGTGACTGTTATCGAAATGATGGACCGTATCGTGCCAGCTATGGATGCAGAAGTGTCTAAGAATCTTCGCTTGATCCTTGAACGTAAAGGAATGACCATCTTGACTGGTACTAAACTGCAAGAAATCATCGAGGAAAATGGTCAACTTCGTATCAAAGTTGAAGGAAAAGACGATATCATTGCAAGCAAAGCTCTTCTTTCAATCGGTCGTGTACCAGACCTTGAAGGAATTGGCGATGTTGAGTTTGAATTGGATCGCGGACGTATCAAGGTCAACGAATACATGGAAACTTCTGTTCCAGGTATCTACGCACCAGGTGACATTAACGGTACTAAGATGTTGGCGCACGCGGCTTTCCGTATGGGTGAAGTTGCCGCAGAAAATGCTCTTAAAGGAAATCATGCTGTTGCCAAACTGAACTTGACTCCTGCAGCCATCTACACTCTTCCTGAAGTAGCTGCAGTCGGTTTAACAGAAGAGCAAGCTCGTGAGAAATACGATGTTGCTATCGGTAAATTCAACTTTGCTGCGAACGGACGTGCTATTGCATCGGATGCTGCTCAAGGTTTCGTAAAAGTCATTGCAGATAAGAAATACGGGGAAATCCTTGGTGTGCATATCATTGGTCCTGCAGCCGCAGAATTGATTAACGAAGCGTCAAGCATTATCGAAATGGAAATCACTGTTGAAGAAATGCTGAAGACCATCCACGGGCACCCAACCTACTCTGAAGTGATGTACGAAGCATTCGCAGATGTTCTAGGAATGGCCATCCATTCACCTAAGAAAAATAAATAAGATTTTCAACTAAATTTTCTTAAAGTAGTACGGACGGCAGCGACCTCTATTAGAGTTCCATGCCTAAAAATTGAGCCCCTTGTCTCAATTTTTCCGAGAAATGTAACGATAACACGTTACATTTCTTTTTACCACTTTAGAAAATTGGATTGCTATGAACAGAATTTAAAAACTAAATTTTTGGAAATACTATGAAATACATTATCAATCATTCAAACGAAACTGCTTTTAATATCGCCTTGGAAGAATATGCCTTTAAACACTTGCTAGATGAGGATCAAATCTTCCTTCTTTGGATTAACAAACCTTCTATCATTGTTGGTCGTCACCAGAATACCATCGAAGAAATCAACCGTGATTATGTTCGCGAAAATGGTATTGAGGTAGTCCGCCGTATCAGTGGTGGTGGAGCTGTTTATCACGATTTAAACAACCTCAACTACACCATCATTTCAAAAGAAGATGAAAACAAGGCCTTTGACTTCAAGAGCTTCTCAACTCCAGTTATCAATACCTTAGCTCAACTAGGCGTTAAAGCTGAGTTCACAGGCCGTAATGACCTTGAGATTGATGGCAAAAAATTCTGTGGTAATGCCCAAGCCTATATCAATGGGCGTATCATGCATCACGGTTGCTTGCTTTTTGACGTTGACCTATCAGTCCTTGCTAACGCTCTCAAGGTTTCAAAGGATAAATTTGAGTCAAAAGGTGTCAAATCCGTCCGTGCCCGTGTAACAAATATTGTCAATGAATTGCCAGAAAAAATCACAGTTGAAGAATTCCGTGATTTGCTCTTGGAATACATGAAAAAAGAGTACCCAGAGATGACTGAATACGTTTTTTCTGAGCAAGAATTGGCTGAAATCAATCGTATCAAGGATACCAAGTTCGGTACTTGGAACTGGAACTACGGTAAATCACCTGAATTTAACGTCCGTCGTGGAACAAAATTCACCAGTGGTAAGGTCGAAGTTTTTGCCAACGTCATTGAATCAAAAATCCAAGATATCAAGATCTATGGGGACTTCTTTGGTATCGAGGACGTTGCAGCTGTAGAAGATGTCCTCCGTGGAGTGAAATACGAACGTGAAGATGTCCTCAAGTCACTAGAAACTATTGACATCACACGCTACTTTGCTGGTATTAGCCGTGAAGAAATCGCTGAAGCAGTAGTGGGGTAAGGAAAAAGAATCCATTTATGATGGATTCTTTTATTAGGGTTAAACTTAATAATCATGCTGATTAGATTATAATAGAGATGAAAAATGAAAAGGAGTTATTCATTAATGTTAGAAATTCCAGTAGAAAGTCTTAATCTATTTGAACAGTTAGACCGCAATGTTGTTGCTTTCTATAGAAATGAAGAAATTTATCAAACTGAAAGTTTAAATATAAGCATCACACAAGAACATTATGATAAGAAATACAAAGAGCTTCAACCTTTAGGATACCAAGCTGTTCAAATACCTTTAGGAATGGCTTTAGATAATGTAATCCAGCAAGCCCATTTTCAAAATCTTATAATTGGCGGTCTTCTGCCTGATGAAATCAATGTAAACAAAGAAGACTTAATGCCTTTGAAAGATATTGTTGATAGTTTTTGTATTATGTATGCTGCAGCAAACAACCGACTTGAAAATAGTAAGGCTTATGAACTTATGAAAAATAAGACAGTGTTCTTTATTGGTAAACTGTTAACTGATGATCTTAAAAGTGGTGACGAAATTTCGTATATGGGAATCGAAAGAGAATCAGCTGATGGAACTTCTTATGAAGCAGTAAAATGCTTTCTAACTAAAGAGAGTGCTGAGCAATACAATGATTCAAAAAAACCTGTAAGCCCAGCAAATCTAGCCTATCTGCAAGCCTTTTGGGGTAAACCAGTAATTATAGAGCCTCACCGTAACTACTGGATTGAGTTTAAATAAATAAAAAACGAAAGATAAAGGAATTGGTCTTTCGTTTTTTAGCAATAGTTGCTTTACATAATTTATAATATGTAACAATCATAAACTATCTAAAGCATTCTTTTGTTCATCATTGACGATATGGGTATAGAGGTCAGTGACTTGTGTACTGGCATGTCCTAGCTGATGGCTGACCAAAACTTGCGATTTAGTAGCATCATAGAGCCTAGTCGCCAGGGTATGGCGTAGTTTGTGTGGAGTTACACGGACTTTGAAGTCCTCAGAGTACTTAGCAACCATCTTTTCAACACTAGAAGCATCAATACGATTGGGAACGCCTCGATATAAGGTCAAAAAGAGAGCTGTATCTGTCTTTTCCGTCTTATAGCGTTGATTTCGAATGGCTAGATAATTCTCTAGGTAAGGCTTAGCAAAAGCAGCGACATTGACAGAATCACGTTTCCCCCCTTTTCGAGTGACATCGATCACCATCATTTTGAGATTGAGGTCTCTTAGATCTAGATTAACAGCTTCAGATAAGCGGACACCAGACGCTAGGAGAAGGGCAATAATGGCCAAATCACGTTCTTTGTTCTTATTAAATGATGAGAGAGCGCGATTTGAGAGCTGTTGTGGGTACTCCTGATCGATATAAGTTAGAAAACCTTCTGTTTCATCACCTAGAAAGAGTTTTTGCTTGATGTTTTCAGCTCTAGCAGCAAGTGTTTCTTTCTTTTTCTTGGTTGAAACTTTCTTCATTACATTACGATAGAAATAGGGTTCTCCCAGGTCGTTTTCAACCTCCTCTGTTAGATACTTGTAAAGACTAGAAAGTGCTGATAAGGTCCGATTGATGGTCGTCTGAGATACACCTTGCTTGGTTGTATTAGCATTCAGCAATGGACGTTCACGTAGATATAGGATAAAAGCTTCCATATCTTTCTTAGACATATTTTCCAAGACAGATAAAGGAATATCAGACATTTTATCAGCATTTGAAATTCCAGACTCTAAAACCCAGCTGAAAAATCGATCGTATTCCTTGAGATATTCGTACAAGGTTGTAAAACTGTAGGGCACAGCAAGCTTGGATTGGTAGTATTCCAGAACATACCAGGGCATGATTTGTTTTAGTTTGTCGATTCGTTCCAGTAAAATCTCACGTTTCATGTATTTTCTCCATAATTAAGTCTACTAGTAGTATAGCATAGACTCATATATTTTTCAAGAAAATTATAGTTTTTCGGAAAGATGTAATAAGAAACTTAAACAGAAGTCTAACTTTCCCCTATTTATCTTGAACCCTTTGTTAAATTTCATCATACTTGAGCAACATATTCGGAATCTTTTCTTCAAGACTCTTGCGAACTTTACCTTGAATTGCAGTGTCCATCTGGTTGTTTATGCTTGTAATGGTTGATTTGGTTTCTGTAGCAATTTTCTTAGCTGCCTTATTAAAGTTTTCTTTTAATTTATTTTTTGCTGTTATCGCTAACTTTGCTTCCGTAATGATTCGGTTTCTTTCCATCATTCGATACATTTGTTTCAGTGCGTATTGGTATTCTTCATCTGTGTAGTATTCATTCATTGGTGCTTGCATAATCTCTCCTTAGTTTGTGAAATTCTTCATCTAAATCATTTCTTTTTTTGCGAAATTCCTTATCGTATTTTTCTCTCTCATCTTCGAGTTTAATTTTATGATCTCTGTATACTTGATTCGAAAAGTGTCTCAAATTTTCTCAAAATATGAGACATTTTATCAACTTCTTCGGAAATTAGTTTTTCTAAGTTTGCATTTCGTTCGTCTAGATCAAGTGCTTTGTTATCGAGTTTCTTTTTTTCTTGATAATATCGTTCTTCTAGAGTATACAGTTCTCTCTCTTTTTCTCTAATTTCCTCCCATTTTACATCTTTTCTTTCCATTGTCGAAACTCCTTGGCTAATTGCTTATCTGTTGCTACTGTTTTTTCGATAACTTCCTGTAATTGTTTATCCAAATTTTCAAATGCTTGGGCGGAAGCATTCATCTTAGTGGCTGTTTGATTTGTCTCTGCCTGAAACGTATCGATAAACTGTGCTTGAGTGATACCTTGACTAGCAAAAATGGCATCAACTTCATAGGGAGCTAACGCTGTGTAGCTCGTAAAGTCGATTTTTGACCAAATTTCTTGTAATTCCTGATTGGCTTTTTTGGCTAAGGCGCTCACTTCATCAGCTCCCGTTCTTGCTGCTGTAGCCATAGATGATGATAGGATAGAACCTTGAGCTGCATCTAAGTATATTTCCTCAGAACTACTAATACCACCTGATGACCATTTTGACTTCAAGTCCTTGTATTGAGCCATTCCTCGGAGACTGTTGGCATACGCTCGATAAACGCCACTGATTAAGGGTTTCCCACCTTTACCATCTACAAGTTGACCAGTTACAGGATCAAACTCCCAATCACCTATATTGTGGCTAGTTCCGTCAAGCCAATATATGGTATCAGGCATTTCTAAAAATGATTTATTGAATAATTCAGGATGGTTGAAATCATTTCCAAACACAACAAGATCATAATTTCTTCTATAATCTATAAACATGGCTGGATTTTTATCAATAAATGCTTTTTCTTCATTAGAAAGTGAACGATAAAAAAACCAGGCATTGAAGGTTGTCGTAGGTATGTGGTATTTAGCTCCTACCTTTAGCATATAAGACCCTTGTGAATAACCAGAAAGTTGGCTAACTTCATATCTAGGGTCATCCATAATTTCTTTTACAAATCGGTCTGCTACATAATATTGAGGGGATAAACCTGACTCTCTTTCTGCAACTGCTGTTCCGACATCAATCTTAGTAGGACTCCCAGGGTCCGTTCCCGCAGCAATCACAGCTATACTTTTATAATCTGGTTCACCGTTGACTATTGGTGCAACCGCTAGTCCATCAAAACCTGTTTCTTTGTGAGACTTAGTCGCAATAACACGGAATTCTTGACCATCGGAGGTGGTTATAGTGTTGGTTTCATAGCTAGCTAATTCAGAATCAGGTTTATTAACAACAAGCTTTTTATGTTTTCGTCTAGCAAACTCTGAATTCACACTGTAAACCCCATTATCTCTATTTAAATTATTAAGCTGTTTATCTGTATAATTAAATGTCATTATTGCTCTCCTTCGTCGTTATCAGAATAAGTTACCCTGATTTTCGAAGTGGTTTTACCCTTGTTTTCATTCAAAAATTGTCTATCTTTTATTCTTCCTTCCCATTCCAATGAAGCATCAGTTATTTCCTCAGTGTCTAAAGAATATCCAATCCCATACTTAATTTTTCTTTCATCTTTAAACTTGATTTCTACATCACAAGACCATGACCCTGGTGGGTTTGTATAATCAGGATTCATAATCTTAATCTCCTCTATCCCTTGATAAGAATTCTTTAAGGCATTGACCAGACTAACTTCATACTCTCTATTTCGACGCTCTTCTTGGGATTTTCCTAACATGCTAAACATAAAAACACCTCCTGCTGTGATTATTGCGAGTAACAAAACGATTAGTAGCCTTTTATGACTTTTTTTAATTCCAGAATTGTTCATTTGAGTTTTTCTCCTTTTTCTTATTATACTATAAGATTTGTCTATATTACACTATAATAAGAAAAAGTTATTTTAAATCTATCAATCATAGTAGGATTTCCTAGGTCCGTTCCCGCAGCAATCACAGCTATACTTTTATAATCAGGTTCGCCGTTGACAATAGGTGCAACTGCCAGTTCATCAAAACCTGTTTCAATGTCAGACTTAGTGGCAACAACACGGAATTCTTGACCATCTGAGGTGGTTATAGTGTTGGTTTCATCCGAAGATAACTTATCATCTGTTTTGGTTACAACTTTCTTTTCAACTTCCCTTTCAGCATATTCAGAATTTACACTATAAACATTTTTTCCGTGATTAAATTCATTGAGTTGTTTATCAGTATAAGTGTATACCATTAATATTCTCCTTCTGAACCATCTGAATAAATAATTTTTGTGAGTTTACTAGTCTTACCCAAGTGACTATTTAAAAATTCTCGGTCCTCTTTTCTATTCTCTCTCTCTAAAGTTACATCAGAAATACGTTTATCTTTTTTTGAATAATTAATTTTATATTTTATGCTTCTCTCATTAAAATATAGTTCAACTACGCAAGTCCAACTTCCTGGCGGATTTGTGTAGTTTGCATTAGAAAATCTAATTTCTTCAATACCCTCATAACTATCTTTTAAAGTTTCAACCAAACTAACTTCGTACTCTCTATTTCGACGTTCTTCTTGAGATTTCCCTAACATGCTAAACATAAAAACACCTCCTGTTGTGATGGCTACGAGTAACAAAACGATTAGTAGTTTTATATATCTTTTTTTATTGCTGGAAATATTCATTTAAGCTTTTCTCCTTTTTCTACTTGAAAACTCTTCATTTACAATATAATTAGGAAAATCTTGGTTTAGATTATTCAATTGTTTATCAGTATAATTAAATACCATTATTGCTTTCCTGTTTCACCATTTGAATATCGTACTAATATTGTAGATTCTGTTTTACCAATGTGTTTTTGAAGTATCGACCATTGTTGATCAATTTCTTCATTAGTATTTCCTTTCATAAGACCATCATGGTTTTCTTTATAGGTTAATCTGTGATTAATTCCATAAGTAATGGTTTGACTATCATTGAACTGTACTGAAATATCACAAGACCACGAACCTGGTTTGTCATTATAGTAAGGATCCATAATCTTAATCTCCTTAATCCCTTGGTAGGAATTCTTTAACGCATTAACCAGACTTACTTCATATTCTCTATTTCGACGTTCTTCTTGAGATTTTCCTAACATACTAAACATAAAAAGACCTCCTACTGTGATGGCTACGAGTAACAAAACGATTAGTAGACTTTTATAACTTTTTTTAGTGCTGGAATTGTTCATTTAAGCTTTTCTCCTTTTTCTCCTTGAAAATTCTTCGTTCACACTATAAACAGCATAATCTTGGTTTAAATTATTCAAGTGTTCATCAGTATATTGGAAATTCATCATAGTTCTCCTTGCTCACTATCAGAATAAGTAATTTTCACTGACTTTAAAGTTTGCCCTTTATGAGTTTCTAAATACTGCCAATCTTCGTTTGTTTCTTGACGACCACCATAATTGGTTTTATAACTTAAATGGTGATTAATCCCATATTTAAGAGTTTTTTTATCAATAAACTTAATTTCGACATCACAAGACCATGATCCCGGTGGGTTTGTATAATCAGGTTTCGTAATCTTAATCTCCTCAATACCTTGGTAAGAATTTTTTAAAGCATTCACCAAACTAACTTCATACTCTCTATTCCGACGCTCTTCTTGGGATTTCCCAAACATAGAAAACATAAAAACACCTCCTGCTGTGATGGTTGCGAGTAACAAAACGATTAATAGCCATTTATGACTTTTTTTATTGCTGGAAATGTTCATTTAAGCTTTCCTCCTTTTTCTTATTATACAATATTTTAAATTAATTTTAACTATATAAGAAGTAAAAACCGATCTCATTGCTGAAAACGGTTTTTAAAAATATTAAATTACAATCTCAATTTACATAATTTATATTATGTAAATATCATCTACAACAACATATCTTTGACTTTTCCAATTTCACTTTTTGGAATCACCAGGTGAATCATATCACCCAGATACATTCTAGTTGAGCCGTGAACTGTTTGGCTTTTGCCATTATGGACTTGGGTGGTGATGAGTACGTTATGTGGCAAGTTGAGCTCGTGAACCTGTTTTCCTGCTATTTTATCAGATACAGGGATTTCAATTAGGGTAACTTCACCTTCGTCTGTTGCTTCTTCTGGTAGCATTTTTTCTAGCATGGCCTCATAGACTGGTGCTCCCTTGAGCAGATCCATGACGATGTAGGCGACCAAGGTCACTAAGCCAAGTGGCATGAGGTTGCGAATATCTCCAACCATCTCGGTTACGAGTATCATAGCAGTTAATGGAGCCTTGGAAATTGCTCCAAAGTAGCCACTCATTCCTAAAATGACAAATATAGGGAATTGTTCCTGACTGACAAGCCCAAAATTCACACAGATGACACCGACTAGGGCACCAAGTAAGGAACCGAGAGCCAGAATGGGAAGGAAAATCCCTCCTGGAAGGCCACTTCCATAACTAATCATGCTCCAAACAAAGCGAATCAAAAAGTAAGCTAATAAAACTTGGAAACTAAAATCTTGCTCAGTCAAAGAAAGAACGACCTGGTTTCCACCACCAAGAATTTGAGGTAAGAAAATTCCGACTGGTATGATGAGGATAAAGGCTAGGATTGGATAATAAGCTCTATCCAAATGGATTTTTTGACCAAGCCATTCATAAATTTGACCAACATTGAGTACAGCTTTCTCATAGAGAAAACCAGAAAGCCCGAGAAAAACTCCCATAACCAGGTAAATCCAATACTGGTCTAGGGTCATGAGAGGAATGTTGTCTGGCATATCCAGTACGGGTGTTAGGCCAAATATGAGTAGTGAGACAAAGTTTGCTACTAGACTGGCTGCTAGAGTTGAGACCCAGAAAAAGCGGGAAAAATGGTGGTATACTTCTTCTACGACAAAGAGCAACCCAGCAATCGGAGCATTAAAGGCAGCAGCTAAGCCAGCTGCAGCACCACTGGCAATCAGGGAACGTTCCTCTACTGGACTAGATTTTAGCCACTTGGCAATGCCTTTACCACCAACCGCTCCAAGTTGAATACTTGGCCCTTCTCGACCTAGCATAAGGCCACTTGCAATAGCAAGAATCCCTAGAATATATTTTTTCCAGAGGACACTCCACCAGTTGAGGCTCATCAGTCCCTTCAGCTCGGCTTCGACTTGAGGAATTCCTGAACCCTTGATATCTTTTTCTGACCGAGTTAGTTTCGCACTAAGCCAGCAAACTATTAAATAAAATAGACCAATGATAAAAAGATTGCGCACTAGGTGCGCTTGATCTTGATAAAGTCCTTGTATCAGGTGGAATCCCTTTTCGATTAAGAAACGAAAGGATCCGACGATTAGCCCGACGACGAGACCAACAATGATTCCTCGTCCAACTTGGGATAATATGGTGCTTGAGGCAAAGGCAAATTCTTTCTTGGAACTGAGTGTTTCTGACTGTTCCTCCATAATCATTTCCTCTTACTTATCTTTCTTGGTTGAAACCAGTGTTTTGACTGGTTCAAAACTGGTTCGGTGAATTGGGGTGACACCTAGTTTTTCCAATCCTTCTAGATGTTTAGCTGTTCCGTATCCTGCATTAGCTGTAAAATCATATCCAGGATATTGATCATCATAGTCCTTCATCAATTCATCCCGTGTCACCTTGGCCACTATAGATGCAGCTGCGATCGAGAGGGAGTTAGCATCTCCTTTGATAATGGAGGTTTGTGAAATTGGCAACTCCAGTTTCATGGCATCTATCAAGAGGTGCTCGGGTTGCGGACTAAGCTGGGAGATTGCTTCCTTCATGGCCAGTTTGGTCGCTTCATAGATATTGACTTGGTCAATGATGTGATTATCCATGATACCAATCCCGATTGACAAGGCTTGGTCTTGAACTGCTTGATAAATTTCTAGATGTTTCTTTTTTGGAATTTTCTTGCTATCGTTGAGGCCTCTAATCTTACAATTTTTTGGTAAAATAACGGCTGCAGCGACTACAGGCCCAGCCAGAGGACCACGACCGACCTCATCAACACCTGCTATTAAGGTCAATCCTTGTTTATAAAGCTCTTTTTCATAGGAAAGCATGGATTCCAAACGAAGGTCTTCATCCAGTTCAGCCTGAATGGCTTTTTTACGTTTGCTGATTTCCTTTTGAACCCCAGAACGAGGATCCTTTTCCAGTTCAAGAAAAAGGGGATTGTCTAATTCTTTGACAGTGGCAAGAAGTTCTTTGATTTCTTTAATCGTCGTCATCGATGTCGTCCAATGTATCTAAGGTGTAGTTACCGAGCTTTCCATCACGGACTTCCTTGACGAAGAGGCTGTAAAAGCGGTCGTAATCATCTCGGAAACCGAGAGCACGGGTCATATCCATGATGATAACAGGTGCTTCTTCTTCTATCTTCATTTGTTTGAAGCGTTCAGCTAGCTTTTCTGGATAATGTTTTTTGAAATAATTGAGACCAAAAATGGTCACTTCATCCATTGGGAGTAGTTGATCTTTAATTGCTCCAGTCAAGGCTAGTTTCAAAGCAACGGTTTCGTCTTCGAACTTAGGCCAGAGAATCCCTGGTGTGTCTAAAATTTCAAGGTCTTTGTTGGTTTTGAGCCACTGTTGCCCCTTAGTAACACCTGGTTTATTGCCGACAACTGCAATCTTTTTCCCAGCCAAACGGTTCATGAGAGTTGACTTACCAGCATTTGGAATTCCGATAATCATGGTCCGCAAGGTTTCGATCTTGATACCTCGTTCTTTCTGGCGTGCAATCTTATCAGCCATGAGCTTTTTAGCGGCATCCGTCACAACTTTTACAGTCACTTGCTCTTTGGAGTTGATAGCCAGAGTTTGGATTCCCTGTGATTCAAAATACTGACGCCATTCTTTGGTCATTGCTGGGTCTGCTAGGTCAGCCTTGTTCAAAATCAAGAGTTTAGGTTTATCACCCACAATCTTGGTTAACATAGGATTTTGACTAGATAAAGGTAGCCGAGCATCCACCAAAATCGTCACAAAATCAACAAATTTTAAATTCTCCTGAACTTGCCGCCGAGCCTTAGACATGTGGCCCGGAAACCATTGAATAGTAGCCATAATATTTTCCCCTTCCGACTAAAAAAAACGTAGTAAAAACGTTTTCTTTCTTACTACCTATTCTATCATAAATGAGGAACTTTTGCACAGGCTTTGACCACAATAAACGACAAATAGTATTGGTCCGAAACATCCTTGATGCCAGTCAGGATTTACTTGACTTTTTTTGCCAACAGGTATATACTTAGTGTATACTAATTCGTGGAGGTAGAGCAATGAATACAGTAAAGACTCGGAAGGTGGGAAATTCGCTCACTGTGACCATTCCTAAAAATTTAGGGATGTCAGAAGGTCAAGAAATGGTTGTCTACAAAGGAATTGACGGAGTCATTGTCTTAGCTCCAAAACTGAAAGATCCTTTTGATGGGATTACTGATTTGAGAATGACAAACGATTTTGAAGGGGTAAGGTCAGTTGATAGCGAAATCTGACTATATTCCTGAAAAGCAGGATATCATTTGGCTGGACTTTGATCCATCAGTCGGTCGGGAGATTCAGAAAAGGCGACCTGCCTTGGTAGTTTCTAGGAGAGAATATGCCTTGCAAACTGGTTTTGTAGCTGTCTGTCCTATCACTCACGGCCAACGTCGTTTGGCAGAAAAAGGCTTGCTCGTTCCTGTCTCGTCGGACAAGGTAGATGGCGCTGTCAATCCATTTCAACTGTATACCTTCGATTTTCGGATGCGTAATGCTCAAAAAATAACAAGAATGGACACGCAGTGTTTTCAGAAAGTAGTCCAACTTTACCAATACATCTTTGGAGATACATAAATCCTACCTTGTCTATGCATGGTAGGATTTTTTTCTATATGAGTAATCTATCTAAAAACGGGTGAAGGCAATTTGTCAAAATCCCTCTAATCCAGCTTTCTTGTGCAGATGATAGATGTTCTGCCTGAAGGCATTCTTTTAAAAATTCAGCAACTTGATCTGGAGCAATTTCAAACTCAAAGGCTTTCATCTTGTAAAAAAAGTCGATGAGATGCTCAGATAAGTATTCATCTGAAAAGAGTACTTCTCCACTTTTTCGATATTCTAATAGAAGCCGAGAAAATCTAGCTTTTTCATCAGGCAAATCCCGAAAATAAGAATTAAGAAGCCAAGTCTGCTTCTGCTTTCGTTCAATCGGATCCTGACCTGCAATCCGCTGATCCTTTTCCAGCTCCTTTTGGTTTTGCTTAGCCTTGATAGCCCGTTCGTCTCTATTCTTACCAAAGAGGATTTTCTCCCACTTTCGTTCTTCTTGGGTCAAGGTTTCTGTAAAGCCAAAATAATCTTGATAGGCTCGTTCTGCAGGTCCCATGGCAAGAATGAGGTTGTCAGCGTATTGCTTGGCGATTTTATCTCTTTTCTTGCGTTCTTTCTCTGCCTGAATCCGTAAATGCTGCTCGTAGTCGATTTTCTCCTTGCCTAGTTTGACAAGGTAGAGTTGGTCATCGGTCTTACCAAGTAAAAAAGGTTTGATACACTTTTCCAGCACTTCTTCCATACGAGCCTTCTTCTTTGGCTCTGCCTTGGTCCAACTTCCGCCTTGAAAGACCTCTAGGAAGAGCTGATAGTCTCTCTCAGGCGCGAATTGATTGCCACGATTGGCTTTGAAAACACCTTTCTCCCAAAACCATTTTAGAAGTCGTTCATCAAAATCGCTTTTATTAACCTTGATTTTTTCCTTTTTCTGAGCCTTTCTGGTTAGGTTTTCAACTTTTCTGAGTAGTTTTTCTTCCTCTTCCAGTTGCTGGTCTAAAGTCAGTCGATGAAAATGACGAACACAGTCGCTTCCGATAGGAAAGAGACGTTGGCCTGTAACTCCGTTAAAGAGTTCGTAGGCGTATTTTATGGCATTCCCGCAAACACAATTACTACGGCCAATACCATTAAAAATCAAGGAAACTTCATTCCATTCCTTAGTGGCTTGATCCCAAGTATCAGCTTTTGAAGCCTGTAAAACCGCATCGTGCAGGGATTTTCTAACTGGAAGTGTCATGAGGTCTCCTTTCTAATACTCAATGAAAATTAAAGAGCAAACTAGGAAGCTAGCCGTAGGTTGCTCAAAACACAGTTTTGAGGTTGTGGATAGAACTGACGAAGTCAGTCACCTATATACGGCAAGGTGAAGCTGACGTGGTTTGAATTTGATTTTCGAAGAGTATAAATTATACTTTTACAACTTGAACCTCATCTTTACCGAGCAAAATCAAGTATTTTTCAATGTTTTCAATCGAATAGGCTCGTGATAAAGCCTCTCCGTATAGGGCTAACTGACCACGATAGCGGTCTATGAGTTGACTTGGTTGATCGTAATGGTCTGTTTTGTAGTCGAAAAGAACGATACGATCCTTATAAAGAAGATAGCCATCCAAGATTCCACGAACAACAAAGTCTTCCTGACTCTTTTGGTCGCGTTTGAGCATGGAGAAAGGTTGCTCGCGATAGAGATGATTTGTATTGGCGAGAATTTCTTGACCGAGTGACGTATCAAAGAAGGCTAGGATTTTAGAAAGATTGATCTTGTCTCTAACAGCTGGACTAGTTTGAACTTGTTTAAGAGTATCTTTCAGGCTAGCAAGTGTTGGTTGCTGACCAAGGTCCATTCTCTGCATGAGTTCGTGGGTTGCACTACCAATTTCTGCTCCTGTTACCTTTTCTTTAGTTGAAAAATCTGGTAAATCAAAGCTGATTGGCTTCTCTGGTGATTTGGTTTGGTTAGCAATTTGTACCCCTTCCATATCCATTACTGGTTCGTAGAATTTCTTGATTTGGCTTGGAGTTTGGACACTAGAGAGTTCAATAGCTGCACGGTGAAGCGTATTATAGACTTCTACTTCTTTTAGCATTTCCAAAGCTTCTTTGATAGTTTCTGACTGGCGATTGTCTGCTTGAGAGCTATCTTGGAGAGGGCTCTTGTTTTCCAATTCTCCGATAGCTTCTCTAGTCAACTGGTCTTCACCAACAAAACGATAGCTAAAGTTGAGATTGTCCTTGGTAAATACTTTACTGATAGCCCAGACCCAATCTTGGAAATTTCTTGCTTGCAGTCTGGTATTGCCATCTAATTTTCCATTGTTTGCTGCTGGATATTCCTTGGCTTCTAGCTTTTCACGAGAACCCTTGCCGACAAGATAGAGTTTTTTCTCAGCTCGCGTCATGGCAACATATAGCAGACGCATCTGCTCTGAATAGCTAGCCAGTTGCAGTTCTTTCTCATTCTGCGTATAAGTTAAGCTAGGAATAGAGAGTTTGATGGTTTTAGGATAGTGTGCTTCCACTGCTCCTGTTTCCACTTTGGCAATGTATTTGACACCAAGCCAATTTTGACGACTGAGAATAACTTCTGACATCGAGTCTTGCTTGTTGAAGTCCTGATCCATATTGAGGATAAAGACATAAGGAAACTCCAGTCCTTTGCTCTTGTGAATGGTCATAAGTTCCACGGCATCTTTAGGCGGTGCGACGGCTACGCTTGCGAGATCATGCTGGGCTTCCAAAACCTGATCAATCATACGAATAAAACGAGACAAGCCCTTGAAATTACTCTTTTCAAACTGATCTGCTCGCAGAGCTAGGGCGTAGAGATTGGCCTGTCTAGCAGGTCCGTTTGGCAAAGCCCCAACATAGTCATAATAAAAACGGTCGTTGTAAATCTTCCAAATCAAGTCATAGAGAGAGTGGGTTTTGGCATATAAGCGCCAAGAATCCAAAATATCCATGAATTGATTGAGTTTTTCAGCTAGAGCTGTATGAATCAAGTTTTTCTGACTTGTTGCCAGTTTTTGAGCATTGACCAGTTTCTCATAGAGATTTTCTTGGATTTTATTCTCTGCTTTCTGGAGGGATAAACGTGCCAACTCGTCCTCATCAAAACCAAACATTGGAGACTTCATCAGAGCAACTAAGGCATAGTCTTGCAGGGGATTGTGAATGACACGAAGCGTATCCAGCATGACTTGCACTTCTAGGGATTGGAGATAATTGTTTTGCTCACCGTCGGTTTTGACAGGTATCCCGTACTCAGACAGGGCAAGAAGAATCTGGTCATTACGACTGCGGCTGGAAGTCAAAAGGGCTATTTCTTTAAAGGTAACACCTTTTTCCTGATGAAGCTTTAAGATTTCCTTGATGACCAGGCGCATTTCCCCAGTGAGTTTCGTTTCTGCTTGGCTTTCTTCTTCCTCTTGCCCACTATCGTTCTTGTCGTAGAGGAGAAATTCTGCCTTATTTTCTGGATTGGGAGTTAGTTTGGTATTGGCAAAAACAAGCTGGTGCATGCTATCGTAGTTGATTTCGCCGACCTCCTGGTCCATAAGGCGTCCAAAAACATCATTGGTTGCTGACAGAACTTCTGAACTACTACGGAAATTTTCCTTGAGCAAAATCAGCTTTCCTTCTTGAGGATTTTGCGCATAGCGTTGGAATTTTTCATTGAAAATCTGGGGATCTGCCTGACGGAAACGGTAGATGGACTGCTTGATATCTCCCACCATAAAGCGATTGTGATCATTTGACAGCAATTCCAGCATCCGTTCTTGAATGTGGTTGGTATCCTGATACTCATCGACCATGACTTCATGGAATCTCTCTTGATAAGTCTCGCGAACTTGTGGGAAATTCTCTAAAATCTCAATGGTGTAATGACTAATATCAGCGAATTCAAAGGCATTTTCCTGGTGTTTGCGTTCACGATAAGCCTCCACAAAATCACTCATAAAGGTTTGGAAAGTTTTAGCTAGCTCCCAAGTATCTTCATGATAACGTTCTTGGTAGTCGAGAATGGTTATCTGGTCCGCTAGTTGTCCTAGTTTAGCAAACTGGGTCTTTCTCTCTTCGTTGTAGGCATCAGCCAGTGGCTTCAAATCGGCCTTACGACTGGAGTTAGCTAGAGATCGACCATTTTTCTCCTTAGAGATGGCGATAATACGCGCAAGCACAGCTTGATAAGCCTGGCTATCGGACTCTTGATTTAAGGAGCCAATTTCATCCAGAACCAGCTGCACATTTTCTAAATAGGCAGCTTTTGGAAACTCCTTGGCATCGTTATCCAGATGATAACGGAAGAAACTTTCCAAGTCCCAAAGCGCCTGCTTGATTTGCTCAGTTAGTTTGTCTTTTTCATTTGCAAAGTCAGCTTCTTCAAACCCTTTGAGGAAAGACTCGTTCAGCCATTTTTGGGGACTGCTGGTGGATTGAAGGAAATCATAGATTTTGTAGACTTGCTGGCGCAGACCTCGTTCATCCTTGCCACGTCCAGCAAAGTTTTTCACTAATCGACTAAATTTCTCTTTATTTTCACCTTGGTAATGCTCTTCAAAAACCTGATGAAAAACTTCGTTCTTTAAGAGTAACTGTTCACTTTCATTTTGCAAAATACGGAAGTTCGGTGCGATATCAATCAGATAGCCATGCTTGCCAAGGAATTTTTGTGTGAAAGAGTCCATGGTTCCGATGGCAGCGTTTGGCAGGTCTGCCAACTGGCGTCCCAAGTGTTGTTTGAGATCGACATCATCGGTTTCTTGGATTTGTTGGCTGATTTTTTTCTCCAAACGTTCCTTGAGTTCAGTAGCAGCCTTGACGGTAAAGGTCGAGATAAAGAGTTGAGAAATTTCGACACCACGGGCTAATTGGTCCAGAATGCGCTCTGCCATTACAAAGGTTTTCCCTGAACCAGCAGACGCTGAAACCAGGATATTCTGACCTGCAGTATAAATGGCTTCGATTTGCTCGGCCGTTTTCTTCTGTTCCTTGTTCGAATTCGCTTCTGCTTCTTGCAATTTTTGAATCTCTTCCTCAGTTAAAAAGGAAATGGGCTTCATCGATTCAACTCCTCTCTCATTTTTTCAAACCAAGCTTGCTTGAGCTTTTCTCCGACTAGGCGCTTGCCATCAGGTAAGTCTAACTTCTCTAGGAAACGAGCTTGACCCAAGTGGTAATTGGCTTCAAATCCAGTGATGGCTTGGTGTTGCTGGACATACGGGGCAATACTTCTGCCGTTTTCTGTGTATGGATTGATGGCAAACTGGCCTTCTAAAATCTTCTCAGCTGCCTTCTTGTACAGATGGGCATTGTAGTCCAATAAGAGCTGGAACTCCTCGTCTGTCAGTTGATTGGCCTTGTTTTTGTTATAAAACTCGCCCAAGTGACTGCTTTCTTTTTCTAAAAAGAGCCCTTGATATTTCATAGACTTGCTGGCTTCTACTACTGCTCCTGAAAGATTTTTAACTGCTAATAAGGATTGGACAGGTTCAGCCATTTCTAGGTACATAGCTCCGAAAAAGTTCTGCTCCCCTTCTCTTTTTAGGGCAGCAAGATAGGTTGGCAACTGGGAATTAAGCCCATTAAAGAAATGAGGAAACTGGAACTGAGTCAAACTAGACTTGTAGTCTACTACTCCTAGTGCTCCATCAGCTTTCAAACGGTCAATGCGGTCAACCTTGCCTCGCACATGGACACTCCGACCATTATCCAATTGAATAAAGGCCTGATCTTTGCCGCCAAATGTTGCTTCCTCTTGGATGGTTTTGATAGCTGGATTATGACGAAGGATGTGGCCAGTTGTCCGAGCGACATCGAGAAGAACTTCCTTGGTAAACTGGGCTTCCAGACTTTCTTGATAAATGGCTTCAAATTCGCGTTCTTGACTTGTTTCCTTAATAGCTTGTTCCAAACGCTGATCAAAGGAATCTTCATCAGGCAGTTTCAAGGCACGTTCAAAAATACGATGCAAGAAATTACCATGACTGCGGGCATCCGGACGCAGACGAACTTCTTCCTGCAAACCTAAGACATAACGGAGGAAATAACTGTATTCATTGCGGTAAAACTCTGTCAAACCAGACGTAGACAGGTAAAACTCCTTGTCAGCGGGATAGAGAGCCTGCAAGGTTTCCCTAGCTAAAGGCTTGCTGATTGGACTGGTTGGGAGGGCAGGATTCACAAGCCCTTTTTGATCAAGTTTTTTTCCCATGACACGCGCCAAGACAGTGACAAAAGTTAAATCTTGTTCATTTTCATTAGAATCCGCTTGCTGATGATAAGCAACCAGACTAGACAAGAGACTGTGATAAGAACCCATATCATCCTTAGACAGACTTTTTTGATGAATCTTCTTCTCTATCCGGCTAAATCCAAAACTCACCAGTTCCTGAAGATAGGCCGATTCCTTGCTCTCGTTTTCATTGAGAAGACTTGGTGCTGATAAAATCAACTGTTTACGAGCAGCATTGACTAAAGAAAGCATGGTATAACGATTTTTCTTGAGGTTTTCACTGCTTGCAATCAGTAATTGTGCTTCCTCTTCTGTCGCTTGGTTTAGGATCTGTCTTTCTTCATCTGTCAAAAGGCTAGTATTTTGCGCAATTTTTGGTAAATGATCCTGAGTTAGTCCAATGGCATAGACAAAGTCAGCAGTCAGTGGTGCTATCAAATCGTAACTCTGCACCAGAACGGTGTCCACTGTCGCTGGAATAGTGCGATACTGGGACAAACTCATTCCAGAATGAAGCAAGGACAGGAAGTCTTCCAGGCTAACTTGTGAACCAGCAAAAACGGTCGCAAATTGTTCTAAAACATGGCAGAAAGCTTTCCAAACTTCAGCTTGTCTTTCCTGTTCTAGGACTTCCATAGTGGATGTTAAACCTTGCATCTGCTTGCTTAAAGCAGCGTTTTTTAGAAAAGCACTCCACTTTTGCAGAAGATTTTCAGCCTTCTGTTTCCGACTGGCAAATAAGGTTTCAAGAGGAGCCAAAACACGCAAACGAAGAGCATTCAAACGTTCCAAATCAAACTTTCCGTGGTGGGATTTTGTGAAGATTTGCTGAAAGGCTGGCAAGCCATTGATACCAAGATAGCGGAGGTATTGCTCAAAAGCATCAATCTCAGCCTGACTGAGGTCAGTATACAAACCTGTTTTGAGAAGATTAATCAAATCCTCCTGACGGAAACGGTAGCGTTTTAAACGTAAAATTGACTCTACATACTGGGTCAAGGGATGATGAGCCATGGATTCGCTTCTACCAAGATAGAAAGGAATCTGGTACTGATCAAAAATGGTCTTTAAGGACAACTGATAAGAAGGCACATGTCCTAACAGAATACGAAAATGCTTGTAACTCAAGTCTGGATTGTCATGTAATTTCTGACGGATGCTGCGAGCTACCAACTCCAACTCTTCCTTTTGCGTCAAGCAAGACCAGATTTGCGGATTATCACGGTCCTTGTCATCGACTTCCAAAGTGAGTTCTGAAAAGTCATAAGAAGACTCCAGCAAACGAGAGGCCTTGTCAAAACCATCCATTTTCTCATGAGTCTGAGAACGGTCTTGAGCAGGCGTTTGGTATTTTGCCCCCAAATGATGAAGAAATTCCACACTGGCTTGGTAGAGATTCCCTTCAGCGAACGGACTGATATAGGCTTTCTTGCTTGCATAGGCCCCAATAACAATCTCGGCACCTTTTCGATGAAGTAGATCCACTACACGCTCTTCCTCGGCAGAAAAACGAGTAAATCCATCAATAACCAAGGCAATCTGACTGAAATCACTACTTACCTTATCATTCTCAAAAGCCTCAATCAAATGGGATAACTGACTTCCCTGAGCCAACTGGCTTTGATTAAGATAGGCAGTCACTTTCTCAAAAATCAAGAGTAAGTCTACTCGCTTGTCCTCATCCGTCAAACTTTCTAAGTCCAAAAAGCTCATCTGAGCAGTCGTCATCTCATGATAAAGTTCAATCAACTGCTGGATAAATTGAGGATCCTGCTTAATCGCACCATAAACACGTAAGTCTTTGGGATCCAGTTCCGCAAGACATTTATAAAAAGCCATTCCAAGCCCGATGTCATCTAGACTCGTCTTAGCTGGCAAATCATTTAAAACCAGGTAACGAGCCATTTGAGCAAAACGCGTAACGGTAATCGCAAAAGAAGCCTGCTGGGACAAGCATTCCAGCACGGCGCGTTCCTTTTCAAAAGAAAGAGAGTTGGGGGCGATGTAGAAAACCCGCTTGCCTGCAGCAACTAACTCCTCTGCCTCTCTCGTTAAAATTTCAGTC
Source organism: Streptococcus oralis subsp. oralis (assembly GCF_002096595.1). Taxonomy (GTDB): domain Bacteria; phylum Bacillota; class Bacilli; order Lactobacillales; family Streptococcaceae; genus Streptococcus; species Streptococcus oralis_D. Next base: position 286,111 of record NZ_NCUR01000010.1, read on the forward strand.
AAAGAAGTCCGAATATCAGTATATAGTAATTTCATCTCTGCCTCGTTTGGTTTATCAAAGTTTCTTACTCTATTATAGCAAAGTTCGCTTCACAGTCCAAATCCAAAATTCTAGTTGTCAATCATTTAATTAGCAAATCAATCATGCTTCATCATCCACTTTCATATGCTGAAAGATATAGAGGAAAAAGTCTTTGGAAACTTCAAAATGTCCATAACGAAGTCGAGAAGTATACTCTTTCCATTCAGGATGTTGTCTGGCTATTTCTATGGAACAATCTTTGACTGGTTGATAATACTCGGCATTTCGTCTAAAGGGAAAGAATCCTTCAAACTGCTCTACTTGATAGGCTTTGTCATCTGTAATCTTACCTACAGCCACAAAAGCCTGTAACTTATCTTGACTGTTCATATCGTATTTGGGACTATAGTATAAAAGGTAGTCGCCTTTTTTCATACGGTTTAAGGGGCCGCCCTTTCCATGACAGACCTGACAAAAATTCCCTTCAACTCCTCTTAAAACATGGTTCTTTGAAACAACTCCGACCCAATATCTAGGCATTTTTATCCTCCAACTCTACTAACAAACGATTAAAAACTTCTCTATCGTTAGATAGTTTTTCAAAAAATTCTTCATCAACACCTTCTACTAAAGGTAAAGCTTGATTGACCTTCTCTGCGCCAGACTTCGTCACTGAGACCAGTTTTGCCCGACTATCCTTTGGATGTTGATCGCGTTTAATGTAGTCCTTGTTCTCCAGTAGCCTAACAATCTGGGAAACCGTCATGACATCCATACCAGAGAACCGAGCAATATCAACTTGCGTTACATATTCCTCTCTATTAGACAGAAACAAAAGCGAAGTCAAAACGATAAATTGAGGCAAAGTAAGACCAACTGATTTCAAGACTCTTTTTAAGTTACTTTCCCACTTGTTGTAAACTTTAATGAAAAGAAGACCTGTAGACTCTGTTTCATCATTTTTGTAAATTGAATTAAATTGATACTTTGACATTATTTCTCCTTAAATATTAAGTATACATATTATATAAGAATTTATTTTGTTTTTCAAGAAAAGGAAAGTCAAATGTTACAATTCTGTCGGACATTTCATAGTCTATATGCTATAATAAAAGCAAAACACCTAGAAAAGGAAGTCTTATGATTAAACTACTAGCCTTGGATATGGACGGAACCCTCCTTAATGAAGCCAAAGAAATCCCGCAAGCCCACATCACTGCTATTCACCAAGCCATTGAAAAAGGTGTCAAACTGGTTCTCTGTACAGGTCGCCCGCTTTTCGGTGTTCTTCCTTACTACAAAAAACTGGGACTGGACCTTCAGAATGAGTATGTCATCGTCAATAACGGTTGTTCAACCCATCAGACCAGTGACTGGAGTCTAGTGGACTGGCAAGAACTCAGTCCAGCTGACATTGAATACCTTTATGACCTAGCAGAAAAAAGCGACGTCCAGTTAACTCTTTTTGATGAGAAACATTATTTTGTTCTCGGTGGCAAGCCTAATGAAATTGTTCAAAATGATGCCAAGCTAGTCTTTTCAGACCTGACTGAAATCTCCCTTGAGGACGCGACTAGTGGCAAGTATCGGATGTTCCAAGGCATGTTTTTAGGAACAAAAGAGCAAACAGACGATTTTGAGCAGCGGTTTGCTGAGGAGCTCTGCCAACGATTTAGCGGCGTTCGTTCGCAGCCTGTCATTTATGAAGCCATGCCACTTGGAACTACCAAGGCTACTGCTCTTTCTAGACTAGCTGCGATTTTGAAGATCGAGCCCTCAGAAATTATGGCCATGGGCGATGCCAATAACGATATCGAAATGCTTCAGTTTGCAGGACTTGGCATTGCAATGGGAAATGCCAGTGATTATGTCAAATCCCTTGCTAATGACGTTACAGCCAGCAATGAAGAAGAAGGCGTTGCGCGTGCCATTGAGAAGTATATTTTATAGTAAAAAAGCCCAGTTCATGTCAACTGGGTTTTGTTTTTTTAGAATCACAAAACTTTAGAAACTCTTTAGAATTGCTTGATATTTCTTTGATTTCTATACCTTATACTAAAGTTAGAAAAATAAATCAAAAGGAGAAAATCATGAAAACAGTACTCGAAATTCATGGACTGACCAAACAATTCGGACAACAAGCTATTCTTCAAGATCTTAGTCTAAGCATAAAAGAGGGAGATATTTATGGTCTAATTGGAAAAAATGGAGCAGGTAAAACTACTCTTATCAAAATCATTACACAATTATTGTTTGCGGATAAAGGAACTATTTCCCTCTTTTCTAGTCAATCGGAAAATGAGTGGACCAAGGCTTTATCTCGAGTTGGTTCTGTTATCGAATCACCTGTAGCTCATAATCACTTAACAGCATACCAGAATCTGAAATATTATTGTATGATACATCATATTCCAAATGCTGATAAAGTCATTCAAGAAACACTGGATTATGTAGGTTTGTCAGATACAGGAAAAAAAGTCTTCCGTGATTTCTCGCTAGGAATGAAACAAAGACTTGGTATCGCCATTGCCCTCCTATCCAAACCTGATTTCCTGATTCTTGATGAACCCATTAACGGTCTCGACCCAATTGGGATCAAAGAATTTCGTCTCATGATCCAGCGGCTCAATCAAGAAAAAGGAATAACTATCCTCATCTCTAGCCATATCTTGTCAGAACTCTATCTCTTAGCTAATCGCTTTGGTATTCTGGATCAAGGTAAGATTATCCGTGAAATCAGTAAAGCTGAATTTGAAACACTGAGTGAGGATTATATTGTGCTTAAAACAAGCGATAAAGAAAGAGCTTGTCAGGTATTGAAAGAACAAATCCAGCTCCAGTTTAAGGTTGTAAACCCCGAAAATGAAATCCATATCTTTGGTAATGAACAAGATGTCAAACAGATTCTTAAGCAACTAACTTTGGCCGATGTTGCTATTGATGAGATATACTTTGCCCGTCAAAACCTAGAAGAATACTTCACACAATTGGTAGAATAGGAGAAAAATCATGATACATACCATTCAAGCAGATTTTTACCGTCTTTTCCGCTCCAAAGGATTCTGGATTACAGAATTCATTCTCTTTGTACTTATGTTACTGGGTGCCACTATTGGCGCTACAGGGCATCTAATGTCAGTTCAGCCAGCACCACCCGAGATTCCTACCCATGGTTGGAATGGGATGGAAGCTCTAATCAACGCGTCAAATAACGGCTCAAACCTCGTTTTCCTCTGTATTATTCTAGTATGTTTAGTTCTTGGGGTTGATCTAATCGGTAAGCTCTATAAAAATAGTTTGACAGTTGGCGTTTCTCGTACAGAATTTTTCCTTGCTAAATTCTTTGTTCTAGCAAGTATCGCTCTCTTACAACTCATCACCAGTCTTGTGATTGCCTTTATTCCCGCGACTCTACTAAACGGACTTGGTACAATGCCTGATGGTTTTATTGCCAATCTCCTCTTGACGATTTCCCTTCAATTTCTATGCCTACTCGCTTGGCTTTCGATTGTCTCCTTTATTCTCTACCTAACTCATTCTTATCTTGCCGTATTTATTGGTTATCTGATTAGCTCTATTGTCGTTTCTATTCCAATTCTTGTTTTCCCAGACATTGAAATTCTACGATATTTAATTCTAGATTTTGCCTATGCTATGACTACTAATAGTCAAGCTATTCTCTATACCATCACGGTTTGCGTAACAGTCATACTTTTCTTCTCTTTCAGTGGACTGATTATTTTCAAGAAGAAAAGCTTATAAAAAGGACCTCCTCTAGGATATAGAGGAGGTTTCTTCTGTTAAAGATAAATAAAGACTGAAAACCATTCTCCATCAGTGGCTAGTTTCATATCCGCTCCAAGAAGATGAACTAATTCCTCGGTAATATAGAGACCTAAACCAGAGGATTCTTCGGTATCTGACATATTTTCAGAATAAAAACGATTACTGAGATTATCTATATTCTTAATAGGTTTTTTGACTAGGTTATCAATTTCCAAAACAAGCCTATTTTCTTCCTTTTTCAAAGAAAGTCGAGCCTCCTCCTTGCCGTGCTTGAGAACATTTCCAAGGAGGTTTTGTATAATTCGATCCAGCAAGTCCTCATCAGTCGTCGTCTTCAATCCTGGTTCAACGTTAAAATCAAGAACAATATGTGAAGATTGAAAAACGTCGTAATAAGCTAAAGTCTTTTTCGTTATAAAAGTTGATAAATCAAGTTCTTCCAGTTTCGGTTTGACTGCTCCTTCCATCAAATGACGGTATTCGAGGAGAGCCTCCAACCGTTTGGAAACCAAATCCTGATGATGTGCTATTTTATTTAAGGTCTCTGAACTATTATCGGGGTGTTTTATTAGTTGCTGAGTATATCCTGAAGCGATTGTCAAAGGTGTCCGAATATCATGAGCGATGTTACTGATTGCCATATCGAGGGTGCGTTTTTCACGCTTCATGATTAGCTGATTCTGTTCCACTTCTTGAAATAGATTCTCAATTTGGTTATGTAGACGCAAAATGGTCTTTGAAAAGAAATTTACCCCGATTCTCTTCATGCTACCAGAGCGAATCTTTTCTTCGATTTGTCTGCTTAAATCTCTAATTGCTATATGATAGCGAATCAAAGATATCGCAAAAATAATGTTAGTAAGGAGTAATATTGATATCAAAATGTAATTCATTATTTGTCTCCTTTTAATCGAACACCAACTCCCCAAATGGTTTCGATGTACTCATGATTTGGATCCAGTTGATGCAGTTTTTTACGGAGATTGCTTAGATGAGTGTTGAGTGTATTGTCTCCAGGCAGGTAACTTTCTAACCAAATCAATTCATAGAGTTCTTCTTTGGTGAAGATCTTTTTAGGATACTGGAGCAACATTTGGAGAATCTGACACTCTTTCTTTGCAAGGCGAATGGTTTCAGTTGCGTTACTTATTTCAAAACTATCCGCATCAAACTGGACATTTTTAAAATTTTGTACGAGGTTATCAATTTCTCTTCGATCTTCTGACTGATGTTCACCACTTTGGCGTAATTGCACAGTGACTCTGGCAAAGACTTCGTCCAAATCAAAAGGTTTTACTACATAATCATTGGCACCATCTAAGAGATATTGGCTGATGAGTTTTTTATCACCTAAAGCAGTAAGCATGATGACCGGAGTCTGACTAGTTTGTCGAATAGCTTGCAAGACTTGGTCGCCATTTTTCCCAGGGAGCATGATATCTAGCAAAACGAGATCAATGCCACCTTTATCAAATTGCATGATACCTTCTGTACCAGAAAATGCTTGAATCACCTTGTGTTCCTCTGCAAGAAGGGTTCTTAAGATTTCCTGGATTTCATTATTATCTTCAATTATAAGTATGCTCGCCATAAACCTCGTCCTTTCTAAAACTATTATAACATGTTTTGTTGTGAATTCCAGATACAGAAAAGCTCCTCTCACATTTTAAGCAAGAAGGAGCTAATGAATATTGAATCTACTTAACCAAATAGGCAATCAAGGCTATAATCCATAGATGAGCTGGGTAGAAAATATAAAAGAAATATTTACTCCAGACGGTTTCCTTTCCTCGCTGTCCATTATACAAGGCCATAAAAGGAAATACGGTGACAAAGAGCCAGTCAGAATTGAAAAGCATCATTTCCAGTGTTTGGTGCCAAGTGTCGTAAATTTGGATGGAAGTCACTAACAGAAAGGCCCAGAGAAAAGCATAAAGGAGATTTCGCAAGCCCTTGCGATTTCGACAAGAGTAACTAATCAAGAGAAATGGTAGCATGGTGATACCACCCTCGGTAAAAAGACAACCGAAAATCAAGAGACCAGCAACCCCAATCCGACGCCACAACTTCTCTTTTTTATCCAGCTCTTTTCTGGGAAAACCAAGCCAAAGCATGGTGACACCAATTGCCAAAGTAAAGAAAATATTATTAGTAACCATTACACCCTTAGAGGCAAACAGAGTATTGAGAAGGCTATTTCCAGCAAACATGATCAGCGCCCAAGACCAGAGACGGATGAGGTAGTTTTTCAAGTTTCGAGTATAGATAAAACCTTCCATAGCCATATACGCAAACCAAACTCCCACACAACGGGTCAAGGCGTGGAAGATACCTTCCCACAGAGGAGAAACGATCCCGGTGATATGAGGGATATGGTCCAGAACCATTACTGCCGCCATCAGATACTTCAACTGCGTCGCATTCCATTTTTTCATAATAAACCTCTTTCTTTTTTATCTACATAGAGTATAGCATACATTTCTACGTATAATCGTACACCCATCTTACATTTAAAAAGCCTATCTTACATTTTTGTAAGATAGGCGTGAATATCAAAAATTTATTATGAAATTGACCTTCTAGTCGGTAATCCGTTGGTACATTTCTGGTCTTCTATCACGAAACAGTCCCCAGTTGAGGCGTTCACTTGCTCCCTTATCCAGGTCATAGGTGGCTAACAGAACAGCTTCTCCTTGTCTTTCAGCTCTCTCTAGAATAGCTCCTGTTTCATCCGTCATAAAGGACGAACCGTAGAAGTCAAGACTGGAACTCTGTCCACCATTTTCCTCACTAGGAGTGACTTCTTCCAAACCGTAACGATTGGCTGCAATGACTGGGACAATATTAGCCGCTGCGTGCCCTTGCATCGTACGTTGCCAGTGACCACAACTGTCCGTATCTAAGATAGGTTCCGAACCAATAGCTGTTGGATAAAAGAGCAATTCTGCCCCATTCAACGCAAGACAGCGTGCTGTTTCAGGAAACCATTGATCCCAACAGATGCCAATCCCAATCTTAGCGTAGCGAGTATCCCAGACCTTGAAACCAGTGTTACCAGGCGTAAAGTAAAACTTTTCTTGATAATAATGGTCATCTGGTATGTGGGTCTTCCGATAAATGCCAAGAACCTCACCATCTGCATCAACGACAGCAATAGAATTGTATAAGACATTGCCATCTTTTTCATAGAAACTGATCGGTAAAACAACTTCTAGTTCCTTAGCAAGCACTTTAAAATGCTGAATAGCTGTATTTTCTATCACCGACTGGGCATACTGGTAGTAGTCATACTGGCGTTCCTGACAAAAATAAGGACGTTCAAACAACTCCGGCAAGAGAATAATTTGTGCGCCTTGTTTTGCAGCCTGACGTACTAAACGTTCAGCTGTTTGGATATTTGTTGCCACATCCTTGGCGCATTGCATCTGGATCGCTGCAACTCTTACATTTCTCATCTTTTTCTCCTATTCTGGGATTTGTTGGGTGATACAGTGGATATTGCCACCACCTAAAAGAATGTCTCTGGCTGGTATTCCGACAACTTTACGGTCTGGGAAACACTTGCTGAGAATATCTAGGGCCACTTGGTCGTTTACATCCTCAAACTGTGGTACCAAGACAGCCTTGTTGGCGATATAAAAGTTTACGTAGGAAGCTGCTAGTCGTTCACCTGCGTATCGCTCTTCTTCTCCTTCTTCATAGATATAGCCTGGTAAATCCTCTTCAGTAACTACTTGAAAATCAGCTGGGATAGGAAGCTTATGAATAGTAAAAGGGCGACCTTTCGCATCTGTTTCCTTCTCTAAAAGGGCAAGGTCAGCTGCAGACATGGCATACTGAGGATCGCTTTTGTCGTCTGTCCAAGCTAGAACAAGCTCTGCAGGACCAACGAAGGCTGCTACATTATCAACGTGCTCGTTTGTCTCATCTTGATAAATACCATAAGGAAGCCAAATAATTTTTTCAGCGCCAAGGCTCTCTAATAAGGTGTTTTCGATTTCCTCTTTACTGAGATGAGGATTGCGACCAGAGCTTAGTAGGCAACTTTCAGTCACAAGAATGGTTCCTTGACCATCGCTGTGTATCGCTCCGCCTTCCAGTACAAAAGGTTTGGCATCGTAAACAGGCATTCCCAAGGTCTCAGCAAAACGACTAGCTACTTGGTCATCATCTTCATAATCTTGATAAAGACCATCAACAGCACCACCCCAAGCATTGAAAGACCAGCCTACTGCCAACTTTTCTCTCTTATCATTGACAAGAATCGTCGGACCTGTATCACGAGCCCAGGCATCATTGGTGGGAATATCTAAATAAACGACCTTGTCTCCAAGATAGGATTGTGCTTCAGATAGATAGTCCTGCTCCACCAAGAGATAAACAGTTTCCCCTTCTGCTATGGTCTCGATGATCTGAGTAAATGCTCTTTTAGCAGCTTTTCCTTGAAAAGGCCATGATCCTGGTCGAGTCGGCCATATCATGAGGGTACCATGATGGGATTCATACTCTGCTGGCATACGATAGCCTGCTTTTTTCGGAGTTTCTATCATGATAATCTCCCTTTAAAGTCTTGATAGCCAAAGGCTTTGACTAAGCTGCAGTCACCCTGCTCGTCCATAAGATAGAGACTTGGCAAGCCAATACCGTTAAAGGTATTATTTTTGACAAAGGAGTAGATTGCCATGTCTTCAAAGTAAAGTCTATCACCGATTTGGACTGGATTTTCAAAACTATAATCACCAATCACATCACCCGTCAGACAGGTATTGGAAGAAAGTCTATAGGTATGGGCTTTTTCCTGCGGTTCAAATCCATTTCTCAAAGGTGGACGATAGGGCATTTCAAGTACATCTGGCATATGGCAGGTCGCGGAGGCATCTAAAACCAAAATATCCATACCGTTTTCGACAATGTCCAATACTTCAGTTGCTAGAGAACCCGCATTGAGCGCAATAGCTTCACCCGGCTCGATATAGACTTCAAGATTGTAAGTTTCTCGGATACGCTTGATTTCAGAAGTCAGCAAATCCACATCATAGTCTTCTCTCGTTATGTGGTGTCCTCCACCCATATTGAGCCATTTGACCTTATATAAATAAGGTCCAAACTGCGCTTCTACAGCTTTCAAAGTTGTTTCTAAATCATCTGCCCCCTGCTCACAAAGGGTATGAAAATGAAGACCATCTACTAAGTCCAGCAAATCACTCGGTATCTTATCAAGAGTAACTCCAAACCGAGATCCCGGAGCACAAGGGTCATAGAGCGCGTGATCTCCTTGAGTTGAACACTGTGGGTTGAGGCGCAAACCGACACTAATACCAGCCTCTCGGCAACGAGGACCGTGTTTGCGCAACTGTCTCTCTGAGTTGAAGACGATATGATCCGTTATCTCCAGCAATTCCTCCAAGTCTGCATCCTTGAAAGCAGGTGCAAATACATGGACTTCCCCCGGAAACTCTTCTCTAGCTAGCTTAGCCTCATAGAGACCACTAGCCGTTGTACCAGAGAGATACTGGCTAATCAAAGGATAGGTTTTATAGAGGGAATAGGCTTTCTGAGCTAGCAACACCTTACAACCGGCTTTTTCTTGGACTTCTTGTAGAATGCGACAATTCTCTTCTAATTTTCCTAAGTCAATGATATAAGAAGGTGTTAGTACTTGTTCTAACTTCATTAGTCCACCATTTGCGGATTTTCAACCACAACCCAAGGCAAACCATACTCATTCAAAGCTTCCATGAATGGATCTGGATCCAATTCTTCAAGGTTGTAAACTCCAGGTTGTTTCCAAGTACCGTTCATAACCAATTTTGTCCCAATCATAGCGGGAACACCTGTCGTGTAAGAAATTGCTTGTGAACCAACTTCTGCGTAACATTCCTGATGGTCGCAAACATTGTAGATATAGATAGTCTTCTCAACACCGTCTTTGACACCTGTAAAGATACAACCGATATTGGTTTTTCCAACTGTACGTGGGCCAAGGCTAGCTGGATCAGGAAGCAAGGCTTTTAAGAATTGAATCGGCACAATGTCTTGTCCATTAAAGTTAATAGCATCCGTACGAAGGAGACCAACGTTTTCCAAGCATTTCATGTGAGTTAGATAAGATTGGCCAAAAGTCATAAAGAAACGAATGCGTTTAACACCTGGAATGTTTTTGGCAAGTGATTCGATTTCTTCATGGTGAAGGAGATACATATCTTTTTGTCCAACTTGAGGGAAATCATACTCACGCTTGATAGACATGGCTTCGACTTCGACCCATTTTCCATCTTCCCAGTAAGAACCTGGCGCAGAAACCTCGCGGAGATTGATTTCTGGGTTAAAGTTTGTTGCAAATGGATAACCGTGGTCACCACCATTACAGTCTAAAATATCGATATAGTGGATTTCATCAAAATAATGTTTAAGGGCGTAAGCTGAAAAAACGCTGGTTACACCTGGGTCAAAGCCAGATCCAAGCAGAGCAGTCAAGCCTGCTTCTTTGAATTTTTCCTGATAAGCCCACTGCCATGAGTAGTCAAAGTAGGCTGTAAAACCAAGTTCCTTGCAGCGTTTTTCGTAGATGGCACGCCACTCAGGATCTTCTGTATCCTCTGCCTCGTAGTTAGCTGTGTCGATATAGTGAACTCCAGTCGCTAAACAAGCATCCATAATGGTCAAGTCTTGGTATGGTAAAGCTACGTTCAAAACGGCTTCTGGCTTGTAGCTTTCAATCAAGGCAACCACTTCTTCTACCTTGTCTGCATCAAGAGCAGCTGTCTCAATCTTAGTACTTGTTTTGCCTTCTAGTTTAGCTTTCAAGTCATCACATTTTGACTTGGTACGGCTAGCAATCATAATTTCTTTAAAGGTTTCGCTATCTTGGCAAATCTTTGAAATAGCAACTTGGGCAACGCCCCCACATCCAATAACTAATAAACGACTCATTTTTTTCCTTCCTCTTCTTCTAAAATGTCTTCTACATACTTGGGCAACATAAAGGCCCCCACATGTAAGTTTGCAGTGTAGTATTCTGTGAAAAGCTGGCGTTTTCTCCAGCCTTCCTTGTCAAAATCTTTGACAGGGTGGTATTTTTTCGATGCAAATCCAAATAGCCAATAGCCAGCTGGACTGGTTGGGATGTGCGCCTGATAAACCCGACTGATTGGAAAGGCTTGATTAACCTTGCGGTGCATGCTTCGGCAAGCTGACTCATCTTCGTCAAAGAAAGGACTCCCATGCTGGTAAATCATGATCCCGTCTTCCTTCAGAGCTCTGTAACTGTTACCGTAAAATTCCTTGGTAAAGAGCCCTTCCGTATGTCCAAATGGATCTGTCGCATCGTTGATAATGATATCGTAATCATCCTCACAGTTTCGTAAAAAGCGTAAACCATTTTGGTAGTAAATGGTAACACGAGGATCATCTAGCCCTGCAGCAAAGTCTGGGAAATACTCACGACAAACCTCAACCAACATCTCATCTGGTTCTACAATATCGATTTGCTCCAGTTCAGGATAGAGGGTTAATACTTGGGCAACACCGCCGTCACCACCCCCAATAACCAAGACTTTCTTTGGATTTGGGTGGACAGCCATGGGAACGTGGACCGTCATTTCGTTGTAGACAAAATCATCCGCATCTGAAAACAAGACGTGCCCATTTAAAATCAGTATTTTCCCAAAAGCTGGCGTATCTAATACTTCGATATCCTGCCATTCACTCTTACCAGCGTAGAGTTGCTTGGCTGTTCTCAGGGACAATTTCACATCTGGAGTATGAACTTCAGAAAACCATAAATCCATCTAGTTCTCCTTTCTCTTAATGACGTTGATGTGATTGACAACTGGATCTTCCGTTCCTTGGAGGGAGCAACCACGTTCTTTGGCAAATTGGATATAATCCACAATCTCTCGTGTAATCCGTTCACCTGGTGCTAGGATTGGGATGCCTGGAGGATAGCACATGACAAATTCCCCACAGACATGTCCAACAGAATCAGCCAAGGTCAAACTTTTTCTCTCTGAATAAAAGGCTTCTTGTGGAGACAGCACTAACTCGGGCTGGATATATTCTCCAGCAATCAAATCTTTTCCATCTCTTGAGTAGAGTCTCTTGATATCCGCCAAAGCACCGACCAAACGTTCGATGTCTTGGATGCGGTCACCAATCGAAATATAAGCTAAGATATTCCCAATATCACCAAATTCGATCTGAATATCGTATTCGTCTCGCAGGAGGTCATAAACTTCGATACCTGTTAAGCCAATCCCCTGAGTGTAAACTGACAGCTTGGTCACGTCAAAATCACAGACCGAAACACCGCCTATGAGCTCTTTTGAGTAGGCATAGTAACCACCGATAGCATTGATTTCACGACGAGCGTATTCGGATAGCTCAATGACTTTCTCAAAAGACTCTTTGCCACGAAGAGCTAAGTTCCGTCGAGAAATATCCAAACTAGCCATCAACAAGTAAGAGGCAGATGTCGACTGGGTCAGGTTGATAATCTGACGAACGTACTCAGGATTCATCTGATTTCCAATAAGTAAAATGGAGCTTTGGGTCAGACTCCCACCAGACTTATGCATAGAGACCGCCGCCATATCAGCACCTGCATCCATAGCAGAAATTGGAAGTTTATCTGTAAAATGCAAATGCGCTCCATGAGCTTCATCCACTAAAACAAGCATGCCCGCTTCATGGGCCATTTCCGTTAAACCCTTGAGGTCTGAACAAATTCCATAGTAGGTAGGATTGTTGATTAGGATAGCTTTAGCATCTGGATGTTCCTTAATGGCCTGGGCAACCCGGTCATTTTCAAGACCTAAAGCGATGCCGATTTTAGGATCCACACTCATCTCGATATAGATGGGAATGGCTCCACATAGAACCAACGCATTGATAGCAGATTTATGGACATTTCGTGGCAGAATAATCTTATCTCCTGCCTTACAGGTGGAAAGAATCATGGTTTGAACAGATGAAGTTGTTCCCCCAATCATCAGAAAGGCATGCGCTGCACCAAAAGCATCCGCTGCTAGCTCCTCTGCATCTCGAATAATCGAAATAGGATGGCCGAGATTATCCAAGGGTTTCATAGAATTGACATCAATGCCAACACATTTTTCTCCTAACAGTTCGACAAGTTCTGGATTTCCTCGTCCACGCTTGTGACCTGGCACATCAAAGGGAACAATCCTTTTCTTGCGTAGTTTGACCAAGGCCTCGTAAATTGGGGCTTGGTTTTGATCTAACTTCTTCAAGACATACTCCTTTACCGTATTTTTAGCACCTCAAGAAGATAAAGGCGACTAAAGGTTGACTTATGAAAAAAGAGCAGGTTTTCACCTGCTCTGCAATCTTCTGACGTGTTTATTTTGGTTTCTGTTGAGTATGTCTGTTCCCGATGTTTCCTAACTCTCTAGTAGCAAATATTACGTACTTTATTGATCGTTTCACAAGATGACGTGTGCTTTCACCACACTAAAATTTATGAATTAGGACAAACGTCCTAACATCAACTTATAAAAGTAGGCTTTTAACCCTATCAATAATGTGGCTTTTCAACCACGCTTCGGCATTCAACCCTGCCTGTCCGTAGGCATTTTTTACTCGGGTTTATATTTGCTAGAAAACATCATCTCATTTTCTAAGCCTTATAACTATATCATGTTTACACAAGTTTGTAAAGTATTTTGTGAAAGTTTTTTTAAAAAAAATAATTTTTGTTCGTATTTTTAATATATCTAAAAATTAAAAACTATTTCAAATTTGCCTTTAAATAATAAAATAGGAACTAGGTTTGGTAGCTCCTATTCTTCATATGATGATTTAAAAGATAATAAAAGTATACTATGACACAATGCACCAGTTTTCATATTCTAAAATTAAATTAGAGATTAGACATTAAAAGAATACAAAGGAATGTATGTTAATGTAATTGTATCATTAAAATTTAATCAGCATCAACCCCGATCTGGTATTTTTGACAGTGAAGGCATCTAAAAAGGTAGCCACAAAGAGAGCCATCCTTAACCAAGTATTCTTCAATATCTTGATATTCTCCACGCTCTTCATAGTCTGCCAAGACTTGCTCGGCAATTCCCATGGCCTTTAATTCTCGAGTGCCAACTGTACCCAAATAAGCACAATAATCCTGACAACAAGAAAGCCAATTTTCTCCCTGCCAACTAGAGTAGCCAGGGGTCTGGCAAAAAAGCACCTGGTCTTTTTCTGGATCCAATTCACCCTGACACTCAGCATCTTGAACAAATTCTGCATCGAATTTCTTTGCTGCTAGCCCGTTTGCAATACAAAATGGACAAAGATTTTTGATGTTGTCAATACAATAAGGCATCAAGTTATAATATATATTGCTTTCTTTCCCACAAGATGGACAAAGCTTGGCTTCTCCCTCTACAAAAGCTCCCGTTGATAGAGGATCTGGATGGTAGATAAAATGTGGCAAAGACTGTGATAGCTCTGTTCTCTGCTTCTTCTCTTCTTTTCTTAGAGGACGAGGAAGGGCAAAGCGATCTCCATGGCTTTGACTCATCTCTGCTAAGTGAGCTAATTTTTTAATTTGTTTTCGATCTGGCTTAGTGATTATTTTGGTAAATAAATCATAGGCACTAGCGTAGAGACCTAATTGCTCATAGAGATCTACTAAAACTTTCTTCGCTTCCAAATCATCAGACTTAGCTAATTCATCAACTAATTCATAAAGAGCTGAGACACTTGGTGGATTGCCCTCCTGGGCTATATATTGCTTCTTTAAAGTAATGTATTTTTGTAAATATGGATTCATAGGATTACCTTTCTAATGGATTATAAAAACCTTAACAAATAGTCACTAAGACATTCCCCTTGTGGTTTAAGATTTCCTTGTAAAAGTCTTTCATTTTGACAAAGCAGGTTAAAATGAAAGACTTGATTTCTTCCTCATCCTCAAGATAATCCCAAATATCAGGATACAAGTCGGCTTTCTTGCATGCTTCCATGCTAAAGTCTGCCAGAGCCCTATCCATGTCAAAATTCTCTAAAGCTTGAACAATCTCAGCTATCTTTGAGTGTTCAGTATAGGCTATATATTCTGACACATTTTCTAAAGGGGTCACTCCCAAGACAGCTTCTCTCAAGGGGTCGTCATCCATAAATTCTGAACTACTAAAACCTGTCATAACAAAGAGTAAGGCATCCCACATTTTGTCAATATCTATCAACGTATCATTTCCCTCAGGATAATCCTCTACCAAGTCAAGCAAATCCTCTTCCTGACAAGAATACCGCTTTATTTGGCTTAATTCATTATCAGATAGATATTGATAATTAGCAATCATTCCCATAATGTTTCCTCCAATTAGTTAGTCCCCTTTCTTGAAAAAGGTAAGATATCTACTGTTTTTGGACTCTCCTCCTTATTTCTCATTCTCATCTTCCGTCACTTCCCAGACTTCTGACTGATAACCCTCACCATCTATATCATAGCGCTGCATATAGCCAATAAATCTTTCCTTTTTATTTGACTTACGAGGCTTGAGAATGTTTACAGCCCAGAATCCGATAAGAATGAGAAATAAAAGCGCTATTACAGTCTCCATATTATTTCTCCTTTGCCTATCTTAATAACCTTCAACCCACTTTTCATTATCCATGATAAAAGGCTTAGCTAATCCGTCACCAGTGTAATCCGCATACTTTGTAGCTAAATACTTGTAACAATCTTCCTTGCTCTCAAACTTAATAGCTTGATAAGGCTCTTCAAAAGTCAGTTTCTCTACAAATAAGAAACCCTCCTCAGCTGGCACTAAAACACCAACGTGACCGACAAAAAGATACTCTCCATCCAAATTATCATGCAACACAACAGACAGCATTCGAGCCTTGTCATTAAATTGAAACTGGGAGAAGAATTTCTCCATCTTCTTCGCGTGAATTTTTACATCCGTCGTTGCTTCCGTCTCCACCCTAGAAAATAGAATATCAAACTCTTCCTTATCTTTTGCATCAAACACCTTTCCCTTATCGATAGCGTCATTATCAACAAAAAGAAGCTGATCATTCTTTTCAAGTTTTGGGATTGTGACTGAATTTTTTAAGAGCGCATAGCTATTGATACGGCAGTTGGTCCCGACAAAGTCACCCTTTTTTTGATTCCAGAGACTGCTGATTTTCTCTACATCGTATTCTGTCTTTGTAAAGGAAGCAAAATCACCACTTAAGCCAGTAGAGCCGACAGTCGCATTATAGTCTGTAACAAGTTTGAAAAATGCATCAACACTATTTGGATCCAAGTGAGCTGATAAAAGAGATTTGACCTCTTCGGTACTGACTTGACCGTTTAGATTGGAATATGAAGCCGTCCAAGGAACTTTATCTGAACTGGTCTGTGCTTGATTTGTAGCTTCAGTGCTCGTATTATTTTGGTGACATGCAGCCAATCCAAGTAATAACGGTAAACACAGTCCCAAAGCTACTACTTTTCTTGTTCGTTTCATGCAATTCTCCTTCAAGAGTATAAATCTCTCTTTCATTTTAAACACCATTCGCTAATCCTTCATCTAGCAATCGGTGACTTAGCTATATTATACTACATAAGTCAAAAAAAGACTGCACGAATCACCCATTCATTACAGCCTTTTTAATCCTATTTTTTATTGAATGACGAAACCTTTAGGCAAAATCGCCAGTTGCAGTCCCAATTCTTGGCAATGACTGGCTAGCACTACAGAATCACGGTCTACAAGATAGTTTTCACTTGATTGGTTAAAAATAGCTTGGACCTTTTGTCCATCATAATCCCATTCAAGAGCTAGCACGTCCGGCTTAATTTCTTTTAGGCTATAGGTGCCATGTTGGATAATGCCTGAAACCTCCTTACGAAGCTGAATCAATTTCTTCATGAAGTTCAGCATGTCATTACTGTCTGAAACACGGTCCCAAGGCATGACACGGCGACAATCTGGGTCTGGTCCGCCACCTAACTCCAACTCCGTTCCATAGTAGAAACACGGTGTCCCTCTTTGTAAAAAGAGACAAGCAAGGGCAGACTTAACGAGTTGGACATCTCCCTTGGCAGTAGCCAAAATACGCTCCGTATCATGCGAATCCAGAAGATTGAACATCACTTCCGAAATCTGTTGTCTATAGTACATTGATTGGCTATTGATCTCATCGATGAATTGAGGTGACTTCTTAGTCCCTCGCAAGAAATAATCCTTGATGCTGTCGGAGAGAGGATAATTCATGACTGCGTGGAATTCATCGCCATTTAGCCAAGGCTGAGAAGTGTGCCAGACTTCTCCAAGAATATAAAGGTCAGGCTTTTTAGCCAAGACAGCCTTACGGAAATCTCTCCAAAATTGATGGTCTACTTCATTGGCCACATCCAGGCGCCAAGCATCAATATCAAACTCTTCAATCCAGTAGGTCGCAACTTTTAACAAATAGTCCCTCACTTGAGGATTGGCCGTATTGAGCTTGGGCATATAGCTGGCAAAAGCGAAGGTATGATAAGGGAGTTTTCTTGGATTTCCAAGCTTATCTTTGGTCACGGGAAATTCTTGAACATGGAACCAGTCTTTATATTCCGACTTTCCACCATGCTTGAGAACATCCTGCCACTGCAGAGACTGATCCCCGATATGATTGAAAACAGCGTCCAGCATGATTTTCATCCCTCTCTGATGGGCCTCCTCCACCAGTTTACGAAAAATTTTCTTATCTCCAAAATGATGATCTATTTCGAAATAATCCGTCGTATTATACTTGTGATTGCTTGGGGATTCAAAAATCGGACAGAGATAAAGACCTGTAATCCCTAAGTCTTGCAAGTAATCCAGATGGTCAATAATGCCCTGTAAATCACCACCAAAGAAATCGCTCGTCTTTGGCTTGATAAAGGAATCCCAAGCTAGCGCACCTTCAGGTGAAATCTCAGGATTGCCATTAGCAAAGCGTTCTGGGAAAATCTGGTACCATACCATCTCTGCTACCCAGTCAGGAACATGGCAAGCATCAATCTCATGGATATACGGAATTTTAAAGCCATTTCCTTCATAATGAAGGTTTTCTAGCGTATTTTCAACACATCCCTTATCGCCATACAAAATACTCTGACCCTGCTTATCCTTGAGTTCAAAGAGATACTGGAGTCGTGCATAGCCAACTGAAACTTCCGCTTGCCAGTAATCAAATAAGACATCAGAAGTTACTTTGACCATCTCCTTGATTGCTTCATAATGGTCCTCTAAAAAGATAAAAGTGTCTCCATAATGCAAGTTGATGCTTTCTATATCATCTTTCTTGGTCCGGATACGAATGTGCATTGTCTTATCCTTATAAAGGTACGCATACTCTGACTCTGGTCTATGGTAAATGGCTGTTAATTCCATTGTTCTGTCTCCTAGTTTACTTTTATTCATCTTGCTGCGCAAACGTTTTCATTATTGTGATTCTAGTATACTACTTTAAAATTTTATTTTCAAGACTTGTCCGTAGTTTCGAGTGGATTGTTTTTGAGAATATAAAAAAGCAGTAAGATTTAATACCTACTACTTTCTGATTGATGATTTACAAATGCCTTTCAAGCCAATCTATCTTTTTAAAATCTTTATTATTATTGTGGTCATTTCGATAGGAATCTTGGGAAGAAGCCTTGTATATACTGAAATACTGTTCCAAACTTGGAACACGAAACGTGATGTCCTCGAGATGAATCAACTCTATATCTGATTTCGAAACTCCTGCAAAATCAGGTAAGGAATCGATACTTCCAAATTCAACGCTCACATCATCTTTTTGGAATTCGTGCTCGTGAATATCTACCAAGGTATAGCCTAAGTGGTTCATCACTTTCATTATCTTGTCCCAGTCATAAATCCTGAGATGATCAGGCGCTTCCCAGCCTCTAGGATCTCCAGAGACATGAATGTCAATGTCAGACGGCTCCCAATCTTCATTTGAACGGTATTCAAAACCCAAAGACCCCATGAGCGTGGGTGTGATTCCAACTTGGTTTAAATGAGAACAAATTGTTCGAAATTCATCAAATAGAGAATTCATCCTTCCTCCAATCTTTGATATAAAACTTTATTTCTCAGTGAAAGACAAACTTGTTTCTATCTTCTACTCTTTCGGTTGTGAAAAAACTTCAATATGCTGGCCCAGTACCTTAATCTCTACAGGTAGGTTATCCGACTTATCGCCATCAACATCTGACTCCAACTCACTATCTGAAGAGATTTTAATAGTACGAGCTCTGATATACTCAATATTATCATTGCCGACAACATCGCCTTTTAGTAAATCAGGAATGACGGATAATTTAGAGAATAGAGAAGCATCTTTTAGAATCAAAATATTGGCATAGCCGTCTTTGTTTTCTTCAAAGATTTTCTTATCAGCGAAGTAATTTGTCAAGAGAACCAAAACATGACTCGCTTCACCATCATAATTTCCATTTTCTGTCTCAACCTTAATGTTAAAGACCTGATCCGTCATCACAGACTTCATGGTATTTACAGCATAGGCTAATATACCGAATTTTGTCTTGTCCTCGATCTCCACATTGTGAATCGCCTCAGGCAGAGAACCGATACTAAAGATATAACCAAAATAGTTATCATTTGCTTTACCGATATCAATCTTGTTGGTTAAGTTAAAATCAAGTTCATCAATCGCACCATCGATGTCTTGATTGATTTCCAACAGTTTCGTAATGAGGTTACCTGTACCGCCTGGGATAATCCCTAACTTAGGAATGTAGTCTCTCTCAGCAATACCCGAAATGACTTCATTGACAGTCCCGTCTCCACCGAAAACAACCACTGCATCGTACTGCTCACGAGAGGCTTCCTCAGCAAAGTGTGTTGCATCCAGCGCTTTTTCAGTAATTTTGGTTTCCACGTGCTCAAAATAATCTTTGGCCTTATTCTCCAGCTTGACCTTATAATCCAAAGCCTTTTCCCCACCAGAGGTAGGGTTTATAATTAACATTGCTTTTTTCATTGATAATACTCCTTAATTTTTAAATAGAAATGTTAGTGTAACTACATCAGTCATTACATATAATGCTATTATATAATGAAACCTCAAAAAATAGAAATCAGACGTACCGGAGATTGAGAGAATCAGTTCTAAAAAAGGTTGGATATGTTGAAAATGATAAATACCTTCTAGTTTATTCTTTTACCAATCGATTAAAATCAACCAAATATAAAATCCCAGCAATAAGAGCAAAAATTGCTGAAAAAAATGAAAGGAAGGGGATAAAACCTGTGATAGATGCAACTAAAAGAAACAAAAAGCTTTTCTTACGACCATTTGATTCTTTTCTATAAATGAAAATTGCAAGTATGGAACAAACAAGAAATATAAAACTAATTAAATTTACTGAAAAAGCCCATGCTGGTTTATCAACAAAACGAAGAGCCCCATTGATAAATCTTATCTCCCATCTATAGAAAAATGCAAATGCAATAATGGGAGAGCACGTTAAAGCAAAAATTCCATTAAAAAAAAATAAACTGTTTGATTTCATATTCAATCCTTTCCTGTACTTATTCATCGCTAATTAATAGATTCACTTTTTTAAAATTCTTTAGACTTCTGGACGATATAGAGCTGTTCATCTTCTTGAGCGAGTTTTCTAAACAATTCATTCGCCCTAGTCATATCTCCTTTTAATTTAGAGTTCAAAGCTTGATAGTAACTGATTTCCAATTGTTGATATTTAAACTCGTTTTCCAAGTCTTCAAAGTAATCATTGGATTGATGAGCAATTGTTAAATCGTAAAGCGCAATACTCACGCTTTTTGTTTTCTCGGCTAGAGAGGAATCTGATATGGACATTTTGTTTAGCATAAGATCAAGCTCATCTCTGGTTAGGTTTGGATTTGCAAGAGCTGTCGAGCGAACGAGGTAACTCTCAAAGAAATCCCTGTATTTCGGCTTCAGTTTTTGATCAGTCATTGCTTCAGAAGCCTTCTTAATGGCAGCATCGAAATCACCAATCATATAGGAATAGCCAACAGATGTTAGTGTCACATCCATTTTTATAATAGCTCTTTTTACAACTTTCTTCAATTCAATGTATTGCTTCCAAGATGGTAAATCTAAGTCCATATACAGTAACTTAGTAGCACTCCTTACATACCCTCTTCTGATTAGTGCAATGAAAAGAAATAAGAGTGCATTTATGAATAAAATACAAAGGGTTTGAATAGTCCTATCTTTCACCATCCAAGCTACAAAAAGGCTGAGAAGAACAGCCAAAACAATCGCAACTTTTCTATAAAATCCATATTTCTTGCGTATTTCTAGATAATTCATTTTACTCCTTTTCTAAATTATAATGCGGCATTACGAGAGCAGTTCTGAACCTTAAATGAGTCATTGACTAACAGAATTCTCTCTAATCAGTTCCCTAATTTTCTGATAAAATAGCCCAATGTGACCTGCAAAAGAGGATCATAAAACGGCTTTTAGCTTAATTTATAACTTCTCTATTCTATCAAAAATAATCTCTTGCTTTTCGACACCTTCTCGGAGTGGTGACATGCCTAAAATCACTGTAAAAAATCCCAACAATAGAATACTATTAACAACAAGTAAGGCTCCCTCTGTTCCATTAACAGTATATAGATAGAATGCAAAACATCCAAGAGTCGGAACAAGGATAAAAGGAAGAAGTTTGTAATGTTTTAATTGACGTTTATTTCCAACTGGTTTAAAGGTTATTTGATAGTTTGAAACTTTATTCTCAAGTCTTTTTTGGACGCTATGACGAGCTCTTATGGCAATGAACCAGAAAGCAAGATAAGCTAGGAATATGAACAGACCATATAAACCTATCTTTAAAGGAAGATTGTGACTAATCCCATTATTTCTAAAAAAATTCGTCACTAGCCGATAGCCAGACCCCCCTATTGCTACACCAATTGCAGCACCAATTGATTTACTCATAGTTGGAGCCACACTTTCAAAACGCGTATCTCTTTTATCTAACTTTTGCATTTTTGCAGTAATCTCATCAGGAAGAGAACCCCAGAAATAGGATTTGGGGCTAACGGTCGTCAAATCTAGAATATACTTTTCTCCCCCTACTTCTACTATTTTGAAAAATACTTTATTCGTTTCTTTAAATTTTACTTTCATACTCACCTTTAAATCCTTCTTAGAGTTAAAAAACTCTTTTCAATAACATTCCTAAATCGTTAGCCCCGTTTTTTAATAATAGTTAAACCAATTTTGACAGACTTCTCTTTCGATGTTAACTGTATTGTAATCCCATAATTTGTTTTATCTGAGTAATCTATTCTAATTTGGCACGTTGTTTCCTCAGGTAAATCATATTTGCTTTTCAGTTTTCGAAAGAGTTCAAAGTGAGTGTCTGGCTGGTAGACAATTTCACTAAGCTCTGTTGTTCCGGTTCTTAACGTTCTTTTTACATTCAAGGAGTCAAAAACATCTCTTTTGACAACTAAGTTAAGAATCTCTTCGTCAAATAAAGGGTCTATCTCCGAATCGTAATGCAACTTGCCATTAGAATAACTAACGGGAACCGTTTTTTTGTTTTCTCCGATTTGTATTCTATAGTCACCCTTACCATCTGCCTTGGTAATATCTAGGTCAATTTCATATCTTTTGACTTCGTCACCATTTTTTATATAGACTCTACTTTTATAAGCTTCCAGCCCATTAAAATCCTTCTGTTCTTGTTCCAAAAATTTAAACATAGGCTCAAACGTTTTTTCAAACTCGAACTGTTCCTTTGTTCTATTTTGGGGAATGGTTTCGCCACCAAAACTACAAGCATTCAATGAAGATGCTGTCAAAAGAATAACAAGAACTCCAGTTACCCATAAACGCCATTTAAACTTTTTCATATTCTATTTAATCCTTTTTTCGAGTCATAAAAGTAAGATTTTTTCAAAAATTTATAAATGTTTAGTTTAACTTACACTAGTTCTACGTCAACTCCAACTGCAGCAAAAGTTTCCTTAACTTGTTCAAAATTACTTGACATGATTGTAGCTTGTTTTAAATTTGGAAACTGCTTTAATTCAGCCAAACTAACCTCATTCAAATCAAAAATACTATCCTCACCATCCCACTGAGGAATCAGATTCATAAAGATTTCATTACCGCCATCCATATCAATCTCTTTTACAAGACTTGCATACTTCTGTGAAATCTGAAAATTTTTAAAGTATTCTAATGCAGGCTCGACAAGTTCTGTACTTTCTGTATCAATATCCAACTCGCTAAATTCCTCTGAAAAATCAAAAATATCAAAAGCTGGCTTTAAAACCTCTAAATCATACATCAATACTTGGATAATAGCTAGTTTAAAATTCAGATTATCAAAATGAAGATATTTTTCTTGAACAACTTTTGGATTTGATTTTTGACGTTCATGCTTGATTTCTGGATAGTAAGAAATGGTGAGTGGATATCTCATTACATCTGGTCTTCCATTAAAATTGGTTCCACGAGGGGTCCATAAAATAAAATTGAAATCCCCAGTTCTGTGTCTATCATAAAGAAAATAGGGAGTCTTCCCATCAGTGGATACTACGGCATGACAAGGCATCTTGGGTAATTCTTCTTCTCCAAACATACGTTTTACAACATCACCGTAGTAGAGACTGATAGTAGAAAGTAGATGCTCATCATCAATATAGACCCTGCATTTCTTTAAATGATTCTTGACAGAAAGCGAATGTTCAAATACAATACCAGCATTGTCGTAAATGTACTTTATGTATTTATTTTCTTTTTTGACAACCTGATCAGGCTTTCCTAATACAGCCTCAATATCTTTCAAAGATAAAGGAAAAGACAAGCTGGTTCCGTTCATTACCATTGAATTGTCATGAAAATTGATTTCGAGGTTTTTAGGACTTTTCTTTTTAAAAAAACTAAACATTTGATTCTCCTATTTATAATTTGTTTATCTTAATGCATCAAATCTATTTTTCTAACATCAGAAAATTTACTGTATAAAATAAGGTCTTGCCGTATTTTTCGTCCGTAGGATTAAAAAGCAAGAAGCTTTCTGAAAATTAATTACTCTTCACAAATAGACTTACCTCCTCAACATGATGCATCTGCGGAACTCAAAAGGTTCGAGGAGTTCAAAGCTCCAGTGGAGCTTTGAAACCTTCTCTCCTTAAAATGAAAAAGTGAGAGGGTTTGCTACGTTTCACTAACAAGCTTACACATTCAGCGGTTCGGACTTACCGTATCATCCGTGAAAAAACAATCCTCACGAAATAAAGGAAAATCCTTCGTTTTAATATTGTTCCATTCGTAAACCGAACCGACAATATCTCCAATAATTGCCGCTAGCATAAGATTCCTCCTTGTGAACTATTGGTTTAGACTGATTTTTCTACTTCCCATACTCTTTTATTCTATCAGCATATTTAGTTAAAAGATTCTTTGAATAAATTTTTGCATTACTTGAATTTCTAACTTCTTTCCAAAGAATAGAAGCTACTTTTAGTTTGTTCGAGTAGTTGGCACTATTTTCGTCTGTACAGAAATCTTTTAAAAATTGATTCCATTGACAAACCGAATGGTCATACTTGGCATAATCTGAATCTCCATAATAAACTTTTAGCATATCTTGGATTGTGAAATTCAAATCATTTTCTTTTTTTACTTTTCTCCAAGCAGTGGCCATATTAGCAGTAAATTTAAAGGGCGAAACACCTGTTAAAGTTGAGAAATATTCTCTAAAGTTTGCATTAAAGGAGAATCCACATTCAAGTAAGGGCGTATCTAAGGTAACGACTTCTACTTGTTTCTTTTTTCTTTTTATTGATGATTTTTTAATTAAATTCCCATTGAAGTACTGCTCAATAATATCATTGAGTTCCTGTTTTGTACCTCTATTTTCAAGCCCTAATGACTTGCATATCTGAGAAAGTTCATCACGATACCAATAGTATTTATTAAATTCATCAAAGGATGCGATTTTATCAAACTCAGGTCTGCTTTCTATCAATATAGTACCTCCTTAAAAACAGTTTAGGTTTTCATTTCTAAATAATGGTATTTTGGTTTCTTTATTTTGAGGATTAGCAACGTTTCACTAACAAACTCACACATTCAGCGGTTCGGACTTACCGTATCATCCGTGAAAAAACAATCCTCACAAAATAAAGGAAAACCCTTCGTTTTGATATTATTCCATTCGTAAACTGAACCTACAATGTCTCCAACTATTGCTCCTAGCATAAGATTCCTCCTTGTAAGATATCGGGAATTTGACCATCAACTATAGTTTTAAAATTATCTATTAACGAATTTTGTATAATTTATAGGTATTCATCTAATCAAATTATAATTAAAAAACTTTTTTGATTCCACTATGTACTACATCTTCCTATTATACCTAAAACGGAAGTACACCAGCCATCAGCCCTTGAGCAATAAAACATCTATTATTTTGAAAATCTAAAAAATAGGTATCACTTATATAACTGTATAAGCTATCAACGGGTCTATTGTACCAATCCTTGTAAACATAGTCCATATTATATATCAATAAAGCTTGTCCATCTTGACTATAGCCCTTGAAAGTTATCGAAAATACATCTCTATAACCAATAACTTTATCATTCTTATTAGAATTGTTCCCCTTTCTATATTTCTCAAAATCAATAAGTAGCGTATATTTCATGAGTTTAGATAAGGCTTTTTCGGATAGTTTCTGACTATGTTCAAAAACGATCATTCCAGTATTCCCACACTCTTGGTAGGACAGTTCAGAGTTCATCAGATTACACTCAAAATAACCAAAAATTTCACAACCACAATGAATAATAAATTCAATTTTAGAAAAATATTCCTTAGTCCATGTCATCTTATCTCTCCATTCCTAAGTATGCTAGGAAAAATTGTTCAAAACTCACAAATCTACTCTTAGCCTATTTTAATTTCAGGCATAATACTAAAATATCTCTTACGGCAAAAGCCTTTGTTTCAATACTTTCTTAAGTTCTTTTGTTATAAGATTTTTACGCTTTTACCAGCAAAGATACACACTCAGCGGTTCGAACTTACCGTATCATCCGTGAAAAAACAATCCTCACGAAATAATGGAAAGTCCTTCGTTTTGATATTGTTCCATTCGTAAACTGAACCTACAATATCTCCAATAATTGCTCCTAGCATGGTATTCCTCCTTATGGCATATCAGATTCGTTACACATTTCTAATGAGTCACTCTTTAAAAATGGCACCACCAAATCAATCCACTCATAAGGCAGGTAAGCTGATAAATAGCCGTGGTTATAGCCCTTTGCTTCATACAAAATTGTATTTGAATGTAGCTGATGAAATAATTTCGCTGATTCTTTCACACAGTTCAATTCTTTTTCACCATAGATATACAGAACCTGAGCCTTGCTAGCAGAAATCATATCTTTCAGCTTGTAACATCTCATATAGTTTTTGTAAATGGTCACCAATGTTTTGATAGGCGTCCTTGGCAAATCCTCCAAATAATAAGCTTTTATTTCCTCTGGATAAGCCAGTTTAGGATAGAGTTTGTTCATCATGCTTAACTGAAGTTTGCAAGAGAATTTATTGAACATCAGTTTACCAAATAGAGACACTAGAAAGATGCTGATTTTAGCTAACCTTGGTTGAGGAATGCAGAGGCTTCCATCTATGATGGCCTTCTCAGCAATTTCACTGTCTAAAGACAAAAGCTCTATGGCAATTTGACCACCAAGTGAAACACCACCGATTGCAAACAATTTCCCACCACAGTTTTCTTTGATATAGTCTAGAATCTCCAAAGCAGAATCTTCAGTAGAAACATAATCAAGTTGATATTCCTCGCCGTGGCCATTCAATGTGGGTAGAATAATACGGTATTCTTCTGACAGGATTCGTGCTTGACGAAGATAATTCCACCAAGAACTGCCACCACCATGTATCAGTAAAATAGGAGGCAAATTCTTATCACCAAATTCATGGAATTTCATGTTTAAACTCCTTACTGTAGGACTTTCACTAGCTACACCCTTGTTTAATCAGCTCGTACAAGCAGTGATGTCTCATCAAATAGAAAAGTCTCTAACATTGATTATCTAGAATGACCACACGTTACTTTCAATAATGGATATCCTGATCTAAATTTTAAAATGTTGTTTCCTTACTAATTCTATTACTCGCCAGTATAGTATAAATCAAATAACCAATAAAAATGATAATAAAAATAAGATTAATTTTTAACACAAAATAGAGATTTAACAAATTTGCGAATGCATGAAATAATACACAGTACCCCACAGATTTCGTTTGACGGTAAAGAAGCCCTAAAACAAAACTTAAAAATAATGTATATATAAAAAATAAAATAAAAGGAAATCCTTGATGACTTTCTCCAACTATAAACCATAAAGGTAGATGCCATATTCCCCAAATTGATCCTACAATCAAATTAGATTGCCAATAAGTATATTTTTTATCAAGTAATGGTTGTAATATTCCTCTCCATCCTAATTCTTCATGTCCACCACCAAAAAAAATTAGTTGTATAAAGAATAATGGCATCAGATAAATTGATACTCCGTTTAATTCTAAGGAAGATA
The DNA here is from genome assembly GCF_002096595.1 of Streptococcus oralis subsp. oralis. Taxonomy (GTDB): domain Bacteria; phylum Bacillota; class Bacilli; order Lactobacillales; family Streptococcaceae; genus Streptococcus; species Streptococcus oralis_D. Next base: position 313,518 of record NZ_NCUR01000010.1, read on the forward strand.
CAGAAAATAGTATCAAAATTGCTAACATATGATAAATGAAATAAATACTACTATTTTCTGTCTTATTAAATAAAAAATGTTTAAATTTTATATTATTACTTTTTAAATAAAAGCCACTTGCAATAGCTGGTCCAAGTGCACCAACTATATGTAATATTCTTCCTATAAATGTCTCTAATCCCAAAATATAAGATTGTGTAAATATGGCAAGAAGCCCCCAAGATATATAAGTAATTCCAAATGTAAAACAAAGATAATTTTTTAAATTCCTTTTATCAATTTCTGTCATTTTTTTCTTCCTAATCTTGATTATTTTATGAATAATATTTTTACTGCTTCTTAGTTGCTATCGATTATAACTACCTATATTCTATCATAAAAACACAAAAAAGCCTTACAATCAAGGCTTTTCACTATTCATTTCGTCAATACTATAGTTTCGTAGATTCAGATTCGCATGATTAAAACTAGTCAATTTTCTCAATAATGTTTCCAAATCTATCCAATACAAGACAGGAATGATCATTTAGTGGAATTATGGGAACACTGACGAGTTCTTCTGCTCTATCCTTATTAGCTTTATCATTCCAGGAATCATAATGGACACTAATTAAAAACTGACTAAAGAGTCCTAATCCATTTTTTATCTTTATCTGATGATCTGAATTATCATTAGGTGAGACATAGACTTTTTCTCCTAATAATAGGGCTCCTGCAGAAAACCCTATAACTTTTACACCTTTATTAAGCATATGATCGATATAATTTTTGAACTCCTGATTGACATAAGTAGCTATATATTTTTCCGTATTTCCTCCACCAATGATGATTAGATCAGCATCTAAATAGCTATCAAAATCAATCTGCTCAGTGTCCAGGAGCAAGTAATTAATTTTTAGATTAGGAAAATGACTTTGAAAAACTTCCGTGTACTTTTTCATGTATGGTTCCCAATTTTCTCGAAAAACTGTAAAAATAATAATTCTTTCAATCTTGCTTGATAATACAATTTTATCAACAATGCTATATTTCGTTATTGGGGGATTCCCACCCATCAAAAATATTTGTTCTTTCAAGTTAACACACTTTCTAAAGAGACATAAAGTTTAAACAAGTTTATTCATAATTGTCATTATAACTGTTACAAAAAAATTATTCAAATTCCTGACTATCTCAACTTGTACAAGCTGAGTCACACACATCATATGTCTTGACTGTTATTTCAGTGAATTCCTATAGAAAAGTATTGAATGCAATGCTTATCAATACAAATTCAAAAATCTCAGAATCGGAAGCAGTCAACTAAGTCCCGAATAAAACAGATGAGTCGATTAAATGATTAGACTTTAAATTGTCTCGGGATAACAATAAACAAAAGTGTTACTAGGACTGACAGTCCTACTCCTGCTGGGAAGATTGTCAGAGACAAGATAAGCCCTAACATTTTAATACCAATATCCCATCGTATCCAACGTTTTCGTCCTCGTCTTAACTCATGCATCTCAGCTATATCATTCACTTCATCCAAGGTACGGTAATACCATAATACTGAAAAGCTAATGAGTAGAACGATTACTCCATAGAATGCTTGCATGCTACCATTGTCGAAATGGGTTGCTATGAGCTGAGTGGTATAGGGAAAAAGGGAGGAGAAAAAGAGCATGATAATGGTTGCCCAGACTGTTTTTTGGCTAACTTTTTTAATGAGATGCGAAGAAGAATGGATATTGGCCCACATAGCTCCCAGCCAAAAGAAAGAAATACCGTAGGCAAGAAAATTTGTTCTAAGCTCCCATAGTCCTTGTAAATCAAAGGTTTTTGGCTTTTCCAGCTCCAAAACCAAGATAGTCATAACGATGGCTAACACAGCGTCAATAAAGGCTCCCAAACGTTCCTTTTCCATTATTTGCGGTTGTTTTTTCATCAAATAGTCCTTTCGATTCTATTCTATCCAAGTGCCTGATTATTTCAGTCACACAATAACTTTATTTTTATATATGTTCAAGGCTCCAGTGGAGTTTTGAAGCATCTCGCTTTGAAATAAAAAAGCGAGTGGATTAACTACATTTCTCTAAATAACTCACACACTCTACATGGTGCGTCTGCGGAAACAAATCCACCGGCTGTACTCTCTTCAATTCATAGCCCAATTCTTGATAAAGTTTGATATCACGCGCCATGGTTGCGACATTGCAGGAGATATAGGCAATGCGGTCTGCTCCTGTTTGAGCACTTGCCTTGATAAAGCTCTCGGTCAAGCCCTTGCGTGGTGGGTCGACCAAGATAACGGTTGGTTGAATACCTTCCTTGAGCCATTTCTTCATGGCATTTTCAGCCGTGTCACAGACATAGTGGGCATTAGTAATCTTGTTCAAAGAAGCATTCTTCTGGCTATTCTCTACTGCTTCTGGAATCACTTCAACACCGTAGACTTCCTTGACATGCTTAGCAACGGATAAACCAATGGTTCCAATTCCTGAGTAGGCATCGACAACAACATCATCTTCTCTTAACCCAGCAAAGTCAATAGCTGTCTGATAGAGCTTCTCTGCCATTTCTGTATTGACCTGATAAAAGGCTGGGCCAGCGATTTGGAAGTCATTTCCCAACATTTGGTCGGTAATGTAGTCTTGACCATAAAGTGTCCGCCAGTCCTTGCCGAAAATCGCATTGGTATTCTGGGCATTGATATTTTGCATGACAGACACAATCTCTGGGAACTGCTTGATAATTTGTTCAATCAATTGCTCCACTCGGAAAATTTTAGGACGTGTAGTCACTAAGATAACCATGATTTGTCCTGAATAGTGCCCACGACGCACAACGAGGTTGCGAATCAAGCCAGACTGTTCCTTTTCATCATAAGGTTTCAAATCATAACGACGGAGCAGGTCCCGTAGAGCTACTACAACTTGGTCAATCACCGGATCCTGAATAAAGAAGTCTTCGAGAGGCATGAGATCATGCGAATTCTTACGGAAAAAGCCAGTTTCCAAGACACCATTCACTCGACGAACGGGAACTTGCGCCTTATTTCGATACTTGACAGGATGTTCCATACCAAGCGTTTCAGCAACCTCTACATCTCTAATACCAGAAATTTTGTAGAGACTGTCTTTGACTTGCTTTGTTTTGAACTTGAGCTGCTCTGGATAGGCAAGGTGCCCCAAGTCAGCTATACCTGAACGTAGATAAGCCAAATCTAGGTCTTGGTTACGATGAGGTGACTGAACAAGGTATTCTTCAACCTTCCCAAAGCCAATCTTTTTATTGACTTTAAGGACACGCATGAGAATTTTCTCAGTTGGTAGAGCATTTTCTACAAAGAAAACCAAACCATCTACCTTTGCAACTCCAGCCCCTTCATGGGTCAAATCAACAATTTCAACTTCTACAATATCATTTTTCTTTAGCATATTTTTCACTTTCTATCGGCCGACAAAAAAAGACGGCAACATTTCTGTTACCATCTATTATATCATGAAATGACCTAAGCACCAAAACTCTTGAAGAAATTGACAATGGCTTGCCAAAGGGAGCTAAAGAAGTTACCCCCGTCTTCTAGCGCTTTATTGGCATCAAAGTTGAGGTTGATATTTTTAAAGCTATCTCCAGCCTGGGATACAATGCTTTCCTTGAGGTCTTTTAGGGTTTTAGTGAAATCAGCATTATTCAATATGTCACTCTTCGAGAGGTTAAGTGCAAAATTGATGATGATGTTGACCTGGTTTCCTGTTATAACCTGATCAAGTTTGTAGTTTTTTAGCGTGTCTTCAACGATTTTGCGGACATCTTCTTCTGTCAGATTTCCTTTGGCTTCTTTTGCCTTTGCAATTCCTGCCTTAATATCTGCCAAAGCCACATTGAGCTTATTGGCATCGTAGCCTGACTTATCCTTGTTTTCAGCATTGATATCGGACAAGGCTTTTAGTTCTTCTTGAGCCAAGTCTTTATTGGCTTGCGGTACTTTAGCACCATTAGCCTCTAACGAGTAGTAAATCCCTGCTAGGGCGCTCTCTCCTGTAACTGGAATGGGGGCTGCAACTGTGATTTTAGCATGCTCCACTCCCAGCGTCACTGCTGCGTTACGGTACATATCCTGCGTCACCTTGGTGATATTTTCAGGCGTTTCAATCTTGACCTCTAGAGGCGACTTATCACCTAACTTTTGAATCTTAGCTGACGAATAGAGCTGTAGGCTAGCATCATTAGCCACATTCATGATTTTCGAATAGATATCAGGTGTCATAGTTTTGATATCTTTGGTGTCTTTTGATGCATCATAGCCAAGTTTGCTAAGAGTTTGATTTTTCTGGTCTTCAGATAGAGAAGAACCTAGAACGTATTCTGGTTGAACATAGGTTTCATCGATTACTTTTTGAACATCGGTTGCTGCGTGGACGCTTGTCATAGCTGTTACAGCCCACAAAACGGCAGCACTCGTTAGAAAGAATTTCTTTCTCATGGGATATTCCCTCCTTTACCTTTCTAGGGTAATAAAACAATCTTAAAGAAAGCTTATAGTGAAAAACACCTGGTCAAACCAGATGTTTAGAAGAAATTAAAGAATTTCATGATATAGAGATTAAAGCGAACCTGTCTCGAGTAGTAATAATTTCCACCATTTTCATAGAGTTCTGCACCATGAAAGATAGAAATTGGGTTGATATAGGTATAGGTCTTTCCAGTGGTATTGCCAAGGATAGGAGCGACCGTTTCTCGGGAATAACGCTTGGCTAATGCTAACGTATTTTCCTTGCCATTCTGAGCGATAAAGTCGATATAGGCAGGCCCAAAATTATAGGCTTGAACGGCTGTCCAGACATCTACTCCTTTGCTCTGTGCCAAATAGAGGTTATCTGTTAGTGTCTGTATCCCTTGGCGAATACTAGAGGCATCGTCATTAATGGTATTGGTAGCGCCACTAGCGGACTCACTAGACTGCATGACATCCCGCTCTTTTCCCTTCGTTTCGGTATAAATCATAGCGAGCACCAACTCTTCATTGGCGGGAGTATCTCTTTCACTGAGGATTTCCCGAACCATGGGTTGGTAGGTCATGACTTGTTTAACATCCTGATGGATATGATAAGCTTTGTATCCTGCGAAAAGGAAGACTGCTAGCACAAGCACTCTTCTTATAAATTTAAACATTATTTACTTTGAATATCCTCGATATTTTTGATTAAGATAGAATAGGTTCCATTGTTATTTTGAATAAACTCGACAGACTCGGCGTCTTGGTAGACGTTATTGGGAACAATGAGTTCAATTCCGTTTGACAAGGAAAGTTTTTGGTTTTCAAATTTCTTGAGTTGACGACTGGCATCAATTTCATCAAATTGAACTGGTTCTGGCACAGCTTCCTTGACTTGGTCGATAAAGCTTAGACGAGCTGTCAGGTTGTTATCAAAAAGGTCATTAGCCAATTTTTCAGGCGACAATTCATTGCTTTCTTCAAGATTGTTGAAAATCGCTGATTTGACCTTGGATTGAAATTGAAAATCATCTGTGTTAAAAGATTCAGCAATTCTCTGGGCCGTTTTTTCCAGTTCCTTGATGGATTTCTTTGGCGAAATCTTAGGGGCAACAGCTAGCAGATTTTCTGAAAAGTAGTTCAAAAAAGTCCCATTGTACTTGATGCGTTTCTCGATGAGATGGTACTTGCGACTCTGTAGATTAACCACCAAGGCCTCGTCAGCTCCCGTTCCAAATCCAGGCAGGTTATTCTGAGTTAGCTTGATTGGATTATCAACTTCTCCACCGAGGTGGGTCAAGGTCTCACGCAGGGCAATTCGTAAGAAAGCGAAATGCTCTACACCTTCTTTAGAAAACTGAACAAAAACCAAGTCATTGGTCTTGAGATTTTCTGAAATGATGAACTCCTCTTTCCAGAGATTAGCCAGTGTTACTGATGTCTCCAACAAATCATCTGTGATGTGATTGAAGAAGGGATTTTCTTCTTCGAAAATCCCAGTCTTAGCTTCATCTGAATACACACGTTCAATTTTTTTGCGTAGGTATTCTTCGATTTTTGGAGTGATATTGAGAAACTTATCCGCTAGGAACAACTCAGTATCATCTGGGCTGAACTGATGGATAATGGCTTTCTTAATATAAATGTCCATAAAAGTATTAGTCCTCGTATAATGGGAAGGCATCTGTCAATTCTTTGACTGCGCTTCTCACTTCTTCTAAGACAGCCTCATTATCTGCATTCTTGAGAGTTTTAATGATGAGTTCAGCCACTTTACGGCATTCTTCTTCACCAAATCCACGTGCAGTGATGGCTGCTGCTCCGATACGAATACCGCTTGTCTTGAATGGTGACAAGGTTTCGTATGGAATTGAGTTTTTATTTAGGGTAATATTAACTTCATCCAGCAAGTTTTGAGCAACTTTTCCGTTTTCAACAACCTTAGTCACATCCACTAGGAAGAGATGGTTTTCAGTACCGCCAGAAATGATACGGAAATCAGAGTCTTGTAAGAAGACTTCAACCATAGCTTTGCTGTTTTTGATGACATTAGCAGCATATTCCTTGAAGGCTGGATCTAAAACTTCTTTGAAGGAAACCGCCTTAGCCGCCACAACATGTTCCAAAGGACCGCCTTGAATACCAGGGAAAATAGCTGAATTGATTTTCTTAGCTAGGTCCTCATCATTTGTCAAAATCAAACCACCACGAGGTCCACGAAGGGTTTTGTGGGTCGTTGTTGTCGTGATATGAGCATATGGTACTGGGCTTGGGTGAAGACCAGCTGCAACCAAACCAGCGATATGGGCCATATCGACCATAAGCTTAGCCCCAACAGCATCCGCAATTTCACGGAATTTTGAGAAGTCGATAATTTGAGAATAGGCTGAAGCACCTGCTACGATTAGTTTTGGTTTTACTTCTTGGGCTTGTTTCAAGATAGCATCAAAGTCCAAGAGTTCTGTTTCAGGATCCACACTATAGGAAACAAAGTTGTAGGTTTGACCAGAGAAGCTAACTGGAGCTCCGTGGGTCAAGTGTCCACCTGCTGCCAAATCCATCCCCATAACGGTATCACCTGGTTCAATCAAGGCCATGTAAGCCGCACAGTTGGCTTGGCTTCCTGAGTGAGGTTGGACATTGGCGAATTTAGCACCGAAAATTTCTTTTGCACGTTCAATAGCAAGAGTTTCTACAACGTCTACCACATCAGTTCCACCATAATAACGGCGCCCTGGGTAACCCTCGGCATATTTGTTTGTCAAGATAGACCCTTGAGCTGCCATAACAGCCTTGGAAACCACGTTTTCCGAAGCAATCAACTCAATGTTGTTTTGTTGGCGTTCTTCTTCTTTGGCAATAGCATTCCAGAGATCAGCATCGTATGCTTTAAAATCGTCTTTATCAAAAATCATAGGTCTTCTCCTTTATAGTGTGACTGGTCCTTTAGTTTGTTTTTACAATAAGAAAATAAACTAAAAGATGCGAATAAAACGTTTCTGCACTTTATCACAAGTATAACCAACTTTTTCATAAAATGCATGAGCTCCCAGACGATGATCACCAGAGTTTAAGCGGATAAACTCATAGCCCCGTCTTTTTGCTTCTTGATCCAACCCTTGCAGTAAGCTTTTACCGATACCTTGCCCTTGTGCTTGAGGCGAAACCGCTAAGCCTAAAATATTAAATCCTGCTTTGGAATAGAGGGATTCATAAACTTCAGCATGAACATATCCAAGTAGGATATGACTAGCTGCATCCTCATAACCAAGTAGGAAATGATGGGAATCCTGAGATAATTTAGCTAGTTGACTAGCTGTGTCCTCTGGACTAAAAGAATAACCCAAAGCCTCTTTGTTAATCTCACATATAGCATTCACATCTGTTTCTTGCAAATCTCTTAGCATCTCATTCCTCCTCAAAAGAAATCTCTGGCAACCGAGCAAGAATATCTTCTCGTTTAATTGCGCCTTGGCGCAAGATTTTCACCTTGTCTCCAGACAAATCCAAAATCGTCGAATCCTGTCCTGTTAGAAAATCATCATCCTCCAGACCCAGAACCTCTTGGTCAAAATCCTCTAGGATTTGATGAAAGGTCACTCCACTTGCCTGACCTGAGATATTGGCAGACGGCCCAATCAAAGGACCTGTCTCTTGAATCAAATCAAGTGTAATGGGGTGACTCGGCATCCGAAATCCCACCGTTGCAAGACCAGAGTTGACCCAATAGGGAACTTGGTCATTGGCTTCGAGGATAATAGTCAAGGGACCCGGTAAAAAGGTCTCTACAAGCTTTTGTAGATAAGTTGGCTGTTTCTTTGAAAAGTGCAAGATGTCCTCTAGAGAAGCGACATTAAGATTGAGCGCCTTATCTCTAGGACGACGTTTGAGTTGGTAAACATGGTCGACAGCTTTTTCATCTAAGGCCTTAGCAAAGAGGCCATAAACTGTCTCAGTTGGTAGAACAACAGCTCCGCCCTTTTCCAACTCTTGTCTAATCCTGTCCATCATCAACTACAACCATCCTATCTTGACCAAATTGGTCCTTGAGTGTTCGTACTCGTTTTTCAGGAAGATATTTCCTAAAAAGCGCAGGAACACTTTGACCTTGCTTGTATCCAATTTCAAGGTAAATCTTACCACCATCTGTGAGATAGTCTTTTGCATCTTCCGCAATTCTACGGTAAATAGCTAGGCCATCCTCATCAGCAAAGAGAGCTGAATGAGGCTCCGAATGCAAAACATTCAAACCGACCTCTGACTCATCTTCACGAGAGATATAGGGTGGATTGGATACAATTATATCATATTTTTCAGAAATTTCTGCAAAACAATCCGATTTTTTAAAAAATATATTAAGATTTTGATTGCTAGCATTCTCTGATGCAAGCTCTAAGGCATCTTGGGAAATATCTGCTGCTGTTACTGACCAATCTGGTCTGTTTTTAGCTAATGCAAGAGCTATGGCGCCACTTCCAGTCCCAATATCTAGGACATTAAGATTTTCCTCAGGATTTTCTGTGAGGATGAGTTCCACCAACTCTTCTGTTTCTGGACGAGGAATCAAAACCCGCTCATCCACTTTTAACTGCATTCCAAAGAAATCAGCGTGACCAATGATATACTGAGCTGGTTTGTGGGCCGTTAACTGCTGGTAAATCTCCTCTACAAAATTCTCTTCCTCTTTTGTCACATCCTGCTGAAGGGAAAAGACAAAGTCTGTAAAAGAGAGTTTTTTCAGGCTACGATAGACAAAAGAGAGGCTTTCAGCTTCCTCTCCTTGTCTTATCAACTCTTCTTCAAAATCTGAAAATAATTGAGCTAATTTCATTATTTGTTTAATTCTTCTAATTTCTGTGTTTGATCGTAAAGGACCAAAGCGTCTACAACTTCATCCAATTTACCAGACAAGATGGTATCTAGTTTTTGAAGGGTCAAGCCAATACGGTGGTCTGTAACACGGTTTTGTGGGAAATTGTAAGTACGGATCCGTTCTGAACGGTCACCAGTACCGATAGTTGACTTACGCTCAGCGTCTTGCTCATCTTGGGCAATCTGTGCAAAATGGTCAGCCACACGCGCACGAATGATTTTCATAGCCTTCTCACGGTTCTTCTGCTGGGTACGTTCTTCCTGCATCTCAACCTTGATATTGGTCGGCAAGTGAACGATACGAACAGCAGTCGCAACCTTATTGACGTTCTGTCCACCAGCACCAGATGCGTGGTAGATATCAACACGAAGGTCTTTTGGATCAATATCGTACTCTACTTCTTCCACTTCAGGCATGACAAGAACTGTGGCAGTTGATGTATGGACACGACCTTGGCTTTCTGTCACAGGGACCCGTTGGACACGGTGGGCACCTGATTCGTACTTGAGTTTAGAGTATACAGACTGACCAGAAACCATGGCAACAACTTCTTTAAAACCACCGACGCCGTTCATAGAAGCTTCCATGACTTCAAAGCGCCAGCCTTGGGCTTCCGCATATTTTTGATACATAGTTAGAAGGTCTCCGGCGAAAAGTGCCGCTTCGTCACCACCAGCCGCTCCACGGATTTCAAGGATGATGTTCTTGTCATCATTTGGATCTTTTGGAAGAAGCAAGATTTTTAGTTTTTCTTCGTATTCTTCTTTTTCAGCCTTGGCATCCTTGAGCTCTTGCTTGGCCATTTCTTCTAAGTCCGCATCTCCACCTGATTCCTTAATCATCTCTTCGGCATCAACGATGTTTTGAAGGACTTGCTTATATTCACGGTAGACAGTTACTGTATCACGAGTTGAAGCCTCTTCTTTGGACAATTCCATGAAGCGTTTGGTATCAGAGACTACATCAGGGTCACTCAGCAATTCTCCTAATTCTTCATAACGGTCTTCTACAGCTTGTAGTTGATCATAGATGTTCATTTTTCTTCATTCTCCTTATTGATTTCAGGGGCAAAATAATGTTTACGGCAGACTGAGATATAGGTTTCATTACCACCGATTTGAATTTGTTCGCCATCATAGACTGGCACACCATCGTGCGTACGCAACACCATAGTCGCCTTTTTCTTACAGTACTGACAAATGGTCTTGATTTCGTCAATCTTGTCTGCTAAGAGCAAGAGATATTTGGAGCCTTCGAACAGTTCATTTCGAAAGTCATTCTTCAAACCAAAAGCCATGACAGGTATGTCTAACTCATCAACAACACGAGCTAGGTCGTAAACATGGTGACGCTTGAGAAACTGGGCCTCATCGACCAACACACAGTATGGTTTCTCAGGTAAGTCTCGGATATAACCAAAGATATCCGTCGTTTCCTCAATCGCAATGGCTGGGCGTTTCATACCGATTCGACTAGATACATAGCCAACACCGTCACGCGTATCCAGAGCCGAAGTCATAATCACAACTCCCTTTCCTTGCTCCTCGTAGTTATAGGCCACCTTGAGAATCTCAATCGTCTTACCAGAGTTCATGGTCCCATAACGATAATACAACTGTGCCATGCTTCTATTTCACGTCCATTTCTAAATTTTTGCTACATTCTAGTATATCATAATTTTCTGAAGCTTTAAACGGCAAAATGTGGTAAAATAGAAGAAATCAAAAACTAGTGGAGGAAGCTATTATGCCATTTGTACGCATCGATTTATTTGAAGGTCGCACGCTCGAGCAAAAGAAAGCTCTTGCTAAGGAAGTAACGGAAGCCATTGTCCGTAACACTGGAGCCCCTCAATCAGCCGTTCATGTCATCATCAACGACATGCCAGAAGGAACTTACTTCCCACAAGGGGAAATGCGCACCAAATAAACCAGCTTAAGCAGAATTGCTTAGGCTTTTTCAATCTCCAAGTAGCATCCATTGAAGAAATAGTCTAATTTTGTTACAATTTGAAGAGATGCTTGGATACCTATCCTAAGAAAAGAAATACAAAAGGAATTAGTATGATTACACGTGAATTTGATACTATCGCTGCTATCTCTACTCCACTAGGCGAAGGGGCTATTGGTATTGTCCGCTTGAGCGGAACAGACAGTTTTGCCATTGCGCAAAAGATTTTTAAAGGAAAAGACTTGAGCAAGGTTTCTAGCCACACTCTTAACTATGGTCACATCGTTGACCCTCAAACTGGTAAGATCATGGACGAGGTTATGGTTGGGGCTATGAAGTCTCCAAAGACCTTCACTCGTGAAGATATTATCGAGATTAACACCCACGGTGGGATTGCGGTAACCAATGAAATTCTCCAACTAGCTATCCGTGAAGGAGCTCGGTTGGCAGAACCTGGTGAATTTACCAAGCGTGCCTTTCTAAACGGTCGTGTGGACTTGACACAGGCTGAGGCGGTGATGGACATCATCCGTGCCAAAACAGACAAAGCTATGAATATTGCAGTCAAACAATTGGACGGTTCTCTTTCTGACCTCATTAATAATACTCGTCAGGAAATTCTCAATACGCTTGCCCAAGTTGAGGTCAATATCGACTATCCTGAGTATGACGATGTTGAAGAAGCCACTACTGCAGTCGTCCGTGAGAAAACTATGGAGTTTGAACAATTGCTAACCAATCTCCTTAGAACAGCTCGTCGCGGTAAGATCCTTCGTGAGGGAATTTCAACTGCCATCATCGGACGCCCCAACGTTGGGAAATCCAGCCTCCTCAACAACCTATTGCGTGAAGAAAAGGCCATCGTAACAGACATCGCTGGTACTACTCGAGATGTCATCGAAGAATACGTCAACATCAATGGTGTTCCTCTCAAATTGATTGATACAGCTGGTATCCGAGAAACAGATGATATCGTGGAGCAAATCGGTGTCGAGCGTTCGAGAAAAGCCCTCAAGGAAGCTGACTTGGTATTACTAGTGCTAAATGCTAGTGAGCCACTAACAGCACAAGACAGACAACTCTTAGAAATCAGTCAGGATACCAACCGCATTATTCTACTTAATAAAACGGATCTTCCTGAAGCGATTGAAACTTCGGAACTGCCTGAAGATGTTATCCGTATTTCAGTTCTTAAAAATCAAAATATCGATAAGATTGAAGAACGCATTAATGACCTCTTCTTTGAAAATGCTGGTTTGGTCGAGCAAGATGCTACTTATCTATCTAACGCCCGTCATATTTCCTTGATTGAAAAAGCAGTCGAAAGCCTACAAGCTGTTAATGAAGGGCTGGAACTGGGTATGCCAGTTGATTTGTTGCAAGTTGACTTGACCCGTACTTGGGAAATCCTCGGAGAAATCACTGGAGATGCTGCTCCTGATGAACTCATCACCCAACTCTTTAGCCAATTCTGTTTAGGAAAATAAGAAAAATCCATGATCGTTCTTGCGGTCATGGATTTTATTGTAGTTATTAGTAATCTGGTCTTAAAACACCAGTTACAGTTGCCTTAGTTGCTTCGTAGTCGCCATCTACGACAACTTTGATAATGCGTTTGGCATCTTCTTCTGGTGCTGGAACTAGAGGTAATCGAGTTGGACCAGCTTCAAATCCCATGTAGTTCAAAACTGCCTTAACAGGTGCAGGACTTGGATAAGAGAAGAGAGCATTGACCTTAGGAATGAATTTACGCTGAATAGCTGCTGCTTTCTTCATATCGCTTTCTGCAATGGCAGTAAACATCTCGTGCATCTCATCTCCATTTGTATGAGAGGCAACAGAAATAACCCCATCCGCACCAAGGTTCATGGCATGGAAAGCATCACCGTCCTCACCAGTATAGACCAAGAACTCTTCTGGCTTGTGCTCAATCAAGTAAGCCATATTAGCCAAGCTGGTACATTCTTTGACACCAATGATATTTGGATGGTCAGCCAAACGAAGCATGGTTTCTGGAGTTAATTCGACAACCACACGTCCTGGAATGTTATAAATGATAATAGGTAAATCTGATGCATCCGCAATAGCTTTAAAGTGCTGGTACATCCCTTCTTGAGAAGGTTTGTTGTAGTACGGTACGATAGCAAGTCCAGCAGCGAAGCCACCAAAGTCTGCGACTTCTTTGACAAATTCAATCGAGTCACGTGTATCATTGGTACCTACACCCGCAATCAAAGGAACGCGTCCATTGACAATCTTTTGTACAGCCGCAAAGAGTTCCAACTCTTCATCGTGAGTCAAAGTTGGACTCTCGGCAGTCGTCCCTGCAAGAAGAATTCCATCTGTATGATGGGCCAACAAATGCTCAATCAAGGCTGGAATAGCATCAAAGTTGATGGAACCATCCTCATGGAAAGGGGTAATAAAGGCCGTGATGATTTTACACTCTTTTAAATCTTGATAAGACATGAGAAACACCTCTCTATTTCAAAGAAGGAGTTCATCTGAACTCCTAAACGATATGACTATTTTGATTCAAATTTCAACTCCGCTGTTGGACGAACCAATCCACGCTCATGAAGCGTTTCTGCGATTTGAACTGAGTTCCAAGCAGCACCTTTGAGGAGGTTATCTGAAACAACCCACATGTGGATTCCTTTTTCAGCATCCAAGTCTTTACGGATACGACCAACAAAGGTATCACGTGAGCCAACAGCATTGATAGCTTGCGGATAGATTTGATGCGCTACGTCATCCTCAAGAACAGCACCTGGGAAGGCTGAAATAGCTGCTTTCACTTCTTCGATTGGGGCCACTTCTTTTGTTTCAATGTAAACAGACTCAGAGTGAGCTGACAAGACAGGAATACGTACACAGGTTGCAGATACTGCGATGCTATCATCTTCCATGATTTTCTTCGTTTCCTTAGTCATCTTCATCTCTTCGTAAGTGTAATCATTGTCCGTGAAGACATCGATTTGCGGAAGAGCGTTAAAGGCGATAGGATAGTGTTTCTTGTCACCGCCTGAAGGCAAGATTTCCGCATGCAAATCACGTGGATTCACACCGTCATTCAAGACTTCACGAAGTTCACGTTGTGTTTCAAGAATCGCTCCCATACCAGCACCTGAGACCGCTTGGTAAGTTGAAACGATGATACGGTCCAAGCCCCATTTTTGACGAACAGGCTCAAGAGCCACCATCATTTGGATTGTTGAACAGTTAGGGCAAGCAATAATCCCGTTGTGGGCATCAAGTGCGTGAGCATTGACTTCCGGCACAACCAATGGTACATCTGGATTTTGACGGAAATAAGATGTGTTATCTACTACTACCGCTCCAGCTTGAACTGCGTATGGTGCATACTTAGCTGATGTCGAACCACCTGCTGAGAAGAGTGCAATATCAACACCCTCAAAAGCGGTCTCAGTCGTTTCTTCAATCGTAATATCTTGGTCTTTAAATTTCAAAGTCTTGCCTGCTGAACGTGCAGAAGCAAGGTAACGAATTTTATCGATTGGAAGTGTTGATTCTTCCAACATTTTTATCATCTGAGCTCCGACAGCACCTGTCGCGCCGACTACAGCAACTGTATATCCCATAAATAACCTCTTTCGGAATTTTCTAAAAATTTCTATAATAGATGTATTATACTACTTTTTCCAGAAATTGAAAAGCATTTTTGGGTTATATTTTCTGAAAATTAAAAATCCCTAGTCATTGACCAGGGACTAAGAGGCATCTTCATGTGATGAGCAGGTTCACACAACTCATCAAGGTCCGCTCCTGCGTTATGACCTCCTTATGCTCAATAGCAGTCCGAAGACTGCCTATCGACTCATCGCATCTACTATTCTACTAGATAGAGTCACTTTTGTCAACAGCCAAAACTCTTTGCTTCATTTATACAGGTGCATAAGAAATATCTTTGAAAAATTTGGGGCAGACATAACAAAAACCCTTGTAAATAAGAGTTTTTGTATCTATTTAATGCTAATTGCCGGGATTGAACCGGCGACCTCATCCTTACCATGGATGCGCTCTGCCAACTGAGCTAAATCAGCTTACCTAAAAAGTATACTATAGTTCTATGTTCTTGTCAAGCGCTCTCTTTTAATTTTATGGAATGAAAAAAGCTAGATTTAGCAAGAATCTAGCTTATAAACTTCTTATCTTGTTAGATCGATTCGGCGTCCTAATTTTCCGATTAAAATAGCACCTACGATGAGTGATGCAAACTCACCAATTCCAGTAGAGAACCATGTGAAGAAGAAGGGAGCTTCTGTCAAGATATGAAGTTCGGCTGCAATGGTAATCATTGAAATGGAGAAGAGGATTGAAAAGAAGAAATGATCTTTTCGAATCAATCCGTTAAAGAGGTAATCTTTGCTGTATTTTGCAAAGAGCCATACACCTAGACTTAGGAAAACTAGGGTAGAACCTCCACCAACAAAGACATCTATTAATCCAAAACTACTAAATAAATTAGCAATCATACATCCAATTGTCACACCGATGATGTATTTAGGGTTGTAAAATGCCAAGAAATTCAACATTTCTGAAATACGGAACTGGTACTCCCCAAAACTAAGAACATTGATTGGTGGCGTAATAGTCAAAACTACATAAATAGCAGCAACAATAGCAATATCTGCCATGTCACGAACAGTTAATTTTTTCATGTTTTCTCCTTTGACGGTTTCCCGCGTAAAATATGCTTGGTGAAAGAAGCTAAGCACCAAGGGTTGAGATTATCAACCTTACTAGTATAGCACATTAGCCAGCTTTATGCTATACTAAAATCATGAAAAAACTAACAAGATCTTTCTTTGATAACGAGATTCTCTCCTACCTATTTTTCGGTGGTGCTACGACTCTGGTCTCTATTTCATCACGTTTGGTTATTTACCATATCAGCCACCAGGAAATCCTTGCAACTGCCCTTGCAAATATTATTGGGATTCTCTTTGCCTTTCTCACAAATGATACAATTGTCTTTAAACAAGAGAGAAGAAATTGGCCGACTCGCTTGGCTAAGTTTTTCTTAGCTCGTCTCTCTACTCTTGGTCTTGACGTTCTTTTAACTTATATCTTTGTTACAACTTTCCCTGATATTATTGGCCAGTTTGTCGAATTTAATATAGATAGGGTTAATACTGTTGAAACTATCCTAGCACAAATCTTGATCATCATTTTAAACTATATTTTCAGTAAAATCTATATTTTTAAAAGGGGCAACTGACTGCTTTAAGCGTTCAAGTTGCTTTTTGTCACAATTTAGGATATAATAAATTAGAAAATTAGGAAAGGAATTTATGAAAATGTTAAAGGATCTTAAAGAATTCTTGCTTCGTGGTAATGTCGTTGACCTCGCTGTCGGTGTGATCATTGCCTCTGCTTTTGGTGCTATCGTTACTTCATTTGTTAACGATATCATCACTCCACTTCTATTGAACCCAGCTTTGGAAGCTGCGAAAGTACAAAACATCGCTGAGCTTGCATGGAATGGTGTTACATATGGTAAATTCTTGAGTGCTATTATCAACTTTCTCGTTGTAGGTACTGTGCTTTTCTTCGTTATTAAAGCTATTGAAAAAGCGCAAAACCTTCGTAAGAAAGAGGAAGTGGTTGAGGAAGCACCTGCTGCTCCAACTGAACTTGAAGTTCTTCAAGAAATCAAAGCTCTTCTTGAGAAAAAATAAAACAAATAAAGGATCTAGCTTAAAGCTAAATCCTTTTTTCTTTACTCTTTTGTTAACTTCCCAGCCTTTTCAAGCATTTTCTTAATCAAGTAAGGCATCTTCACATTTTCACGACCTTTTTTCTCAATGAGTTTTTTGACAAATTCTGGCATCTGAAGGTCGTCTGTCTCCTCCATGATGTCCTTGGTAGTTGCTGAAGGCGCTAACTCATCAAAGGTTTCTTCTTCTGGGAGAAAAGCTTTAAATTCTTTGTCTTCATTGGCTCTTACTGTAGCAACTAAAGCATCAATTAAACGGCTATCTGTATTGGGCATAGGTGGACGATGGTAGGTGACACCTAATTCTTGACACAACTCATAACATTCCACATCGTTATCAAACAAGACTTCGATATGCTCACTGATAAAGCTAATCGGGACAAAGATATAATGCTCTGGATGTTGCTTTTGTTCTCGCAAATATTCTAAGACATCTGGCTTGATCCAAGGGATTCCAATATCACTTTCGCTCTGCCAAGTATTGGTATACTGGTCTGTCGTTAAGCCGAGTTGTTCAGCAATTAGCTTGCTATTATCGAAAATCTGATCGATATAAGGATCTCCAAAGTCCAAGGCAAAAACGGGGACGCTATGGGCTGAAAAGATTACCTTGAAAGACTCTTCTCCCACATGGTTTCGTAAAATTTTGTTAATCTCATCTGTCCAGAAGTCCAGCAAAGGCTCTTGTTGATACCAGTCCTTAATAACTAAAAATCGGATCTGCTGGCTTTCCAAAAACTTTTCATATCCCATGACTGAGTAAAAAGAATAATGAGGTTCCAAAATCAAGCAAATACATTCTTCAACACCATCAGTTTCCATCTGCTTGATCACGTCTGGGATAAAGGGGCGAGAAAATTTGTTGGCAAAGTAGATACCGTACTCCTCCCCTATACGTTCTCTTACTAAAGCAACTTCTTCCCTTGTAATCCGCTGCAAAGGCGTCCCACCGATACGGACATAGTTGTCATAGAGGATCTGAATTTCGTGGTCTTGGGGTCTAACTCCACGACGAATGTTTGTAAAAAATTCTGCTACTCCTTCAAAACTAATCTCCTCTGGAGATCCAAAGGTCATCATTAATAGGGCTCTTTTCATGTTATCATCCTTATGATATTGTTTTCACTATCTATTCTATCATGAAAGAAAAAAATAGTAAACGCTTCCGCCGCCTACTATTTTTTTTGTTCTTTTGTATTTCTATCTCTCCTCATGATTAGGATGATAACAACAAGGAGTAAGACGACGATAATCAGGAGAAGAAAGGCAAGGATATAAATCCAATGCGTTGGAATTCCTTGGTCAAAATAGCGCGTCCCTACTGCTTCTCCACTTTTATCCTGGGATGCTTTTACTGGTGCATCCGTTATTTTAGCTAAGAGGATATGTCGTCCGTTTGTAATGTTAAGGAAACAGGTGCTTAACAAAACAATCTTGTCCGTTGAGGTCAAGGAGACATCTCGCTTGTACTTGGCTTTACTTAGCAAATATTGATAGTAAGCCTGGTGTTCCTCATCGTTGGAACTCAAAGTTCGGTAAATCTCCGTGTCATATGCATCTACTTCTAAAATCCCAAAAATCTCCAGACCACGTTCACGGCCATTGTAGTAGATAGAGCCATAGCGATGCTTTTCAAAAAAATCTTGATCCGCAAATTTTTGAATCTCCCCAAACATAGCACCAGAAGCCATGGAGTGACCATAGATGATGGTGTTAAAGTCAGTAAAGTTTGGATTAAAACGATAGTCTAGAAAAATAGACCCTGACACAGTATAATCGCCAAAAGCATTGCGGTCAAGGTATTTGACATTGTCCTGACTCTGCAAGAGGGGATAGTCTACCTTGGTCCCATCAAGGCTAATCCAACCACAAACATCCTTGTTGAGGTGCTGCAAGGTTTCAAAGCCCGTACTGCTGGCATCCTTTTCAATGGGATTATAATGATCGTAGTCACTCGCAAGGACTCTATCAGCTGTAAAAAGACAGAAAAAAGCTAGAAAGAGGGATAGAATGACCTTTATAACTTTGCGACTCGTACTTGTTTTCATATTTCCTTCTTTCTCCTTTCTAGCCTTGAAAATAAAAGAGCAAGAGAGGCTGTCCCTTTCTCTTTTATTGGTAGTTTAGTCAGTAATGGTATCTGCTCCTTCTTCCTTTGCTTCTCTTCTACGACGTAAGATCAAATAGAGGATGATGAGCAAGAAGATCAATAGCAAGAGCAAGATAAACAAGATGATGTACCATATCCACAAAGGAATCGATGAGAGAAATCGTCCGAGCGACGAATCATCAAAGACACTGTATGGGAATGGTTTTGATTTTTTCGTATGGAAGGTGTTCTTTGGAACCGTATCCGTAATCTTGGCAACTACGATATGTCTCCCATTTGTTACGTCTAGGAAACAGGTACTGAGAAGAATGATATGGTCATTTGGCCCCAGTGTAATGTCTCGTTTGTGGATGGCAACCGAGAGTAAGTGATCGATATATTCTTGGCGCCGATCATCCCCATTAATACCTGGATCGTAGATGTTAAAGTCATAGGCGTCCACCTCGAGCATTTCAAAGATTTCAAGACCTTTTTCTACGCCATTATAGTAAATACTACCGTAGCGATGCTGATCAAAAAATTCCTTATCAGAAAACTTTGCTACATCTCCAAACATAACCCCATTTTCTACATGGTGCCCGTAGATGATGGTATTAAAGTCTTCGAACTTGGATTCATTTCGAGCCTCAAGGAAAATAGCCCCTGTAGCTGCAAATTCTCCCTTGGAATCCTTGTTCAGGTATTTTTCATTGTCTTTGGCTTGGACTAAGGGATAGTCGATATTGGTGCCATAGACATTGATCCAACCGAGAACCTCTGGATTGACTTGCTGTAGCTTGTGAAAGCCAGAAAAACTAGCAAGCTCATCCTTCTCACTGGTACTAACAGGTCTATAAGCCTCATACTCACTTGATGAAGCCTGAGAATAAACCTGATTGGCATCCCAAAGGGCGTAGAAACCAAAGAGAAAGACTAAGGCTGCCAAGAGGAGCAAGATATGATTCATCAATGCATCTACAGCAAGGACCAGACGCCTAGACAAACTCCTTTTTGGTTTCTCACGCTTGATTTTCATCGGTCAAACCACTTGCTTAAGCTTGTCTGCGTTTTTTAGACAAAACAACAAATCCAGCCAAACCAAGACAAATCATCAAGATGAAAGGAAGGTTATCAATCAAGAGACCAGTAGGGGTAACGTCTGGCAAGCTATTTGTGATAGTGTTATCGTTTGGTTTTTCACCAATAAGGATGTTTTCTTGTGTAAAATCTTGTGATTTTGTTCCATTCTGTGTTCTAATTAAACCATTTGATTTGAGTTCTGATGATGCAGTATATCCCTGAGAACTAACTTCAACTAATTTATATTTTGTACCAGCTGGAATTTTTTTAAATACAAGAGTTTGATTATGTCTTAAAGTAATTGTAGTTTCTCTATCATATTCAAAAGTTTTGGAAACTCCATCAATACTACCATTAATTGAACTTGCTTCTTCAGTCGACGCTTTTTTAAAAGTAAGTTTGAAAGTGAAGTTTTTAGTCTTATCAGCACTTGATCCTGACACAACTTTTTTAATAACTAATGAATTTGCTGTTGGATCTATGTTAGCTTGATCTGGATTATTTGGTTTTGGATCATTGGGGTTCGTAATTTTCCCAGCGTCTTTTCGATAGGTGTTACTAAATAAGTCATATTTATATGTTTCAGAGCCTGTAGAAGGTTTTACTTTTGCGCCGTTAGTATTACTGGTTTCTTTAAAATACACAGATGAAATGTAAGTCCCATTCTCACGACTCTTATTCTTTACAATAACGTGCATGTCGTATGTACGCGTATCATAAGTCATATAGTCAATAGGGGTACCATTTTTAGAAATTGCTTGCCAACCATCATTCTTTTCTGCAACTCTATAAACATATTCACCAGCATGGTTGTATCTAACAGAATAAAAAATATTAGTTGTGTCTTTTTTTATACTATCTTCATTTGGTTTCAAGACATCTGACGAACGAAAAGTTACACTCTGATCTGGAATATTCGTTCCAGTTTCATATGGTGCCCCATTAGATGATGTTCCAGTTTGAGGTGTGAAGGTAAATGTAAAAGTTGCATTAGGTGTAGTAATTCCTTCGGCAATTTTTAAAGTTTTATTTATAGCAACTTTAGCATCACTTTCTCCTGTTGCTCTAGCTGTTGCGAGATTATCATCATTTGTATCCGCAAATGTTGGCACTCCACTAAAGACCGACAAGGCGGTTACAGCTGCAATACTTGCAGTAACTAATTTTTTCAAAAATGTTTTTTTCATGATTATTCCTTTTATTTTTAAATTTCTTTTTTCATAAATTGTCATCAAAAGCCCCGTCGCCTTAGGACTGTTACCACCTTGCCATGGGTATCCTGTATAGGAATGGTTCCAAAAGCACGACTATCTACAGCCGTTGTTCGATTGTCTCCGAGGACAAAGAGTTGTCCTGCTGGGACTTTCATTGGGAAGGTAGCCCCTTCCTTATAGAGCAGCGTTTCTTTGTAGATATCCTGCTCTTGTTGAGGAGAACCGTTGATGATGAGACCATTTTCGTTTATATCGATCGTACTTCCTTCGGTTGCTATGACACGCGCCACTCTTTCCTTACCCTTATAACTATAGACAAGCAGGTCACCAATCGAATAACGTTTATCAAGCCTATAGTAGACAACCAAGTCGCCATCTTTTAAGGCTGGCTTCATGCCATCGTCATTGTATCTCAATAGTCCAAAGACAAAAAAGTAAAGGGTGGCCAGTACAAACCCAACCATCAGAAGCTTACTGACTAAGTAGAGGATATCTCCCCATACACTCGGCGGAGACTTATCCCGATTGACTTGTGTTACTGTTTTCTTATGTTTCTTTTTAAGTAGCATTATTTTCTCCTATGTACCACTAGATAGCCGAGTAGGATTGTAAAGAAGATACCTCCTAGAGGAAGGATTATTCCTAACACGAGTGTACTGCTGAGGAAGTCAACTCCGGTTTCAGGTACGCTATTCTTATTATTCGTGACTGTCGCGGACTTATCCCCATCTAGCTTGCCTTCTTGATTTTCATAAGATACCTGATATCCACGCGAAGAGTTTGATTCCTCTTCTACGGTATAGTGACTATCGAGTGGTAGCCCATAAATTTTTATGGTTTGATCTTTGTTGAGATCTATAGATGCTCGACCATTCGTGAATTGCAGAGAGGTTCTTTTATTATTCACCGTTGCAGTATAGGTTCCATTCAATGGGCTATTCTGAGCATCCCTAATGTTAATGGTAATCTTGAAGGATTTTAATAGGTTGGCAAATACGCCTGTAACTTTTTTTGTGACTGATAAACTTGGAAGCTTGTGATTCGTAACAGTGCTGGTTTCGTCTTTATTCAGATCACCCTCTTGATTCTCATATGTAACGTGGTAACCATTCGTTGATGCCGCTTCTTCTTCAACCTTGTAATGGGTTCCTCGAGGAAGATAGCTTAGAATACCTTTCCAACGTTTTCGTTTTTCGACACGGATCTCCGCTTCACCATTCACAACAGTTATCTCACCAAAAGTTCCATTCAATGGCGTAGAATCAGGAGAGGTTAGTTTTACCTTAATCCTAAACTCCTTGTTCAAGTTATTTTCAGCTTCCAACACTTTCTTAATCGTCAGACTTGGCAATTGTTTATAGATTACCTTAAAGGATGGTTTAGTTTCTGTACCAACATTTTTTATTTCTTTGGTAAAGGCTGGGACGTCCGGTGCAATTAAATCGTATTGATATCCTTTGGCAACTTTTTCAAAGTTCCTCGTTTCATTAGATTTATTTTTTTCGACAGTCACATTGGTCTTTCGATAGTCTTGATTATCAGGACCTCCATTCTTGTTCTTTTGAACCAGTTTCAGTTCAACATTACTCGGTTGATCAGCTGTAATAACAGTTCTCGCACCCGTCACACCTTGCCATTCAACTTCCACCGGAACCGTTAATGGATCCGAAGGCTTAAAGGTTGGGTTGTCAGAGTATTCTTTGGTCTTGGTTTGGGAGGTGCCTATTCCATAGGAATAGGTGACACTGGCACCTTTATTGGAATAGAGTTTATTGACATCAGAACCTTCAGCATCACCAGCCTCTAGTTTTTTATCACCTGCAATGGCATCCAGAGCATCTTGACTAGATGTAACAGTGAATTTGAGGACATATCTAGCTCCATCTTCTAAGGAATAATTCGGAGAAAAGTTAGCCGTAACTTCCACTAATCCTTCTGCCGTTGTCTTGGTATCAAAAGTTACTTGCTCTTCGGTTAATGTTTCACTGCTACCATCCTTTTCTTTCACTACACGAAACTCTGACGATCCGTTCGGTAATAGCTGGACATACTTAGAAAGAACATCCTTGATGGTCACGTGGTGGATTCCCAGTGGCAGAATCTTATCAGTGATATCTTTGAAACTGTCTTGTAACTGGTCTTCATCATTTGCAGAGAATATTTCATTTGGAATGGAGGCATTATGTTGCCTCATATAATATTGCAGACTGGTAATACTGTCGACATTGTTTGAATAACGAAATTTAATTGAATAGAAACCATCAAGTGTTGGAGCCAAGCTATATGATAGACTATTTAGATTATTATTTAATCTATCCCAAAACCACTGGGGAGCTGTTTCGATATTAGGATCCTCGTTATTGTAGTTATATATAGTGTAACCATTGGCATCGTAGACCATATTCGCAAAGCCATCTGAAAGCAAAATAACGACTTTCTTAGCATTAGATCTTGCACTTCCCATTAACTGGTTGGCCAAGGTTAATCCAGCCCCAATATTGGTCCCGGTACCAATACCTGACTCAGTACCAATGGAATTACCTCCTGCAATACTCATGTTGTATACCGCTGTTTTAGCAGCACGAGCATTGTTACTCCATCCTAAAATCGTGTTAGCATCATCCCATGGTGAAACGCCATCATAGTATTTTGTCATCCGTTCATAGGGCCAGTATGGTCTAAATAGTCTCCATTTATGTCCATCCCAATACTGATCAACTTTTTTATTGTCAATTTTTCCCCCAAAACCTACCATGGATAAGCGGTTATTTGAATTGGATAGAATGGTATCAATTAAGCCCTTACGACCATTTGTTCCTCTTAGAGTATTTTTTAATGCGTCAATCCGACTGATCGTCCGTCCATCAAAAGATTGGACATCCTGATTCTGCATACTTCCTGAGAGGTCTGCTACTAAAACGACATCCAAGGGATCCGTTTGGGTCTCCGTTCCCAGTTTGGACGTGATATCCAATGACAACTCATACTTGTCATCCTGTCCTGATATCGGAGTAATCGTTTTATGAAGAGTTGTCTGAGGTTCTGTAGTAGAATCTGCATTTAACAGACTTATCGGAGCACACAAAAAGAGAATAGCTAACAGTGTAACTAAACGGCGCGCAATAATTTGAACTTTCTTAAAATCGAAGCGAATGTTCATTTTATTCTCCTTAACTAGAATGTACTAATATTGTTACTATATCAATCTAGGACATTTACAAGATAATTGTACAATAAAGTTCACGCAGTGTCAATTAATATGATTATTTTTATATTATGTTAATTAATAAAAGAGTATGATTCTTCTTTGTCTTTCAAACTATTCTATGGTAAAATGAAAAAAGAATAAAAAAATCTCATAAAATATCAATGCATATATTTTAATCTAAAATATCCAAGATTTCATTTAAAAGTCTATTGAATTTGAATTATTATATTTTTTCAAAATTCGTGAAATTTTCAGAATGAGGCATTTCCCGAAGTTTGCATTCTATTTTATGATTGTTAAAGGAGTTTTTATGAATTACCCGAACCTTTTAGAACGTTTTTTGACCTATGTCAAGGTCAATACGCGCTCTGACGAACACTCTACTACTACTCCAAGTACGCAAAGCCAGGTAGATTTTGCGACCAACGTTCTTATTCCAGAAATGAAACGTGTCGGTCTGCAAAATGTCTACTACCTTCCAAATGGTTTTGCTATTGGTACCTTACCAGCTAATGATCCTAGCTTAACACGCAAGATTGGCTTCATCTCCCACATGGACACAGCTGACTTTAATGCTGAGGGAGTTAATCCGCAAGTCATCGAAAATTACGATGGTGGAGCTATCGACTTAGGAGATTCTGGTTTTAAACTCGATCCGGCCGACTTCAAGAGCCTTGAGAAATATCCAGGCCAAACACTCATCATAACCGATGGCACGACCTTGCTGGGTGCTGATGACAAGTCAGGGATTGCTGAGATTATGACTGCTATTGAATATCTGACTGCTCATCCCGAAATCAAACACTGTGAGATTCGAGTTGGTTTTGGTCCAGATGAAGAAATTGGCGTTGGAGCTAACAAGTTTGATGCAGAAGACTTTGACGTTGACTTTGCCTATACTGTTGATGGTGGTCCGCTAGGAGAACTTCAGTACGAGACTTTCTCAGCAGCTGCTGCTGAGCTTCATTTCCAAGGGCGCAATGTCCACCCTGGTACTGCAAAGGGTCAAATGGTCAATGCCCTTCAGCTAGCGATTGATTTTCATAATCAACTTCCAGAGAATGACCGACCTGAATTGACAGATGGTTACCAAGGTTTCTATCATCTTATGGATGTGTCAGGTAGTGTCGAGGAGGCGCGTGCAAGCTACATCATTCGCGATTTTGAAAAGAATGCCTTTGAAGCGCGTAAGGAAGCTATGCAGTCTATTGCTGACAAGATGAATCAAGAACTTGGGAATGATCGCGTGACCTTGACTCTGACTGACCAGTACTACAATATGAAGGAAGTCATTGAGAAAGACATGACACCCGTTACCATTGCTAAAGCTGTTATGGAAGATTTAGGTATCACGCCAATTATCGAACCAATCCGTGGTGGAACAGATGGGTCTAAGATTTCCTTTATGGGAATTCCAACTCCAAATATCTTTGCTGGTGGTGAAAACATGCATGGACGTTTTGAATACGTCAGCCTTCAAACTATGGAGCGTGCGGTGGATACCATCATTGGCATTGTATCTTATAAAGACTAAAAAAGACGAGGTAGCTCAGCTACTTCGCCTTTCTTTTTATTCATTTGGTTGAGCACTTGTCTCAGACTCACTTTGCGCTTGCTTTTCTGTTGGTTTAGAAGCAGCTGTTTCACTGTCTTTCTCAGACTTAGATTGGCTGCCAGTTTCACTTGCTTTTGAACGAAGTTCTTGGTTCAAGCTAATGATTTCTTTAGCTAGAGTGAGGAGGCCTTCTTTATCACTACTTTTGGCTGCAAGTTGATCAAATAGGCCATCAACACGTTCAAAGTCAGCATCGGATCCTTTGTTATCCTCTAAGTACTTGTGAAGAGAGAGCAAGATATTATAGAGTTTTTGGTAGATAATCACCGTTTGTGGATCTTGTTCCGCTTCTTTTTTCTCTCGTTGGATAGTCGCTACAATACGATTTAAAAGATCTTCAAGTTGTGTTTTAGCTTCGTCAAGGTCTGCATTTTCCTTTTCAGTAGCCGCTTTGATATTAGCTGCTTCTTCAGCTAGGGATTGTTTGACACCATCTTCTTTGACACGTGCTAGGAGTTGAGCAGCTTTAGTTAGGAGAGCATCTACTTCTTCCTTCTTAACATGGCTAACCCGTTCTTCTGGCATAAAATCACCGTAGAGCTCTTTTAGGAATTCATAGATGGCGGTCTTAGCAGTTTGACTATCTACTTTTTCCGTATCTAGAATAGTCTTACCAGCTTTTGTAGATACGGGTTCTTCTTTGAGAGCTTCTTCTACTTCTAGCTTAGTTTGGTAAATAGTTGGGAATAACTTGTTCAAGTCGGTTGCTTTTAGGAAAGATTGTGACTGGTAAAGTTCCCATGTCAATTTAGCAACACGGTTTCGAAGTTCTTCTCTCAAACGACCATCAGATACATGTTCATAGAAGTACTTGATGTACTCTACTGTTGTAACTCCTGTCCGATCTCGGAAATCTTGCAAGGCCTGCAGTTTCGCTTCAATGGCAGCCAACTCTGTCTCATCCTGTGCTAGTTTTGCTTCCTGCAAATGTACCAAAAGATCTTTCTTAGGCAAGCCATAAGTGTCCGTATCCAGTGTATTGATCTTATCTACTAGAGCTTGGTACTTCTTATCTAAAGGTGAAGTTTCAACCGGTGCTACACTTTGATCCACATGGATGTATTGTTTATCGAAGAGATCCAAGGCTGCTAGGTATCCAGCAGTTGAGTTTGTTGCCAATTTTTTCATATTTTCGGTGAACTGCCCCAAAGCAAGTTCAACACGTCTCTGCATGATTGGCTGGTCTTTGTAGAGACTTCTGCTATCTGCTAACAATTGATCCACTTTAGATAGAACAGTTTGTTCATCAAAAGCCCCAGGTTGATAGGTCGATTGTAGGGCCGGAATCTTGTTCTTCAGAGCCACTTCATAGCCCTTAGTTTGAACCTTGATGTAGTGATTGTGGTCTCCGTGAGGAATCACAAAACTACCACTTTCTACCTGTAAACTATAAGGAGACACCCCATCACGTAGGGCAGTCGTATACAGTTCATTTAGGAAATCCAGTTCTGGATTTCCAGTTTGGAGAGGAATACGAACATGTTCTTTTCGAACAGCATAGGGATGGATATGGGTTGGATCATAGGCTTGATCCGGATTTCCAAAGACAAAGAATCCATTTGAAATGCGAATCGCTTCGAGCGGAACCCCGTAGGTCTGTGAGATATACTTGATTTTTTCTTCATCGCTAGCATCTCTTGAGAAACTTTCCACAGTCTTGGCAAGTGGTTGAACGTGCTGAGGCTGATGATTTTCTTTCAAGTGATCTTGGGCAGCTTTGATTTGGGCTGTAGTCAAGTCCTTCTTAAAGAAATAATGAGCGTGATCTCCATGAGAAACTACAAACCCTTGCTCATCTTCACTAATAACACGGTCAGCTGCAAAACCATGATCATGTTCTTCGCCGTGATGGTGGTCATGCTCCTCTCCATCATGGTCATGATCTTCATGGTTGGTACCCTGACTTCCATGGTCACCGTCTTGGTCATGAGGATGATCTGGTTGAGCTGGATGTTCTGCTGGTTTGCTTGGATTTTCCAAAGGTGTTGGCTTCCCACTGTCGCTAGATAAAGGAATCATACGTGCAATCTTTTCTTCCAAGGCAGAAAGTTTTGTATATGGGATGAAATGATAGTGATTTCCGTGAGGAATCGCCACGCCACTCGGTGTTCTACTTGAAATCTTAGCAGGGTCAAAAATCAAGCCATCTGATTCAGCATAACGTTGACTACTTGGAAGAGCATAGAGCTGTTGCAATAGACTCTGAAGACTCTCAGCTTGATTACTTGGTGTTTCAGCCTGTTGACTTTGGTTGGTAGTTTGACCAGTTTCGTTTGGACTAGGACGATAGTTAGTCACACTCTGCTGAGTTCTAGTTCCAGAGAGGTAGGCTTGGGCAGCAGCTAATTCGCTAGCAGACAAGGAACTCTTTGGAATGTAGTGGTAATGTCCACCGTGAGGTACGATATAAGCATCTCCAGTATCCTCTATAATATCAGAAGGATTAAAGATGTAGCCATCATCAGTTGTATAGCGACCTTGAGATTGAGCAAGCGCCACTGCACTATTAGAAGTTGGTGCGTCGTGAGTATGGTCTTGTTTTTGGCGCTCAATTTCCTCCTTCGTACGAATATTATCAGCATGAGCCGCATCTTTAAGGTAGACATAATACTTACCATCAACCTTGATAATGTAGCCACCTTTGATTTCGTTGACAATATCAGCGTCTTTCAGTTGATAATTGGCATCTTTCATCAACAGTTCTTCGCTGAAAATCGCGTCAAAAGGAACTTTACCATTGTAATAATGGAAATGATCACCATGTGAAGTCACATAACCTTGATCGGTGATTTTCACGACAATTTGTTCAGCCTGAATATCTTCTTTTTTGCTAACTTGATCTGGTGTCTGGGTCTCTGTTTTTTGAGAATCTTGCTTCCCATCGACATAAGACACACGGTTATTATCTTTGTTTCCTTCTACCTGGTGTTGGTTCAATGCATAGATGCAAAGGCTTAGGGAAAGGACAAGAGCCGATCCTGCTGTAAGGTATTTCTTCTTCATTTTCATCATCTCCTCATTTTAATTCTTCTGCAAGAACATTCATGTTTTCTTCTAGATTTTCTAAGTAAGTTTTGTCATTTTCAGGATCTGCTTCTAAAGGATTGAGTGTCTTTAGGCTAACTCCTGTTGATTTGACCAAGGTCTCAGCGACTTTAGAAGAAGCATTGCTCTCAGTAAAGATGGTTTTAACCTTATAGGTCTTAACGAATTCCTGAATTTCTGTTAGTTGTCTCGGACTTGGCTCTTGTTCAGGGGAAATCCCTGCTATACCAAGTTGTTTCAAACCAAAGCGTTTAGCGAGATAAGAAAAGGCTGTGTGTTGTGTAACAAAGGTCTTTTGACTCGCTTTTTCAAAAATAGGCTGGTACTTCTTAGTCAATTCTTGGGCTTTAGCGATAAAGTTTTTAGCATTCTTTTGATACGTTTCCTTATTAGCACTATCAATCTCCGAAAGTTTGTCAGCGATAATCTGAGCTTCTTCACCTGCTTTTTCTGGATCTAACCAAGTGTGAGGGTCGTAGAGTGTTTTTTCATCGATGCCGTCACCAGCTTCAACATCTTCCAAACCTGGTACACGCTCCAACGTCATTCCTTCAGAAGCTTCTAAAACCTTAACTTTTGAGTTTTTCAAGTTAGGATCTAGACTTCCAGCCCAAGATTCGAGCGTATGAGAATGGTAGACAAAGACATCCGCGTCATAAATAGCAGCAATGTCATTTGCTGACGGTTCAAAGGAGTGAATCCCACTACTTGACTGAATCATCCGTACGTCATTCAAGTCACCTGATACCTCTTTGACCATGGCATAGATTGGGTAAAAACTTGTTACAATCTTCATTCCTTTTGCTTCTTGTTTTTCTTTTTGACTACATGCTCCTAAAACAAGAACCAAGAGACCTACCACTAATAATAGAAATATTCTTTTTTTCATTGTTACTCCTTAACTAGTATTTAACCATTTAATTAACTAGTAAATAGTTTATCTTTATTTACACTATATGTCAAGATATTTTACATATTTTCATGAAAAAAATGAGAACTAGAACTTACATTCTGTTCTCATTTTCGATTTTAACTTTTCTAGATCTCCTATCCTGTTTTTAGGATCTAGAAAATGCTTCTACCTTTACTTGCTCTCCTTTAATAAAGCCAACAACTTTTCAGCATCAGCCATAATGGTATTGTTATCCTGAGCACCAAATAGCAGGTTATTTTTTAAGCCAGTGAGAGTTTCTTTGGCATTGGACTTGATAATGGGGTCTTGGATCTTTGCAAGTAGCTCTTCAGCCTCTCTCAACTTCGCTTCAACCTTTTCAGTCTCGACCTGAGGTTCTTCTGGTTCCTCTGGTGATTCTTCTTCCGGCTCCTCAGTTGGTTTTGGAGATTCTGGTTTCTCACTTTGAGGCTTCTCTTCGCGTGGCTTTTCTTCCTCAGGTTTGTCTGTCCGAGGTTTCTCCTCTGATGGTTTTTCCGTTTGATTGGTATCAGCTTGACCATTTTGGTTTCTTTGAACATGATCACTTGCATTGCCCCAACCACTATCTGAATGCGGACGTTCGTTTGGATGTTCGACATAGTACTTGACAGTCGCAAAGAGATCTTCTAGACTATACCCCTTAGGTGCCTCATAAAGTCCTTCGTCAAACCACTCAAATTTGATGTTATGGTAATGATCATAATGAGGAATGATTAAACTACCGTTTTTAACTTCCACGGTATGTTGGAGATTGTAAGGCATACGATCAAGCGGCACCTTTTTAGCTGCTTTCACGCGGTTGTAGATAGCTTCTGCTCCTTTAGCCTCCGTATTTCCTGGATTCTGATGGTCTGTTGAAGGAGGAGTCAAACCTTTCTCTTTAGCATAAGCCTGGGCTGCCGCTCTTTCGGCTTCAGACAAACTATCTTTTTTAATCCAATGGCTATGGGTCATATGTGGAGTTACATAGGCATCCCCCTCATCATTGGTGATATCACGAGGATCAAAGATATAGCCATCTTCTGTTGTATACTTGCCTGCCAACTTGGCTACCTGAATCTCATCATCAGTGTAGGCAATTTGCGCATTTGGTTTTCCTAAACGTTCTGGATGACGAATCGGTGCTAGAAAGGCCAAGATATCATCCACCAACTTGACTTTATCACTGCTTTCATCATTTAAACGTTCCAACAGTTTATCCAAAGTGTCAAAATCAGCTTGACGCCCTTTATTAGCAAGTAAGTCTTGATGAACTGCTGCTAGTAAATCATAAGCCTTATTGTAAAATCCTCGATCACCAGATGGGAGGTTGGTTTTCTTAGCTCCGAGTTTATGAGATAAACTTTCTTGCTTAGCTAGTTTATTATCAATGGCTGCTGCTGTTTCTGCTGAAAGTTCCTTGGCAGGAATATAACGAGAGATTCCATTCTCCTCAAATACATAGCCATTGGCTACTTTTCGAATCACCTGTTTGACCAATTTTTCGTCAATTGGATTGCTTGGAGATGGTTGAGGATTTGGTGCAGGTTGTGGGCTTGGACTAGGTTCCGGAGTCGGTTGTGGACTTGGTTGTTCTGGTCTTGAATCCGGCACCCTATGGCTCGAACTGTACTGTAGAGGAATAATACGAGCGATTCGTTCTTCCAATTCAGACATCTGTGTATAAGGGATGAAATGGTAATGGTTCCCATGAGGAACAGCAACTCCTCTAGCTGTTCGACTTGTGATCTGTGCTGGGTCGAAGACAAGGCCATCAGATTCTACGTGTCGTTGGCTGAGCGGCAAGGCGTAAAGTTGTTTCAGAAGGCTATCAATATCCTCATCACTCTGACTTGCTTGGTTATCGTCGCTACCGTTGTTAGCCGTGTTCGTATAGCTGTTGCCTTGATTATTATAGGATGGAGTCCATCTATCTACATCGCTGCTAGCACTGTTGTTATTGGTACGGCGATAAGTAGGCGTGTTTGATTGGCCACTTCTACTAGATAGAAAGGCTTCTGCAGCAGCCAATTCGCTGGCTGATAACTCACTCTTAGGAATGTAATGGTAATGGTTGCCATGAGGAACGATATAAGCATCACCAGTATCTTCAATGATATCAGAGGCATTAAAGATATAACCATCATCTGTGGTGTAGCGTCCCTGTGAACGTGCCAAGGCTACCGCACCATCGTTTGCTGAAGTCCCTCTTTCACGATGCTGACTATGTTCTTGTTTTTGCCGATTGATTTCTTCTTTCGTACGGACATTGTCCGCATGGGTTGCATCCTTAAGGTAAACATAGTATTTTCCATCTACCTTAATAACATAACCACCCTTGATTTCACTGACAATATCCTCGTCCTTGAGCTGGTAGTTTGGATCCTTCATCAGCAACTCTTCACTGATGATAGCGTCATAAGGGACCTTGCCATTATAGTAATGATAGTGGTCGCCGTGCGAAGTAACATATCCTTGGTCTGTTATCTTGATGACGATTTGTTCGGCATTGATGCCTTCTTTTTTGCTGACCTCATCAGGAGTCAGATTCTCTGTTTTTTGCGTAGCCTGTTTTCCATCTATATAGGAAACACGGTTATTTTCCTTGACCGTTCTAGCTTGATACAGTCCCAATTCATAAGAACAGACACTTAAAATTAAAGCTGCCGCAGAACCAGCAAGGTATTTTTTATTAATTTTCATCGAAACTCACTTTCTTTTTTGATATTTCTAGTTGCAATTCATTTCTAAATTGCAGAAACTCCTCTCTATTACTTAACTGGTTAATAGTTTACTCCTAAATTTGCAACTTGTCAAGAATTTTATGAACCGGTTAAGTATTTTTTTTGTTCTGACCACAACTTTCTCAAGATTGGGCTTTATATAAGAAAAATTAGCTTGAAAATTCTTTAAAAAAATCCCTGCAACTGGGTTGCAAGGACTTTTCGATTAATCAAAATTAACGTATTCTTTTTGAAGTTCAAGGACTTCTTCCATTGTTGAGCATTCTGTAAGGGCACGATTTGCGTACTCTTCCATCTTAGCTGTATCGAGTTTCTTCATCAAGCTACGTGTACGAAGTACTGATGTTGCTGACATAGAGAACTCATCCAAGCCCATTCCTACAAGAAGTGGAACAGCTTGTTGGTCACCAGCCATCTCACCACACATACCAGCCCATTTACCTTCAGCGTGAGCTGCTTTGATAACGTTGTTAATCAAACGAAGGATTGATGGGTTGTATGGTTGGTAAAGGTATGAAACTTGTTCGTTCATACGGTCTGCAGCCATTGTGTATTGGATCAAGTCGTTTGTACCAATTGAGAAGAAGTCAACTTCTTTAGCAAATTGGTCTGCAAGCATTGCTGCTGCTGGGATTTCGATCATGATACCAACTTGAATATTATCCGCAACTGCAACACCTTCAGCAAGAAGGTTTGCTTTTTCTTCGTCAAAGACTGCTTTCGCTGCACGGAATTCTTTCAAGAGCGCAACCATTGGGAACATGATACGCAATTGACCGTGAACAGACGCACGAAGAAGGGCACGGATTTGTGTGCGGAACATAGCATCTCCAGTCTCAGAGATAGAGATACGAAGGGCACGGAATCCAAGGAATGGGTTCATTTCGTGAGGCATATCGAAGTAAGGAAGTTCCTTATCTCCACCGATATCCATTGTACGAACAACAACAGGTTTACCGTTCATTCCTTCAAGTACAGCCTTGTAAGCTTCGTATTGCTCGTCTTCTGTTGGGAAGTCTTGAGAATCCATGTACAAGAACTCTGTACGGTAAAGACCAACAGCTTCAGCACCGTTGTCATTGACACCTTCAACGTCTTTTGGAGTACCAATGTTGGCAGCCAATTCAAAGTGTTTACCATCAGCTGTTACTGTTTTAGCATCTTTCAAGAGAGCCCATTCAGCTTTTTGCTTCGCATACGCTTCACCAGCAGCCTTGAATTCTGCTGCTTGCTCATCAGTTGGGTTGATAATAACCTCACCTGTGATACCGTTAACGGCAAGAATGTCACCGTCTTTAACGATTTCAGTGATGTTGTTTGTACCCAATACTGCTGCAATTTCAAGCGTACGCGCCATGATAGCTGAGTGGCTTGTACGTCCACCAATGTTTGTTACAAAAGCTTTTACAAAGTTTTTGTCCAACTGAGCTGTATCTGAAGGAGT
Organism: Streptococcus oralis subsp. oralis; assembly: GCF_002096595.1. Taxonomy (GTDB): domain Bacteria; phylum Bacillota; class Bacilli; order Lactobacillales; family Streptococcaceae; genus Streptococcus; species Streptococcus oralis_D. The sequence goes on from NZ_NCUR01000010.1 coordinate 347,910, forward strand.
CAAATCATGCGCAATCACGATTACTTCTTCATTGATAGAAGCTGGGTTTGGCAATTTTTTACCAAGTAGGTTTGCCAATACACGTTTTGTCACGTCGCGGATATCCGCTGCGCGTTCTTGCATGTATGGGTTGTCTTCCATGCCTTCAAAGATAGTGATAAACATGTCTGTTACTTCTTTCAGACCTGCTTCTGCATTCACTTTCTTCGCACGGATTGTTTCCTTGATTTGGCTGATCATTTCAGGGTCAGCAAGAACCATTAAGTGAGCGTCAAAAACTTGAGCTGCTTCTTCACCGAGCGTACCTACTGCTTTCTCGCGAATAACAGAAAGCTCGTCTTGTGATGCTTGTAGAGCGGCATCAAGGCGAGCTTCTTCTGCGTTTGTATCTTCGACTGTAATAGTCTCAAATGACAAATCCGGTTGAACGAGTAGATATGCTTTTGCAACTGCAACACCGTCAGATGCTGCGATTCCTTTAAGCATTTCTGTCATTTTCCTTATGCCAATCCTTCTTTTTCCATAGTTTCAGTGATTGCAGCGATTGCATCGTCAGCATCTGCACCTTCAGCTGAAATTGTAACGTCAGCACCTTGGCCAACACCAAGACTCATAACACCCATGATTGATTTAAGGTTTACTGATTTACCTTTGTACTCAAGAGTGATATCTGAAGCAAATTTGCTAGCTGTTTGAACCAACAATGTTGCTGGACGTGCATGAATACCTGTTTCTGCCACTACGTGGAAATCTTTAGAAGCCATAGTTTGACTCTCCTTTAATTGTTTCTTATTTGGATTATATGTGATAACCCTTACAAGACTGTATTATATCACCTTCTAGATAATTTTTCAAGTATTTTATGGACTTTTACTGAAAATGAAATTGCTTCTTTTTCTATCATACAGGTACTATGGGAAATTTAGGCACTAATTATTAAAAGAATATTACCTTCAAAATTCCAATTTTCAAAGCTATTTTCCCTTAATACCAATCAGAGGACAATCCTAGTAAATAATGAAATAATACTATTTAACTATAATTAATATAACTCAGTAAATCTATTATTTGAAAAGACTTCATCAAATACTAAATACTGAAATTCTAAAACCTACTCTTACCATCAACAGTAGAGAATTTATCCAATTTGCTACTTAAAGTAAAATAAGTTTGTAGCCCCTAACAGTAAAAAGGTAGATATATCTAAGTGGTATAAGTAGAACTAAAACTTTGATTGATTCCATTCAAATAAAGTATCCAACCAATCAAAAACGACATTATGGGCGAGTCTTAGATTATTGACTTGGCAATGAGCGTCCGCACCACTTTCCGCCTCAAATACTTGAAGTTTAGTTTGTTGATTTTTAGATTTAAGTGCTTCATAAATTACCTTAGTTTGATGCTGCAGTTCAGCACCCTCACCCTTTCCCATAATAAACAGGCATGGGCATTGAATTTTTTGATAATCCACAATCTTTGCATGGTTAAATACATCATCAATAGCACTCTTAAAATCAGAAGTACCAAACTGCCATGCATACTTTTTAAGATTTAAATTTGCTGATTCATTCAAATTTCCAGCTAATTTTAAAATGGCATTTATTAACCAACTAGGTGCTTTCAAACTTGATCCAAATTCTTTTCTGAAAAGTTCTGCAACGTCGTAAATAGGGGTACTAGCAATCCAAGCATGAATTCTTGGATCCTTTTCGACAGCTTGTGCGGTAAAATATCCCCCTCCGCTGACACCATAAATAGCTAAATAATTTAGTTTAGGATTTCTATTTTCCAACCAGTCTATGCATAATGAAATTGGAATAGAAGCATCCACATCAAAGACCAGCCCTCTACTAGGATTGCTCCCTTGACCAGGAAGGTCAACCATTAAAACATTATAATTTCGTATCCAGCCAGGATATCCTGCAAAGTAAAATAAATCTTCGCGATAAGTATCACCTCCACCAATCATGATTAGCGTTGGACAATTATCGCCGCTATGAAGATAATACCCAGGCAAGTAAGAACCCTGATAGGGAATAGTTAGTTTTTCAATCGGTACACCTAGTGAATGAATTGCACTAGAAAACACCTTCTCCATTTGACGAACGGTCGGTAAATACTCGTCAGAAAATGGATCGGTAAACTGAATTGCCGAGCGAAGTGAGTAGGTCTGTGCAAGATAATACTGCGCCTTTGTTTGTTCACTCAATCCTGAATTACTTGCTTCTTGTTCAAGGTAGTTTACATGCGATAAAAATACATTTTTCCAGTCATCAGGCTTTGGTGAGTTCCCCAATCTTTGAGCAAGATAATAAAGCTCTCCATGAGAGAAACCAAAAATTTCACCGATTCCTAACAACCAATTAAAGAAAAAATCCGTATCACCATTCTTAAAAAATATTTGAGTTGATTGCCGTTTTAAAATAACATCATTTTCTTTCACCACGCGCCTCCTAATTCTGTGTTCTTTCATTTATTTAATCTAATTATAATCTGATAACATTCTCTATCAAACAAAAGCATCCAGATATCCATTTTTTAATCTTATAATCACATGTAGTATATCACATAAAATGAACTTTCTCAAACATTGTATTTATATACTCCTTATAAAAGGATACGAAACTCATAAGTATCCTATATAAAATTAACCAATGATCCATTTTTATGAATACAGCATAATCTGTCATTTCCACTTTTGTTATATTTTAGATATTCTAATACAAAATATTGGGACATCTTGTGTGGAAAATTTCTTTTTTTCGTAAATATCACAGTTTCTGTTTTATTAAAGCATTGTCTCAGCTAGACTTATTCCTGTTCTTACGATTTTTGCTATTTTCTTCGTTTTCCTTTCAGATAACTTGCTGAAAATCTTCTATTTATCTTACCAATATACAGTATATAGTTTTTTTGTTTTGATAAACTTTGATAGTTCAATGAAAACCCAATTTTACACTCTGACAAAACACTATATATTGTGCTTTGTTTTTGAAACTGTAACTTTTTAGCACAAGATTTAGTTTAAAAAGTTTGACAAAGTTTTTTTTTCTGATATACTAAGAAAGTAATCTATTTTGAAAGAGGAGTTACGAAAATGGTAACCGTTTATTCTAAAAACAACTGTGTCCAATGTAAGATGACCAAGCGTTTCTTGGACAGCAACAATGTCGCTTATCGTGAGATCAATCTCGACGAGCAACCAGAGTACATCGATCAAGTTAAAGAGCTCGGTTTCAGCGCAGCTCCTGTTATCCAAACACCAACTGAAGTCTTTTCAGGTTTCCAACCAGGAAAACTGAAACAATTAGCATAATCTTAGTACATCATCCAGAAGAGATTGCTTCTAGGGCTAACTTAGAGGCCTTTCTTTTGTAATTAGATAAGGGAAATTTTATGGGATTAAAACATCTTGAGGACGTAACTTACTTCCGTCTCAATAACGAAATCAACCGTCCTGTCAATGGACAAATCATGCTTCATAAAGATAAGGAAGCCTTGGATGCCTTCTTTAAAGAAAATGTAGTTCCAAACACTATGGTTTTTGATTCAATCACTGATAAAATCAACTACCTCATTGAACACAACTACATTGAAACTGCATTTCTTAAGAAATACCGTCCAGAGTTTTTGGAAGAATTGCATCAATTTATCAGAGACCAAAACTTCCAATTCAAGTCGTTCATGGCTGCCTATAAGTTCTATAATCAATATGCCTTGAAGACTAACGACGGGGAATACTATCTTGAAAGCATGGAAGACCGCGTCTTCTTTAATGCACTTTATTTTGCTGACGGGGACGAAGCAATTGCGACTGATATTGCCAATGAAATCATCCACCAACGCTACCAACCTGCTACTCCTTCCTTTTTGAACGCAGGTCGTGCTCGTCGTGGGGAGTTGGTATCTTGTTTCTTGATTCAAGTAACTGATGACATGAACTCTATCGGACGTTCTATCAACTCAGCTCTTCAACTTTCACGTATCGGTGGTGGTGTAGGTATTACTCTAAGCAACCTTCGTGAAGCTGGCGCACCTATCAAAGGTTATGAAGGAGCAGCTTCTGGTGTCGTTCCAGTTATGAAACTCTTCGAAGACAGTTTCTCCTACTCTAACCAATTGGGTCAGCGTCAAGGTGCTGGGGTTGTCTACCTCAATGTCTTTCACCCAGATATCATCGCCTTCCTTTCAACTAAGAAAGAAAATGCCGATGAAAAGGTTCGTGTTAAGACCCTCTCACTTGGAGTTGTGGTGCCCGATAAATTCTACGAATTAGCTCGTAAAAATGAAGAAATGTATCTCTTTAGCCCTTACTCTGTAGAGCTTGAGTACGGTGTGCCATTCAACTACATCGACATCACTGAAAAATATGATGAATTGGTCGCAAATCCAAACATCCGCAAGACAAAAATCAAAGCTCGTGATTTGGAAACTGAAATTTCTAAATTGCAACAAGAATCTGGTTACCCTTATGTCGTCAACATTGATACAGCCAACCGTGCGAATCCAGTAGATGGTAAGATTATCATGAGTAACTTGTGTTCTGAGATTCTTCAAGTTCAAGAACCAAGCTTGATCAACGATGCTCAAGAATTCCTTCAAATGGGAACAGACGTTTCATGTAACCTTGGTTCAACCAACGTGGTCAACATGATGACTTCACCTGACTTTGGTCGTTCTATCCGTGCGATGGTTCGTGCTTTGACTTTCGTTACAGATAGTTCACACATCGTAGCTGTCCCTACTATCGACCACGGAAACAGTTTAGCTCACACCTTTGGTCTTGGTGCCATGGGGCTTCATAGCTACCTTGCCCAACAACTGATTGAGTACGGATCACATGAGTCAATTGAATTTACAAGCATCTACTTTATGCTTATGAACTACTGGACCTTGGTAGAATCTAATAACATAGCGCGTGAACGTGGTATCACCTTCCACAACTTTGAAAAATCAGACTATGCTAACGGAAGCTACTTCGACAAGTACGTGACAGGCGAATTTGTTCCAAAATCAGACCGTGTTAAAGAACTCTTCAAAGATGTCTTTATTCCAAGTGCTGCTGATTGGGCTGAACTTCGCGAAAAGGTTCAAGCAGATGGTCTTTATCACCAAAACCGCCTTGCTGTAGCTCCAAATGGTTCTATCAGTTACATCAACGATGTTTCTGCATCTATCCACCCGATTACGCAACGCATTGAAGAACGCCAAGAGAAGAAAATCGGTAAAATCTACTATCCAGCTGCAGGTTTGTCTACAGATACCATTCCTTACTACACTTCTGCTTATGACATGGATATGCGTAAGGTGATTGATGTTTACGCTGCCGCAACTGAACACGTGGATCAAGGACTTTCACTCACTCTCTTCATGCGTAGTGACATTCCAAAAGGTCTTTACGAATGGAAGAAAGAAAACAAACAAACGACACGTGACCTATCTATCCTTCGTAACTATGCCTTTAACAAGGGTATCAAGTCCATCTACTACGTCCGTACCTTTACAGACGACGGTGGAGAAGTCGGTGCTAACCAATGTGAAAGCTGTGTGATTTAATTTTTATCTGAAGCAACCACATTTTCTCAGACTACTGATTAAATTACCCGCCAGACAAAACTTGATAAGTATCTTAAATACCATGAAAAACTAAAAAGTCGGGCTTCCGACTTTTTGTGCGATACTCTTCTCAGACTATGATAAAATAGAGATGATTCGGCAATCGCATTATTACATACAGAAAGAGATTTCAAATGGAAACTTACTACAAAGCCATTAACTGGAATGCCATCGAAGATGTCATCGACAAATCAACTTGGGAAAAGCTGACAGAGCAATTCTGGCTCGATACGCGTATCCCCTTGTCAAATGACCTAGACGACTGGAGAAAACTATCAAACAAAGAAAAAGACTTGGTTGGAAAAGTCTTTGGTGGTTTGACCCTTTTGGACACCATGCAATCTGAAACAGGGGTTCAAGCACTTCGCTCAGACATCCGTACACCGCATGAGGAAGCTGTTTTCAACAACATCCAGTTTATGGAATCTGTCCACGCAAAATCTTACTCTTCTATCTTTTCAACCTTGAATACCAAGGCTGAAATCGAAGAAATCTTTGAATGGACCAACACTAACCCCTACCTACAAAGAAAAGCGGAAATTATCAATGAAATCTATCTCAATGGTAGCCCTCTAGAAAAGAAAGTTGCCAGTGTTTTCCTTGAAACCTTCCTCTTCTACTCTGGTTTCTTTACGCCCCTCTACTATCTCGGTAACAACAAACTGGCCAACGTTGCGGAAATCATCAAACTGATCATTCGTGATGAGTCTGTTCACGGAACTTATATTGGTTACAAATTCCAACTTGGTTTCAATGAATTACCTGAAGAAGAGCAAGAAAAACTTAAAGAATGGATGTACGACCTGCTCTACACTCTCTACGAGAACGAAGAGGGCTATACAGAAAGCCTCTATGACGGTGTTGGCTGGACTGAGGAAGTTAAAACCTTCCTTCGTTACAATGCCAATAAAGCTCTTATGAACCTAGGACAAGATCCACTCTTCCCAGATTCAGCAGATGATGTCAATCCAATCGTTATGAACGGAATTTCAACAGGAACTTCTAACCACGACTTCTTCTCTCAAGTCGGAAATGGTTACCTCCTTGGTGAAGTTGAAGCCATGCAAGACGAGGATTACAACTACGGTTTAGACTAATTTGACCAAACATTCAAAATATCATGGTTTGTTTAAAACAACCATGATATTTTTGTTTTTGTTTTATTTTGTTTTTTTCTATTTGATTGATTGAGCGTTTTATGGTAAGATAATAATAGTAGAAATCGAGGTGATAAGGATGCTAAAGCAAGAAAAACTAGATAGTATTCTAGAAGCAGTAAACACAAAAGGCACTATTACTGTAAAAGAGATTATGGAGAGTCTTGATGTGTCAGATATGACAGCTCGTCGCTACTTACAAGAATTGGCAGATAAGGATTTGCTGGTTCGTGTGCACGGTGGCGCTGAAAAACTTCGTACAGGTTCTCTCTTAAACAACGAACGCTCAAACGTCGAAAAACAAGGTTTGCAGATTGCTGAAAAACAAGAAATTAGCCGTTTTGCAGGTCATTTGATTGACGAAGGTGAAACTATTTTTATCGGGCCAGGAACAACCTTAGAATGTTTTGCTCGTGAGCTCCCAATTGATAATATTCGTGTTGTAACAAACAGTCTTCCAGTTTTTCTCATCCTAAACGAACGAAAACTAACAGATTTGATCTTGATTGGTGGAAATTATCGCTCCATCACTGGTGCTTTTGTGGGAACACTCACCTTGCAGGATTTAACCAACCTTCAGTTTTCTAAATCTTTTGTAAGTTGTAATGGTATTAAGGATAAGGCAATTGCTACTTTCAGTGAAGAAGAGGGCGAGGTACAACGAATCGCCTTGAATAATGCCAATAAAAAATATCTACTGGCAGACCACAGTAAGTTTAATAAGTTTGATTTTTACACTTTCTACAATATCTCAGAGATTGATACTATCGTTTCAGATGCCAAACTGAGTCAGGAGACATTTGAAGATCTGTCGAAACAAACAACCATTCTTTTATCAAAACCATAAAAATTCCCCTGCCTTTTGGCGGGGAATTTTTGTTGAATTTTATTCAATAAGTTGTGTCTCAGCTAGTTTTTTATACCAATGAGCCGATTTCTTTGGATAACGCTCCTGGGTTTCAAAATCAACATAGAAGAGGCCGTAACGCTTTTCGTAACCATTTGACCAAGAAAAGACATCCATCAGCGACCAGATAAAGTAGCCTTTGACATTGGCTCCATCGGAGATTGCATCTGCAATCACTTCCATATGTTTCTTAACATAATCAATCCGTCCATCATCGTAGACTGTCCCATCCACAAACTCATCTTTGTATCCAAGACCATTCTCTGTGATGTAGATTTTTTTGTAGTTAGGATAATCTTTCTTCACGCGCATAATTTGGTCATACAAACCTTGAGGGTAGATAATCCAATCCCAATCGGTACGTGGGACATAGTCAGGCGCAACTCGGCGTCCAACTCCCTTAATCTGATATTTAGAGCTTCCTTTTTCACCCTTACCGTTATGAATGATTTCAGTTTCTCCATCAAAGGCTTGCATCCAATCACTCATGTAGTAGTTAATGCCGAGGAAGTCGTTCAAGTCTTTTGCAGCTTCTAGGATTGCGAAGTCTTCTTCACGCAGATCTAAGCTTCCACCATTGACTGCTAAGATATGGTTGACACCTTCCATGGTTTCATCTGAATAGCGTCCAAGATAAGTCGCATCCAAAATAAATTTATTGTGAATGATATCTTCTAACTCGGCAGCGCGAACATCTGCTTGATTTTCAGGATCTAGAGGATATTTAGTAGGCAGGGCGTGAACCACACCAATTTCCCCTTTATAGCCTTTATCTTTATATAGCTTGACTGCACGCGCATGAGAAACCATCATATTGTGATGCGATTGGAAAACTTTGGCAAGGTCGTACTGAATGCCTGGAGGGAATTTCCCAACCAAGTATTGACCATCACCGATTGGTCCAATTTCATTAAAGGTTGTCCAATAGTTTACTTCTGGAAATTCTTCAAAACAGAAGGCAGCGTAGTCTACAAAGTGTTCGATATTTTCACGGTTTAAGAAGTCTCCATTTGAATGTAGAGCTTCTGGCGTATCAAAGTGATGAAGAGTTACAAAGGGCTCAACATGGCGTTTGTGGCACTCTGCAAATAGATTATGATAGAACTCAACCCCCTTGTCATTGACTTTCCCGTAACCAGTTGGAAAGATACGTGACCAAGCGATTGAAATACGGATACCATTGACACCATATTCTTCTGCAAGTTTGAGGTCAACAGGATATTTGTGATAGAAATCACTGGCTGGTTCAGCAGTGTACCAGTAGTTATCTTTGAGGTATTTGTCCCAGGCGACTGGCCCTTTACCATCAGTATGTGTAGCACCTTCTGCTTGGTAGGCTGCTGTTGCTCCGCCAAAAATAAAGTCTTTTGGAAGTGTTTTTGTCATTTGATTCACCTTTCAAGAAATAGAAATGAGATGGGGGTATAGTTGGGAGGAGTTCCTCCATCTCACTTCTTCGCTATTTACATTTTATTCTTCGAACTGCGCTTGAACAAAGGCAAGAGCGCCTTTTCCATCGCGAGTCAATTTAATGTATTGGCCACCTTCTGTCTTAGCAAGTTTGATACCAAGTTTGTCAGTTTCAGCCTTCATGTCTTCAAAGTTTGAAGCAACTTGAGGAGCAAGGATAACCAGATCAAACTCAGGCAACATTTCACGGTGAGCACCATAGCCACCAGCTGCTGCTTTAACAGGAACTTTGTACTCTGCAGCTGCCTTGTTTAGAGCATTTGCAAGGAGACCACTTGTACCTCCTCCTGCACAGAGAACGAGAACATTTGTTTCTTCTGTGATTGTGTTTTGCGCTGCTTCTACACCTGCTTTTTCAAGAATAGCATCTGCTTTGGCAGTATTGAAGTTTGCGGCTACTTTTTCTTTCAATTCATCATTGGCTTTACCAGAACGTTCTTCTTCAAGAATTTGTTCATCATAAACCTTGAGGAATGGATAGTAAATGGCTACGTCAACAAGGATTAACAAAGCAGCAAGTACAAATGACAAGAATTGGAAGTTTGTACCGAGAACAATACCGAGCGGACCTGGTGTTGTCCAAGGAAGGTTGGCTGTAAATGAGTTCATGCCAAGTGTTTCAATGAAGAATTTAAAGATCCATACGTTGGCAATTGGCGCAAAGATGAAAGGAATAAAGAAGATTGGGTTCAAGACAAGCGGTGCACCAAACAAGATTGGTTCATTTACACCAAAGAAAGTTGGAACTACTGAAGCACGTCCGATTGCACGGTTACGTTTTGATTTTGTTAACCACATGAACATGAAAGGAACAACCAGTGTCGCACCTGTACCCCCCATGGTAACGATAAACATTTGTGTACCAGAAGTAAGGATCTTGTCTGCGTGCATCCCTTGTTGGAGAAGGTTCAAGTTGACTTCAGCATTCGCATAGGTAATAGCTGCGATTGCAGGTTCAACGATTGAAGGACCGTGGATACCAACAAACCAGAAGAAGGCAAAGGCACCAAAGATAATAGTAATACCAAGATAACCATCAGCAGCAGAGAATAATGGTGCAAAGAATTTACCGATTGATTCAGCTACGCTTGCACCAACAAAATGACGAGCTAGTAAATCAAGAGCATAAAGAGAAACCACTGATAGAGTGAATGGAATCACATCTTTAAATACTTGTGAGATATTTGGTGGAACTTCGTCAGGCATACGAATAGTGACGTTGTTCTTAACACAAACCTTATAGATGGCTACAGTAACAAAGGCAGCAAGGAAGGCTGAAAGCAACCCTTTTGTTCCAAGGAAACCTGTTGCAAAGCCACCTTCAATCGGATCAGCTGCCAACATCAACAAACCAACAATCGCCGCCAACAGTGTTGACATATAGTTGATTTGGTTGGTTTTTTCCATGCTACGGTTAACTGAGTCCGTCAATGACTTAGCTGTTGTACCAGCTACCAAGAGAGCCAGAATCCCCATTGAATAACTATAAGGTTTCATGAGGAGATTAACAACATCGTCAGACCATTTAAAACCCCATGAGTTCGGAACAAAGGCAATCAAGATAAAGATACTTGAGAAGAGAATAACAGGCATACCTGCAATGAAACCATCACGAATAGCACGAAGATAGATATTACGAGATAATTTCTCAAAGAAAGGTTTTCCTTTCTCGATAAATGAAATTAGTTTGTTCATTACTTAACTCCTCTCTTGTAAAGTTCGATTAAATGGTGCATCAAATCTTTGAGCAAGATGGTTGTCATCAAGTGATCCTGGCCATGCATCATGGTTACACTATAAGCTAAGTCCTCACCTGAAGCTTCCTTAGTTAATAGACTTGTTTGCGCGTGGTGCGCCTCCGCGATGCAACCACCTGCTTCCTCTACGAGAGTATCTGCTTTCGCAAAATCGCCAGCTTCAGCAGCCTTCAAGGCTTCCAATAGTTTCGAACGAGCATCGCCAGCATAGGCAACAATCTCAAAACCTAATAATGTTACTTCTTCTCTATTCATAATAGAGTCCTCCTTATATATTCTTTGATAAATCTTATGACAGTAAACGTTGGATATGTAGAACTAGATAAACTCGCTCACTCTTATACAAATCAAGACCAGTATGTTGCGTAATCACATCATAAATCTTGGAACCAATCTCAAATGCTTTTGGATAGGATTGTTTAATATGATCTTCCATATCCAGAAGTGATTGGTTATCATCTCTGGAACGGTCTAAATAATCCAAAAAATAGTTGAGATGAATCATAAAACGATCATAGAAATGATTATTCTCTTTGGTTCGTTGAATTGCATAACACTTTAGCACTTCTTCGACATTCCTGAGAATTTCTTTCCTCTTATCAATCGACTCCACAAGTTCCACTTCATTTTCACCTTCAGCATTAATGAAATGATAAGCGATCCGAATAATTTCATCCTCAGGGAAATGATCTGTCAACTTCTGACGATACATTTCAAAAGCTTCCTTTGCGATTTGAAAAGCGACAGGATACTTAGTGGAAATATCTGGCAGATTGCTATCCTTGTACCTTCTTTGTGCTAGAGCTTGGTAAGAGCAGTAAATATGATCTGTCAAGGTTACGTAGAGATACTCTTGAATCGGATAATGATATTTCTTTGATAGCTTATCAATGATTTCATAAGTCACTGTGATAAAATCAAGCGGAACATCTTTGAGCAGAGCCATAAAGTTCTCTCTGGACTCTTCTGTCTTCATTCGAAAGATTTTCTCAACTTGTTCTTCAGCAATCAAATCCCCCTTCTTCTTTCCAAATGCAATCCCCTTACCAATCACAATCACTTCTTCTCCCTTGTCATTTCTGACAAGAGAGACGTTGTGATTCATTGGGTTTAGAATTCGATACATGGCAACCTCCTTTTATCTCTTAAAGGTATATGAGTATAAAAAATGACCACAAATGAACTAGAAAATCTGTCGATTTCTAATTCACCTGTGATCATGCCTAATATTACTTAGTAACACTCACCTTGTATTAACTTGTGATTTAAGTATAGCACAAGTAAGTTTTTTTGTAAACCTTTACATTCAACTTTTTTTAAATTTTTTATTTAGATCAATGTTCCTAAGATTAGGGGGAAAACTTATACACGTTCAGTCCATGAAGTCGCTGTTGTTTGAAGAACCTTGTTGAGTTCGTCAATGTTCTCAAATCCAGTTGTACGCAACCATTCACGAGCTGCTGCCTCACCATCTTTGATGTAAGCTTCAACTGATCCAGCCCATGTTGCACGGCCACAAAGAACTCCGTTGAAGTTTGCGCCTGATTCATGGGCAAAGACAAGGGTCTCTTGGAAGAGTTTAGCTGATACGCCCGCACTCAAGTAGATGTATGGTAAGTTAGTTGCTTCATCTTGAGCTTTGAAGAAGGCTGCTGCTTCTTCGCGAGTATGGACGATTTCACCATCACCAAATCCTTCAACGTATTTGACGTTAACTGGAACTTCCACTTTCAAGACATCGATGTTAAAGCGTGGGTCTGAGAAGACCTTCATAGCACCAATAACCTTGTGTGGTTTCACTTTGGCGTATTCTGCAGAACCTGCGTCCGCAATCTTTTCATCGTAAGCCAAGATTTCAAGGAAGAATGGAATGTCTTCCGCCACACACTCAGAACCAATGCGTTCGATGTAGGCTTGTTTTTCTTGGTTGAGTTCGTCAGAGCTGTCTACGTCATAGTAAAGCAAGAACTTAACAGCGTCTGCGCCTTGTTCCTTGATGCGTTTTGCAGACCAAACATCCAAGCAGTCAGGCAAGCGTTTGGTGCTTGTTGTGTCGTAACCAGTTTTTTCATAAGCAAGGAGAAGACCAGCATTGGCATCAAGCGCTTTTGTAGCTGGAAGACCATACTCAGGGTCAAGGAGCATAGATGAAGCGTATTTTGTCAATTCATCTGCTACTAAAACTTTGAGTTCTTCCATTTGAGCAACTGTTGGTTCTTCCGTTTGGTATTGAGCCATGAGGCGTTTCAAAGCACCACGTTGGTCAAAGGCAAGAGCTGAGATAATGCCGTTCTCGTCAGAGAGTTTTTGCAAGCATGCACGTTTGTTTTCTGTTAAAACCATTTTATACCTCTTTTACTATTAATTGATCATATAAAGCTTGATAGTTGGCCATATTGACATGACCTGTCATCTTTTCTTGGGCATTGAGCATACCAAGGACATTGGCCTTGATGAGGAGTTCTGCATCCGATTCCTTATGAAGAAGACCTGATGAAATACCTGCAACAGTAGAATCTCCAGATCCGACAGGATTGACTACCTGAATTCTTGGAATATCTACCTTGTAGAAAGTATCACCATGTTTTGCAAAAGCACCATTTGCACCAAGCGAAACGATTATCCACTCAATCCCTGCAAATAGAGGATCTTGAAGAACTTCTTTTAATTCATCCAAATCCTCTGAAACTTCTTTTCCAAGAAGCTGAGACAATTCTTCGTTATTTGGTTTGATAACTGTTGGTTTGTGTGGTGATTCAAGGACAGCCTGAAGAGCCGCACCTGAGCAATCCAGAACAACTGGTTTTCCTGCGCGATTAGCAAGTTCTACTAAGCTTGCATAGTAGTCAACTGGAAGACCTGCTGGCAGACTACCAGAGATGGCTACTACTTCCACAGTGTCAAGAAGATTTTCGAAATGAACCAAGAAGTCTTTCCCTTCTTGTTCTAGAACTTCGGGTCCTTTTTCAAGGATTTCTGTTTGGTTATCTCCGTGGAGAATAGCGATACAGTTACGAGTTTCTCCCTGAATTGAAAAGAAATCTTTCTTTACTTGATTATCGATATTTTTAACCAAAAACTCACCAAGTTTGCCACCAACTAGACCAGTAGCAGCAACAGAATCACCAAATTCTGAAAGAACTCGTGTAACATTGAGCCCTTTACCACCAGCTGTCTTGGTCACGTCCACCACACGATTGACAGTATCAATCTTCAACTCATCCAAGGGATAGGAAATATCGATGGATGGGTTCATTGTGACTGTTAAAATCATAGGTCGCCTCTTAGTCGTGGTATTCACCGCGATCCCATTTTTCAAGGAATTCTGTAAAGAAGTTTGCATCTGCTTGATGAGCATTGTGAGTTTCAACATGCTCGATTTTAGCGATCAATTTTTTGTTTTCTTCTGATGGCTTGTATTCAGCATTAATGAAAGCTTCAATGATATCACACATAAGCAATTCACCAGTAATCTTACCACCAAAACCGATAACGTTGGCATTCAATTGTTCTTTTGCATAAAGAGCTGTTGTCATATCACGAACCAAGGCAGAACGAACTCCTGGAACTTTGTTGACAGCGTTGTTGATACCAACACCAGTACCACAGATACATACCCCAAGATCAGCTTGTCCGCTAACAACTGCTTCCCCTACTTTTTTACCAAAGATTGGGTAGTGAGTACGTGTGTGGTCATATGTACCAAAGTCGATGACTTCATATCCTTTTGATTTCAAAAATTCTGAAACCGCCATTTTTTCATCTGTTACGATGTGGTCACATCCAATTGCAATTCTCATTTTTAACTTACCTCTCTTACTGTAATCTAATTAACACATTTTGTTCAACATGTCGACACGAATTTGGTGACGTCCACCGTCGTATTTACCATTAACAAAACCTTTAGCAATGTTTTTGGCCAATTCATCACCAACAAGTTGTGCACCCATAGTGATCATACGTGAGTTGTTGTGTCCACGAGTCATATAGGCTGAACGTTCATCTGAAACTTCTGCAGCAACCATTCCTTTGATTTTCGTTGCGACCATGAATGGACCAGCCCCATAAGCATCAATCACGATACCAAGATTTTGTTCTTCTTTGTTTACTTCTGCAGCAACAGCAAGAGTCACATCAACAAAATCTTGACCTTCAGCTGTAACATCCACAACGTGGAAGTTTTCTTTTTCCAAGAAGTCTTTCACAACTTCTTTCAATCTCAAACCTGCAGCATCTGCACCAATAACAATAGACATATTGTTTACTCCTTTTTATTTTTCTAGGCTAGTAAAGACTTTTATAGTTAGCAGTTTACTTACAAAAGGCATTCTAG